>NZ_CANRPM010000011.1 GCF_947632445.1 uncultured Bacteroides sp. | reverse complement strand
TATCTTTGTGTCGAGAAACTCAAAGAACAAAAATCCATGAAACGCCACTTTATCTTTCTTGTAACCATTCTATGTGCACTATATCTGCTACTTCTTAGTTCATGCAGACAAGAGAAACCCCGTTATATTATCGGCGTGTCACAGTGTAGCGACGACGAATGGCGCACACAAATGAACAAGGAAATCCGCCGCGAAGCACTCTTCTATCCTGGCGTGGAAGTGGATATTTGTTCGGCGAACGACGATAATCGGAAACAAACGGAAGACATCGAACGATTTATCCGTCGAAAAGTAGACCTGATTGTTGTGGCCCCCAACGAAGCAGAAGCCATCACCCCCGTGATAGAAAAAGCATACGCCAAAGGAATTCCCATCGTATTGGTTGACAGACGGATAAACTCTGACCATTATACAGCCTATGTAGGAGCAGACAACTACGAGATGGGCCGACAGATAGGCCACTACATTACCACCCGTTTGGAAGGCAAAGGCAATGTCGTAGAACTGACAGGCTTACAAGGTTCTACCCCTGCAGTCGATCGCCATCGAGGCTTGATGGACGTGTTATCCTATACACAGGGCATACAAATAGTAGCTTGCGCCGATGCCGGATGGTCCAAAAAGTCTGCGGAACAAGCATTTGACTCCATTCTAACCCATCATCCGCAGATTGATTTGGTATTTGCTCACAACGACCGTATGGCAGCAGGAGCACACGCAGCAGCCCTTCGGCATGGACGTGCAGACAAGATGCTGTTTGTAGGTGTAGATGCCCTGCCCGGCAAAGGGTTGGGAGTAGAACTGGTAGCCGATGGTACGCTGGACGGCACTTTCATTTATCCCACGGGCGGCGACCGCGTAATGCAGGTAGCCATGAGCATTTTGGAAAGGAAAAAATATCAACGCGAAAATCTGCTTTCCACCGCTCCTGTCAACCGACAAAATGCCCACGTGATGCAGATGCAGACGGATCACATCGCAACGCTGGACGAAAAAATCGAGAAACTGAACAGCCAGTTGGATACATTTCTGATGCGCTATTCCGCCCAACGTATGTTTCTCTATGCTTGTTTCGTCATCATCATACTGGTAGGTGCACTGCTGGTCTTCGTAGTACGCGCCTTTTGGACCAAAAACCGCTTGAATACCGAATTATCCCAACAAAAAAAGCAGTTAGAGGAACAACGCGACCAACTCATCACTCTGTCGAAACAATTGGAAGAGGCGACGCATGCCAAACTGGCTTTCTTTACCAATGTTTCCCACGACTTCCGCACACCGCTCACCCTCATCGCCGACCCCGTCGACCAACTTCAGCAAAGCCGCAACCTGAACGAGCAGGAACGATTCCTGCTGAATATCATCCATAAGAACGTTACTGTACTGCTACGACTCATCAACCAGATACTTGACTTCCGCAAATTTGAAGAAGGAAAACTGGATATGCATCTCTCTCGATTTGACCTGGCTGCCTCGCTACACGAATGGACAGACGCTTTCCGAACATTGGCCTACAGAAAACACATCCGCTTCAACATTGATACTCCTGAAACTGAAGGCAAAGAAAACGAAGAAAGCATCATTACCGCCGATGCGGAAAAAATAGAACGCATCTTGTACAACCTCTTGTCCAACGCCTTTAAGTTCACTCCTGAGAACGGAAGCGTCCACGTCAGTCTTGAGTTTTTCCATAAAGAAGACGCCCGTTGGATACGTTTGCAAGTGACAGATACCGGAGTAGGCATGTCTGCCGACCAGATACAGCACATATTCGAAAGCTTCTACCAGATAGACATCCACCATGCAGGATCGGGTATCGGCCTTGCTTTGGTAAAAGCATTCGTAGAAATGCACGGAGGTACTATCCACGTAGACAGCATAGCAGGGCAAAGTACCCGCTTCTATATTGAAATGCCTGCTCATCAGAGTGGCACTTTAGAGAGTAACACTACCCGTAGCGCCGTGTTAGCCAATCTGAAAGAAGGCGCCGTACTGGCCGCCGACCAGGGGACAATACAAGTAGCCAATCACGAAACAAAACCCGAAGACAAAGAAACCATCCTTGTAATAGACGACAATCAGGATGTACGCGACTATGTCCGCTCCGTTCTTCAGGAAAAATACAACGTCATCGAAGCCGCCAACGGACAAGAAGGCATTCAACAAGCAATGAAGTACGTACCCGATGCCATTATCTGCGACGTGATGATGCCGGTTATGGACGGCATGGATTGCTGCCGCCGCTTGAAGTCGGAATTGCAGACATCGCACATCCCCGTGATGATGCTCACGGCCTATGCCGTAGACGAGCAGAAGATAAAGGGCTACGAGTGCGGAGCAGATTCCTACATATCCAAACCTTTCAGTGCCCAACTGCTTACCGTCCGCCTGCGCAACCTCATCGAAAACCGTCATCATCTACAAGATTTCTTCTCGGACGGCGTAAAGATACCCTCGCAAAAAGCGCCCGTGGCCGAACTGGATAAAGGTTTTATGGAGAAACTTCATCGCCTAATCAACGACCGTTTGTCCGATTCCAACCTTAGTGTCGAGGATTTGGGTGAAGAAATAGGCTTGAGCCGTGTACAGCTTTATCGCAAGACAAAGGCACTCTGCGGCTATGCTCCCAACGAACTACTGCGCATCGCACGTCTGAAACGGGCCTCTGCACTGTTGGCCTCCACCGAAAAGACAGTAGCTGAAATCACATACGAGGTCGGCTTCAGTTCCCCCTCCTACTTTACCAAATGCTACAAAGAATATTTCGGCGAAAATCCTACCGATTTCCTGAAACGGAAGAATGGAGAATAACCACTGAAGAAAACAATGCTTTGCGGGACGGAAAACGGCGCTTCACGAAAAGGAAAACATTCCAATCCTATTCCAATCCCGCCGTGCGGATAACCGAAAAGCATATAAATTCTTCCTCTGCCATTACAATGCTTTCTCAAAAAACGGATATATGCCAAGGATATGGACGATTTACAAAAAATAGTCTTATTTTTGCAGCCATAAATAAGAACCATGTAATGAAAGACGTATGGCAGAACTGAAAAACGAAGAAACAAGCGAAAAGAAAAGCTTGAACTTCATTGAACAAATTGTAGAAAACGACTTGAGCAACGGTAAAAATGGAGGTAGAGTGCAGACACGCTTCCCGCCGGAGCCTAACGGATACCTGCATATCGGACATGCCAAGGCCATCTGCCTTGATTTCGGCATTGCAGCCGCTCACGGAGGCGTATGCAACCTGCGTTTTGACGATACCAACCCCACGAAGGAAGACGTGGAATACGTAGAAGCCATTAAGGAGGATATCCAGTGGCTGGGCTACCAGTGGGGCAACGAATATTATGCATCGGACTATTTCCAACAACTTTGGGACTTCGCCATCCGCCTCATCAAGGAAGGCAAAGCATACATCGACGAGCAGTCGTCCGAAGAGATTGCGGCACAAAAAGGCACGCCGACCCAGCCGGGTACGGAAAGTCCCTACCGCAATCGCCCTATTGAAGAGAATCTGGAGCTATTCCAAAAGATGAACAGTGGCGAGATAGAAGAAGGCGCGATGGTGCTGCGTGCCAAGATAGACATGGCTAACCCCAACATGCACTTCCGTGATCCCATCATCTACCGGGTGGTAAAACATCCGCACCACCGCACGGGCACAAAATGGAAAGCCTATCCTATGTATGACTTCGCCCACGGACAAAGCGACTTCTTCGAAGGCGTAACCCACTCACTTTGTACATTGGAGTTTGTGGTACACCGTCCACTCTATGATCTTTTCGTCGATTGGCTGAAAGGGAATAAGGATTTGGACGACAACCGCCCGCGCCAATACGAGTTCAATAAGCTGAACCTGAGCTACACGCTGATGAGCAAACGTAACCTGCTGACGCTTGTCAAGGAAGGTTTGGTCAACGGCTGGGACGATCCCCGTATGCCGACCATCTGCGGATTCCGCCGTCGCGGCTATTCGCCAGAGTCCATTCATAAGTTCATCGACAAGATTGGCTACACCACCTACGATGCTCTCAACGAGTTCGCCCTGCTGGAAAGCGCCGTTCGCGAGGACCTGAACGAACGTGCCACCCGTATTTCGGCCGTGCTGAACCCGGTGAAGCTGATTATCACCAACTACCCCGAAGGACAGGTGGAGGAACTGGAAGCCATCAACAACCCTGAACGTCCTGAAGAAGGCAGCCACACTATCGAATTCAGCCGCGAGCTGTGGATGGAGCGCGAAGACTTCATGGAGGATGCTCCGAAGAAATATTTCCGCATGACACCCGGTCAGGAAGTACGCCTGAAGAATGCCTACATCGTGAAGTGTACCGGTTGCAAGAAGAACGAGGCAGGCGAAGTGGTGGAAGTCTACTGCGAATACGACCCCGACTCAAAGAGCGGCATGCCAGGCGCCAACCGCAAAGTGAAAGGTACCCTACATTGGGTAAGCTGCGCCCACTGCCTGGAGGCCAAAGTACGTCTGTACGACCGCCTTTGGAAAGTGGAAAATCCTCGTGACGAATTGGCAGCCATCCGCGAAGCCAAGAATTGCGATGCCCTGACAGCCATGAAGGAGATTATCAACCCCGATTCGCTGAAAGTACTGCCGTGTTGCTATGTCGAGAAGTTTGCTGCCGGCATGAAGCCTCTCACTTATCTCCAATTCCAACGCATCGGCTACTTCAATGTCGATAAGGACTCTACTGCAGAAAAGATGATCTTCAACCGCACGGTGGGGCTGAAAGACACCTGGGGCAAAATAAACAAATAAAAAACAGATACACAACCCCATACGATGAGTAACAAGAACCTGTTGTCGGGCAAAGACAAGGCATTAGCCGAACTGGTGGAAAACTACGAAACGGCACGCGACCAGCACATCTCCATCTACATGGATGCAGAAGATTTGGCCGATATTTCCGAATGGTACGAACGCAACAGCAAGTTCGACGACGCAGCCGAAGTCATCGCGTATGGGCTGAGACTCCACCCCGGCAACACCTCGTTGTTAATAGAACACAGCTACCTGTATCTGAGTTTGTCCGAGCTGGAAAGGGCCAAACAGACAGCCCGGAAAATTACTGAAGAACGCTCAGATGTCATCATCCTGCGTGCCAGACTACTGGTTGAGGAAGGACGCATGGAAGACGCCGAGCTGCAACTGGACATGTTGGAAGACAAATACAGCAAGGAGAACATTATAGATGTGGCCTATATGTATTTGGAATCTAACCACTACGATCGGGCAATGGAAAGGCTTTCACATTGGCGATGGGACAAAGAAGATACAGAATACTGCTGTATTATGGCAGACAGTCAGCTCGACCGGAAAAATTATGCGAAAGCTCTGACCTACTATAATAAGCTGATAGACAACGACCCCTATCACCCGCAATACTGGATGGCGGTAGCACGCTGCCACATGGGCATGCAGGAATTCGGGAAAGCCATTGACGCTTGTGACTATGCCCTGCTGGCCAACGACGAATTAGGCGAAGCCTACGCCATTAAAGGCTACTGCTTTCTGGAGCTTGGCAACGACGAAGAGGCCGTCAGATGCTATAAAGAGGCTGTCAAATTACATAGCATTGCCCCTGCATACCTGAACTCCATGTTAGGACAAATCAAGCTGGAAAAAGAAGAATGGGAGAAGGCTTATAACGAATTGTATATCGCTTGGAAACATGAGAAGGATTTAAAAGACCCGATTACACGTTCATCACTCTACGCCGGCATGGCCATCTGCATTTATAAACTGGGTAATGAGAAATATGAAGGGCAGGCACTCGATTACTGCCACAAAGCCATTGACATTGATTATCTCAATGTAGACGCCCATCTGTTGGGAGGACTGATTTATGCACAACGGGGAGAAAAACAAAAAGCCATTGACATGTGGGAAGAAATAGGCAGTGATGACAATACGGCCGATACATGGTCTGAAATAGCCGCTTATAGCAGCGAAGCAGACATGTACAGCTATTCTGTCAGCGCCTTGGAGCATATCGAACAATGTAAACCCGATTATCCTAATCTGTACCAGCGACTTACCGTGTCTTGTATTCTGTCCGGCGAAACAAAGAAAGCCCGACACTACAACCAACAGACAGAAAGTCCGATGAGCGAAAAATACATGGAAAATCTGCAAACATTAGTCAAGAAAATGTCTGATAGAGAGACTATACAGGTAATGAAAGCCTACCTGACAGAACCGATCCGGCGGCGAAAAGAATAAGCTATATAAAAAACTCTATAAAAAAGAGAGTACGAGCATTATGAAAAGAAAACTGAAAGACTACGCACTTATCGCACTGAAAGGCATGGGCATGGGAGCCGCCGATGTCGTACCCGGTGTTTCGGGCGGTACCATTGCCTTCATTGTAGGCATCTACGATGAACTGATAGAAACGATCAAGAGCATTAACATGGAAAGCATCCGCCTGTTTCTCACGGGAAAATGGGAATCGTTTTGGAAGAAAATCAATGGGAATTTTCTACTCTCACTTTGGTTTGGAATTGGCATCAGTATCTTTTCGCTCGCAAAAGCCATAACTTGGCTACTCACTACCCACCCCATATTGGTTTGGGCATTTTTCTTCGGCCTGGTACTGGCTTCTACCTGGTTTGTAGGAAAAGACATCAAGAGGTGGAATTGGAAAACAGTTATCGGATTTATCATCGGTGCCATGATAGCTTACTACATAACCGTTGCTACTCCCGCAGAGACGTCGACCCATCCGCTGTTCATCTTCCTATGTGGTGCTGTCGCTATCTGTGCCATGATTCTTCCGGGTATTTCAGGGAGTTTCATTCTTGTATTGTTAGGTAAATATTTCTATATCATGGAAGCGGTAAAAACACTCAATATCACGACATTGGCTATCTTTGCAGCAGGTGCAGTCATTGGCATCATCAGTTTCTCGCGTTTGTTATCGTTTGCCTTGAAGCATTTCCGTAACATCACCTTAGCCATCCTGACGGGCTTCATGCTGGGTTCACTCAACAAAGTATGGCCATGGAAAGAAATAGCCGACAACACACATGGCATGCCTATCGAAACCAACATCCTGCCCAATGCCTACATTGGCGAAGCAATCGCATTGATGGTAGTAGGCTTCCTTATGGTCTGCTTCCTTGAAAAGCTATCCAATAAGACAGATCAATAGAACAAGGAGAGCTAACCCCGTCACATTTAATACATAGCAAGGCATTATTAGATATATCCTCCCTTTTGCATATCAGGCCGAAATTGTGTATTAATCTGTGCCTTGAATGTACGATGTCGGCCTTGTTCTTCAGCAGGTCGTCGATACACTCTATGATGCACCTCTTCCTTAGCATGATTTCTCCACATGGACATGAGCCTGTTCTTCATGTTTGCCCTCAGCCCGTGTACAAGATGTATGCCCCTGTCAAAAAGGTTCTCGATATTGTGCGAATACTTTGCGTGATTATCGGTACAAAGTTGGCAAAGCCATCATCAACAGTAGCCATTTTGAAACGTATCTTGCTTCCTCATGATTAATGATATTATTGTTTGCCAATTATTTCCAGATAAAGTGCCAGCCCTTTGACTGTCAGAAGATATTTCTGGCGTGAATGGCGCGGTGAGTCAGGGTACAGCAAACGTACATAGCCTTTAGATATGGATGGCTTCAAGTAGAGATTAAGGAAGTTATCGCG
The DNA here is from genome assembly GCF_947632445.1 of uncultured Bacteroides sp. GTDB lineage: Bacteria > Bacteroidota > Bacteroidia > Bacteroidales > Bacteroidaceae > Bacteroides. The sequence goes on along the minus strand of NZ_CANRPM010000011.1, from coordinate 59,061 downwards.
CCCTTTCAATCCAAGTGCTTCCATTATCTGTTTTACAGACATTTGCTGTTCACCAAGCATTCGCACCAATTTTTCAATATTCGGGTTGTTTGTATGCAGCTTGTCCTGCAGTGTATCATCAATTGCCGCGCACTTGTCCTGCGCTTGTCCTGCACTTGTCCTGTCAGCAAGATTCGGTTGAACTTTCCATTCTTCCGTCGGGTTTATATGCAGATAACGATTGCGCAAATCCCATTTTTCACCCAACAGCAGATTGCGGAAGAATCGCTCCAAATAAATAGGAGTATAGTCTATGCCTTTCAAAGCGTTCTTGTAGTTTGCGCGCACCAGTGCATTTCGAAAGTACCACGAGTGTTTTGCAAACATATCGTTGGTGATGTCGAATCCAATGGAGCGGAGATACTGAATCGTGAATACCGCCGTCGTGCGGGTATTTCCTTCCCCAAACGCATGAATCTGCCAAAGACCCGATACGAAACGGGTAATGTGGGAAATCATGGCATCGGCGGTAATGCCTTTATAGCTGAAATTGCGCTCCTGTTCAATGTCATAGTCCAATGCCCTGCGCAAATCCTCCCAATTCAGATAGTTTACCGTTTCATTCTCCAGCACCCACTCTTTTTTCGTGATATTGTAGTCACGAACTCTGCCTGCATGCTTGAATATGCCGGCAAAGATTCGGCGATGTAGCGCAATGTATCCCTGGGTACTGAAATCCAGTGTACGATTTGACAGGATTTTGGATATATTCGCTGATACCCCGTCAGCCTCTCGTTTCTCATCATCATCAGGCTCCCGGTTGGACTTTGACCGGTAATAAGTCTTTATGAGTTCACGAACTTCATCAATGTCGATTTCTCCCTCAATGTGCCTTTTGGCTGTTTCATTGAGGTAATCAGAAGTCGTAAGCCCATCAACAGCCTGCAGACCTATGGCAGTCTGCCAGATATACGCCTTTTCCCTTTTCTCCGGCTCTCCCTGGCGGATATACTCGTCAAAATCGGTTATTGTTTTTCTATCTTCATTCATACGCTACTCCATTGCGACTAATTAAATTAAGAATCAATTATGGTATAACATAACCCTATCTTCTGCCTTCTCAACAATCTTGACAAGACCATTGTTTATCTGCATCGCTAATAACAACTTATCATCGCAACAACCCTTATTTGGCGCAAATGATTATTAACTAATTATGTTTTACAAATATGTGCTCAATATGATATGCTAAAAATTCAGGGTTGGGGTTATGTTTGTTTGGAAGCATAATTGGCTTATCTTCAATTGGCGCAAAGCAATTTTGATAAGAAAGGTGTTTTTTATAATTTTTCAACTCTTTTGATATTATTACCGTATAATCATCCGGCCGTATGCCAATATAACCCTTATCAAAGGCTTTGTCATACAAAGGAGAAAGACAAATCCCATTAGTTGAAATCATTTCCTCATCTGTCCAGGCATTTCTTATCATAATAAACAGGTTTTGTTATTATACAGCAAATATACTAAAAACATTTTAGATATTATCCATAAACGGTTGATATAATCCCACGAACAGTACAATCCGTCACTATCACCCACATTTTCTCTTCCTGTTTGTTCATTGCTTTACGGTATTACGATTTCTATCACTTTGCTGGTATCAATGCCGAGAATATCCACGACTTTCACCATGATTTTATAACGGCCCGGACGGTCGTACTGGTGCGACGGAGCGGTCAGTTCGAGCGTCGGCGACTGCTTCGTGCGGAAACTCTGCCATTCGTTCTCAAAGATGTAGTTGCCCGTCCACTTCTCATGTACCTCGCCCGTCTCCTTGTCCGTAGTGCAGATAATTTCGCGCTTGTCCTCGTAGTTGTAGTCGATAGCCCAGTAATCGACCCAGTCGTGCCAATTCTCCGTCAATATCTGTTCGCTCAAGATGCCCTCTTTGCTGACTTCTTTTTTGATAATCATGCCGCCGTCGATAACGATACGCGACTTCCCTGCCTTGACCTCGACGTCGTCCAAATCGTCCTGCGTGTAGTTGGAAACGAAATCCGACAGGCTTACGGTCAGCCGGCGACCGACGACCTTGCATTGTGCATTGAGATAGGCGACATCGTAAAAATGCACCTGGTTCCGTTCTACGGCCCGACGGTCGAACACATCGCGCGGGATATATTTCAGCCTGAAATCGACACCCTGCTCCTTTAATTTCTGGATATATTGCGGGGTAAGTCCCATTTCGAACTCGAAGCCGAGCACATCGACCGCCGTCACCATTTGCTTGCGGCATTCCTCGAACAGGTCGTCAAGGCGGGTTTGCGTTACGGGCATATCCAACGCACCGATATGCACGAAGCGGTCGCCCTTCACGCCATGCAACAGGGGTGTGTTGTCGATGCGTTTCGCCTTGTAGGCTTCGAGAATCAGATTGATATATTGCTCTTCATTACGGATATTTCCAATAGACCTACACATATCATCCATAAAGAACTGCCGTTCGTATTTGCCGAGGTTCAGCACCTCGAATGCGCGATAGTCCTGACCCGCCTTGCAGCGTTCGCGCTGTACGCCGATAAGTCGTTTGCGAGTAGTATGTATGGCAAAACGTCCCAAGTCGCAAGCAATCCATTTGCGGTTGAGTTTTTCGGCGACGGCAGCAGTTGTGCCGCTTCCGCAAAAGAAATCGCCGACCAAATCGCCCTCGTTGCTCGATGCCTTGATAATGCGCTCTAACAGGGCTTCAGGTTTTTGTGTTGGATAACCCTCAAATTCATTTATTAGACGACCAACTGTTGAAATATCAGGCCACCAATCTTCTAATAATTTCCCTTTCTCTTCTAATTCCTTCAGTACTGTATTTGCTGTATCTGAACCCTTAAATCCGAATCCTCCGACTCCATGGAGTCCCGATTTATGCTTAACCCGTTGAGGATTAAATATTGATTCTATGGATTTTGAGTAAAATAGTATAGAATCGTGCTTTTTAGGGAAACAATTTCTTGACCTTTGAGGGCCTGTGTAGCACCATACTATTTCATTTCTAAAATTACCTTTTCCGAAGACATCATCCAACATTAACCGCAAAACACTTGAAACCCGCCAGTCACAATGCACATAGATTGAGCCGTCATCTGCTAACAAGTCGTGAATCAGGCGCAAGCGCTCGTACATCATTGACAAGTAAGAGGAAATACCCCGTCCCCACGTGTCCCGATAGGCAATTTCTTCGATAACGCTCTGTTTCTTGGTTACGCTGTCATTGCCTATGGCAATATCGAAGCCGAAGTCCGATCCGACGGCAAACGGCGGGTCGATATAAACCAGTTTCATTCCGCCGACAGCCTCTATCGCACGGCGCATCGGACCGTTCAGCAACGAGGAGACGACCAATTTGTTGTCGCCCCATATCAGTTTGTTCGTCCAGCCTTTGAGTTGGCGTCCCCGGGTATCGAATATCGCAAGTTCCGCATTGTGTTCGGCTCGCGGTTCGTCGATTTGTTCGATGCTGTGAAACGGCAGCGCAACATTCGTCACCTGCTCGTTGCGTCCATTCCAAAACAGGAACACTTCCTCATCGTCCCCCGCAAAAAGGTCGTATATCATCGACTTGTCCAACTTCTTACCCTGTCGGATAAGTTCTATCATCTCGTTTTTTCTAATATCAGCCATAATGGTATAATCGTTTAATCTTACATAAATTATTTTACTTCAAACAGTTCTACGACATCGGCAAAAGTCCGCAGTTTGTCGCGGTACTTATCCCATTCTTTTTGCAGAATATAGAGCGACGACCATTGCTGCTCTTGTACCCTATTTACATCTACACACCATTGTCGCAACCGTTCCCGCTTCAATCGGACATCTTCATCCTCAACGCCTTTCAGTTCGACGGCATAGCATCGACCGTTGCTGCATCGGACTAAAAAATCGGTGTAGTAGGCAGCTATCCGCCCCTCCGAGTTCTGATATTCGATGCTGAAACCCACACCTGTTTCCGTATTCTTTGCATAGGCTACCACATCTCCCCATTTTTCCATTGCCGCCGCAAACTGCAATTCGTATTCGCTGTCCCCGATAACCTTGTCAAAGAGCGATTTTTTTGGCGCGGCTATATAGGGTTGGTGCTTGACGACAATCGGACGGCTCTTTGCAACAGAGGCATAGCCGCGATTTGTCATATCTGTACGTTCTACGATAGTGAGACGGGAGATAGCCTTTTTGAATGTTTCGTAAACAATGCGGATAGCCGTTGCCTCAGACAGATTGCGGAGCGTCTGCGGATCAGACAAAACGACCTCCCTGCCCCATAGCCGATACTTAATGAAACTTTCGACTTTCGGATAGAGAATATGGTGTCCGTTCAGCAGGCGGGCTTCGCGCAGAATCGAATGCGTAATAGCCGTCAGTACATTGCGATAGTCGGGAGTATGGCTATGGCTGAAAATTGTCGTATGCGTGATTTTGCCCTCTATATCTCGATATACAATCTCTTTTATCTCATCGTCGGAATAGTGCCTAAACGGAGCCTGTTCGCTCTCAAAATCTGCGACGTTCAACTCTGCGAGGTTCTTTTGTTCACGGATTATCTTTGGGCGCATCTGCGGAATCCGAATATCGAGTGCATCGGCATCTTTATCTTTATCGATCGACACGCTGATATTACCCTTTACCTGTGTATCTGCGCCCATAGGTGCATATTCAAACTCTACACCCTCATCTTTGAGTGTTTCTACAAACTCCAAAAACTCCCGTGTGCCGATAACCACCAATTCTTCGGGCGTGTTGAGGTCGAACATCTTGCGCAGACCGCGCCCTATGGTCTGTTCGGGCAGGATATTCGATTTCGCCTTGAACGGTCGCAAACCGACAATCGTCGTAACATTCCGCACATCCCAGCCCTCGCGGAGCATCAACACCGAAACGATGACCTTGTATCGTGAAGTGTCCCTGTCTATCTCATCGGCAGCCGTGCGGAGCATCATCAATTCCTCTTTATCCCTTTTGCCCGAATCGACCACATCGCCGTTCTTGTTGGTGTGAATCGTCAGTACGGCATTGTTGAGGAAAGTATATTCGCGTTGCAGGAAATCGGCTACGGCATCCGCCTCCCTTGTGTTGGTCGTCATTATGAACAGCACGGGTTTCTTTACGCCGTTGAGGGCGTCGTATTGCTTTTTCCACTCCACCACACCCAGCTCGATAAAACTGCGATAACGCTCCACAAATTCGACACTATCCTGTGTCTCCAATTTCAGGCGTGAAGCCTCATCGGGCAGGGTCGGTGACTTGACAACCTGCTGCCGAATAGCCTCGACCAGCGGATAGTCGCATATCGTCTGCACGAAGATTGCGCCATTGGCATGTTTCGGGGTTGCCGTGAAATCCGCCTGCAAAGAAAGCCCGTTGCCGTATCTCAATTTGAGGCGGTTGTGTATGTCGCTGATACACTTGTGCCATTGCAAGTCCTCATCGTGGATGTGGTGCGCCTCATCATTCACGACAACTAAATCCTTTATCTGACCGCTGCGGAGCAACTTGCCCAAATCTATTCCGCTGGCGGTATCTGCGTCGGGTTTTGGCTTGATGCCTAAAAAGGTTTCCTCGACCGACAACCTTGCAGGGTCTGACACATAGACGCGGTGTATATTCGTTAGAAATATGTTGCCCGATTCGGATATGCCATGAACATCGTCCTGCAAATGAAGTGTCGGCTGAAAATCGCTACGCCAATAGCGGTCGCAATAGTCATCGTCGGGCAGGAACGGTTCGTCAAAGAACATTCGCAGACCCTCGAAATCTTTGAGCAGCCGATTAAAGACAATGATATTCGGAGCGATAAACAGGAAATTTTTTGACAGGATGCTGTCGGGTTCGTACAACTTATGGAAATAAGACCATACGATAACCAACGCGGCGACTTTCGTCTTTCCCGCACCCGTCGCCATTTTCACTACATACCGCGTCCAGTTCTCATCAAAGGCATCGGGCGTAAGTTCGCCGCTCGAATCGAATTGTGCAATCAGTTGGTATTTGTCGCGGGCTTCGGCAGCCTCGTAAAGATAGATGATGCTCTCAATGGCTTCCCGCTGCGAGAAAAAGAATCGGAAATTATCGGGATGCGGCGTGTCGAACCAAAAGCGAAGCAATGCCAACGATGTTTCGCTCGTGTGCGGATAACCCGCTTTGCGCCATTCGGCAACCGCCACACGGATTTTCTCTACAAGTGGGGCTGTGGCACTGTCGGCGTTTTCCGGTCGCCATCGCTCCTGCGGCGTAAGAATTTGGAATGGATTAGTGTTCATGGTCGGGATTTATTGCGCGATAGCATTTATCCCGATAAGTACAGATACAAAAAACGTGGACTATTTCCGATACTGATTCTGAGGTCTTCGACTACCTATCACTCAATATATGGAATAAAGCCCACGTGTATAACACGTGAGCATCAACTTTATTCCGTAGAGTGATTTTTTGAAAGTGTCGAAGTTTCAGAATCACAGAATAAATGCTAACGCCTTATTTTAATATGTCAATATCTCTTTCTTTTTCCTCTTTAAAATTATTTACAGTGTTTTGTTTGTTACACAATTCACAATTATGCACAAAAATATGCACATCTTTTGATATATCAAAGTAAACGCTATCATATTTTATCGAAATATTATTTAATGTGAGTCCGGGATAAGCTCCTGTTAAAACAATGTCGTAGCCATTTTGAAATGGCAAACTTCTGTAGCTGTCAACATTACGCATCAAACTAACAATATTTCACCATGTTCTGTCCGTGAAGAAGCCGGCAGGCGCACGCCAACGACGTGCTTTCATGCCTGCCGACAAAGCACTTCCTGACACTCGGACAAAGCATTGCATGGCACCCTGACGAAGTGCTTCGTTACCTTCTCATGAAGCACTGCATGGGAACCCGGAAAAAGGCGGCCCGGTTCCCTCCCGAAACTGTCCCGCTTTTGCCCGGAACTCTATGTTTCCCTTCAGAAAATACGACCTTCCGCATCACATGATTCCGCTGAAGCAGGCGGGCAAGGCGGGCAAGGCGGCAAGAAAAAAAGTTTCCCGTTTTCCGCCTTCACGGTTTCACGGGCCGGCAAACGCCTGTCAACGAGCGAGATAGTGTGAAAGATGGGGTGAAGGCGTGAAAGTTCTTTCACGGAGAATGGGAATACCGCAGAACATTTGTGTGCGATGCCCCGAACGGCTTGTTTCCTGCTTTCACCGCAACCCGCTTACAGTCAGCCCGTTCCGGTGAAACTTCACCGGGGCACATCCCCTGTTTCCGGTGAAAGATATAAAAGACGCTAAAGGCAGCCCCGGACGCAGCCGGAGGACTTGACAAAGGCCTTAAAATGTTGTATCTTTACAGGAAAAAATAAGAACCAACCGCATCCGCTTATGAACCTGATTTACCAGCTAAGAGATCTGTTCACTTCCCGCCGGGAAGCGCCCCTGCCGGCTCCCGCCAACTCCTACAGGGAACTTCTGTCGAACCTCAACGAATACTGCGGCCGCCTGCCGGGCGGCGAAGTCTTCCTCGTCACGGGCGACGGCGAGTTCACCGTCCAACTGACCTGGACGCCCCAGACACCCCGCCCCGACAAGCGCATCTTCAGCCTGAACGGGCGGAACGAGGTGACGGAATGGATAGAGCAGGAAGAGGCCGAACCGGAGACGGATACGTTGAAAGACAAAGACAAGGAGCAAGCTGAAGAGGCCGTCGACCGGAAGGACTCCAGGCAACGCCGGATCATGCAGCGCCTGACCCGCTACCTGAAGCTGCACTACGCCTTCCGCTACAACCTGCTGACGGAGCGCACGGAGTGCGCCCGCCTCGACACGGAGGCTGCGGACGATTCGCACCGCCTTCTTTATACGCCCGTGGATAGCCGTGTCCTGAACGGCATCGCCCTCGGTGCTATGGAGGACGGAGTGGATTGCTGGGACAGGGACGTGAAGCGATACGTGGAATCCGACCACGTAAGGGCTTACCATCCGTTCGACCTGTACTTCAAGCACCTGCCTGAATGGGACGGCAAGGACCGGGTGGAAGACCTGGCAAAGCGGGTCTCCGGCAACGGGGTTTGGATACGTTCCTTCCACCGCTGGATGCTGGCCGTCACCGCCCAGTGGACAGGCACGGGCGACCGGGGCCGTCGTGCCAACAGTGTGGCCCCGCTCCTCATCAGCACCACGCAGGGATTGGGCAAGTCCACCTTCTGCCGGATGCTGCTCCCCCAAGAGTTGCGCGACTATTTCACCGAGAGCTTCGACCTGACCAACGCCTCATCGGCGGAAAACAAGTTGGCGTCCTACGGTTTGATCAACCTCGACGAGTTCGACCGCCTGCCTGCCTCCCGCCTGCCGCAGCTGAAGAACCTGATGCAGATGGAAGACCTGCGCGTGCGCCGTGCCTACCGCCGTTCGGCGGAGGCTTTGCCAAGAATCGCCTCGTTCATCGGCACGAGCAACCGCCGTGACCTGCTGACCGACCTGTCGGGCAGCCGACGTTTTATCTGTGTGGAAGTGGAGCGGGCCATCGACTGTACGACTCCCCTCGACCATGCCCAACTGTACGCCCAGCTCCTGCACGAGCTGAATAACGGCGGACGCTGCTGGTTCAGCAAGGCGGAGGAGGCGGAAATCCAGGCGGCGAACCGTCCGTTCTACCGCGTGAAGCCCGCCGAGGAACTCATTGGCAGCTGCTTCGAGTTTGCCGAAGCAAGTGAGGAGGGTGCGCATCTGATGTCTGCGGCAGACATCTACGCCGCCTTGAAGAAGAAGAACCCGGCAGCGTTAAGGGGCTGTTCGTGCACGGCGTTCAGTCACCTGCTGGCGCAGATGGGAAGAAGGGTGCATACGCGGTACGGCAACGGGTACTGGGTGAAAGCGTCGGATGATGGGAGTGTGCCAAAATGAAAAGGCATAATCATTATGTAATGTCATCCTGAACGAAGTGAAGGATCTCTTTCTCATAACAGAGATGCTTCACGCTGTTCAGCATGACAGATGAGCAGGATTATATAAACTATAAGCATTTACTTATTGTTCGCACTATTCATATACACCTTCGAAATGATATGTTATCTTAGGCAAATTTTCATATTTATTGTCACCCATCCATAATTCCGTAGGGGACATATTGAAGATTATAGAGTTTCTTTTGGGTTCGGCATCACCGCCATAGTTTTTAGCAAATACGATTCTGACTGTAGGAGGTGCGCCCAATCCACCTAATATAGTGACATCTTTGGGATATAACCCGAAATTAACAACACTATAATCAAGCTGTGTAATGTCATATCCGGCTACAACAGTCACTTCGCTTATATCACGCAAACGTTCTGAAAGAGTTTCGTCTGAAATCAACTCCGATAACGGCTGTAATGGCATATTAAACTTCAGAGAGTCACGCGAAACTGCTAATGCATTTTGTAATGTCTTGTCGTAACCATTTGAACTCACAACATGAACAGTGCCATGATAAGTACCTTTCATGTCAAATAGAGTTTGTTGTATTATTTCTTTAGAAAATTTCTCTTCCTCTTTATTACAACCGATAAAGGTGAATGTAAGCAGGAATAATATCATTATTCCAAATAAACTCTTTGTTTTCATATTACTTTAATTAACATTTATGTATCTACTCTTAATCAGCACAACTTTTTAACAAAGCTCTATTAATGTCGCAAATGTAGCATTTATGATTAATTAACGCACCCATTCGGAATAAGAAAAGTCTCATAAAAGTTGTTAACCCGCAAATATCTTGCATCTTTACAGGTGACTTACAACAGCTTACAAGAATAGAAACGATGATTACCGAGGACAAAGTTATGGACATTTTCTGTATGATGGATGAGTTTTGCAAGCATTTCGCATCCGAATGTGCGTAAATCTTAAACCTTCTCTTGTATTCTTTGTTTGAAAAGTTTTATCTTTGTGGGGAATTAATAGACATATTCTTATCAATAGAAAACTAAAAGACTGAAAATTATGGCAATGCATACATGGTTCGAATGTAAAGTTCGATATGAAAAAACAATGGAAAACGGCATGAACAAGAAGGTTACGGAGCCTTATCTGGTAGATGCACTCAGCTTTACCGAAGCCGAAGCACGCATCATCGAAGAGATTACTCCTTTCATCAGCGGGGAATTCACGGTAGCCGACATCAAACGTGCCAACTATAGCGAACTTTTCCCCTGCGACGAAGAAGCTGCCGACCGCTGGTTCAAGTGCAAACTTCTTTTTATCACACTCGATGAAAAGAGCGGTGCGGAGAAAAAAACATCTACTCAAGTATTGGTACAAGCTGCCGATTTGCGTGATGCCGTAAAGAAACTGGATGAAGGGATGAAAGGCACCATGGCCGACTATCAGATAGCCTCTGTAACCGAAACACCTATCATGGATGTATATCCTTACAGTGTCGAGCCCGACAATAAGCCGGAAGTGTAAAGATACGAAAAAGAGATGATTGGAGAACGCATCAAAGAAATACGGAACGAACTGCCCGAAGGGGTACGGTTGGTAGCCGTATCGAAGTTTCACCCGAACGAGGCCATCGAAAAAGCTTACCGGGCAGGACAACGTATCTTCGGCGAAAGTAAGGTACAGGAAATGACTGCCAAGCATGAAAGTCTTCCAAAAGATATCGAATGGCACTTCATCGGTCACCTACAGACCAACAAGGTGAAATACATCGTACCTTATGTTTCGCTCATCCACAGCATCGACTCTTTCAAACTCCTGACCGAAGTGGACAGGCAGGCTGCCAAAGCGGGCCGCAGGGTGAATTGCCTGCTACAATTACACATCGCCTGCGAAGAGACCAAATTCGGCTTCAGCTTCGACGAATGTCGCCAGATGCTGGCCGAAGGCCAATGGCGTCAGTTTCAGTACATCCGCCTATGCGGACTTATGGGCATGGCCACCAACACGGACAATACCGAACAAATCAAGAAGGAATTCCGATCTTTAAGCGACTTCTTCCGTGAAGTAAAGTCTACATGGTTTGCCGATGAAGAAACTTTCCGCGAACTTTCAATGGGCATGTCACACGACTACCACGAAGCCATTACTGAAGGGAGCACACTGGTACGTGTAGGAAGCAGCATTTTCGGAGAACGAATTTATTAATTTAAAAAATAAAACATCATGGCAACAACGTTACAAACAACTTTTGCCGGGCTTTCCTTAAGAAATCCCATTATCGTCAGCAGTTCAGGTCTGACAGACAGTGCAGCCAAAAATCAAAGACTCTGCGAAGCAGGAGCAGGAGCTATCGTACTGAAGTCTCTCTTCGAAGAGCAGATCATGATGGAAGTCTATCAGCACGACGATCCTTCCATGTCACCCGAAGCAGCAGACAAACTATCCGTCTATATCCTCCACCACAAATTAGGCGAATATCTCAACCTGATACGTGAAAGCAAGAAGGTGTGCGACATCCCCGTTATCGCCAGTATCAACTGCTATAAAGATGACGTATGGGCCGACTTCGCCAAGCAGATTGAAGAATCCGGAGCCGATGCGCTGGAAATCAATATTTTAGCTTTGCAAACGGATGTACAATACACCTATGGCAGCTTTGAGCAACGCCACATCGACATCCTTCGTCACATCAAGAAAACGGTCAAAATCCCCGTCATCATGAAACTGGGCAACAACCTGACCAACCCTGTGGCTCTCATTGACCAGCTTTATGCCAACGGAGCTGCGGCCGTCGTACTGTTCAACCGCTTCTATCAGCCGGACATCAATATCGACAATATGACGCAGATTGCAGGTGACGTATTCAGCAATGAGGCCGACCTCTCCAACTCACTTCGCTGGACAGGCATTGCCTCGGCGGCTGTCAGCAAGATAGATTATGCTATTTCAGGCGGCATTCACTCGGCTGAAGGCATTGTAAAAGCCATTCTGGCAGGAGCTTCCGCCGTAGAAATATGCAGTGTTCTTTACAAAGAATCATCTGCCGTCATCAACGAATACAACAAATTTGTGGCTAACTGGATGGCAAGCAAGGGCATGGGAAGCATCGCCCAGTTCAAGGGTAAAATGAACGTATGCGACGTAAAGGGTGTGAATACCTTTGAACGCACACAATTCCTGAAATATTTTGCTTCGCACGAATAAGCGATTCCGAAAATATAACGGCAAAGAACTGTATCACAATCGAAGAATATTCTTCTTCGTGATACAGTCCTTGCTTTTTTTGGTTTTTCTTATATCGTATAGTTCCAGCATACTGGACTACTTCGCACAAAAAACAGTTCTCCAAGAGTGATTTTAAACATTTTCCACTTATCATTCATCACTACTGTCCATTAAAATGAATAGTAGCAATCGAAATAGAAGATAACAATCTATTGGGAATTTTGCCACAAGTTACACACTGAACTACTTATTTTCTTAACTTTGTGCAAGAATATACCTATTTTTATGGATTATCCTCAGGAATATATCAAACCATACGGCAAAGAAGATACAAAAGCTGTCCAGGTAGAGCGCATGTTCAACCGCATCGCCCCGACCTATGACCAATTGAACCATACCCTCTCAATGGGTATTGACCGCAGTTGGCGTAGAAAAGCAATCCATACACTCCGTCCTTATCATCCCCAACAAATATTAGACATAGCTACCGGTACCGGTGACTTCGCCATTCTGGCTTGCCGCGAACTGCAACCGCAGTCGCTTATCGGTGCCGACATTTCGGAAGGCATGATGGAAGTGGGCCGTGAAAAAGTACAGCAGGCAGGTCTAACGGACAAAATATCTTTCGTCCGTGAAGATTGCACCGCTCTGTCTTTTGCCGATGCTACGTTCGACGCAGTGACTGTAGCTTTCGGTGTACGCAACTTCGAACATACGGATATTGCACTCGGCGAAATGTGTCGCGTACTTCGCCCCAACGGACATCTGATTATCCTTGAGTTATCTATACCCGACTACTTCCCTATGAAGCAACTATTCATCCTTTACTCTAAAGCAGTAATGCCGCTCATCGGCAAACTGCTATCCAAGGACACCAGTGCCTACACCTATCTGCCAGAAAGCATTCGCGCTTTTCCACAGGGAGAGGTGATGCAGCAGGCTATACTCAACGCTGGTTTCAACCGGGTACGTTTCCAGCGATTAACTTTCGGTATCTGTACCCTTTATGTAGCAACCAAATAGATCTATCTTTCAATTATGGACAAATACGGTTTAATCGGTTATCCGCTGAAACATTCATTCTCCATCGGATACTTCAACGAAAAATTTCAGTCTGAGAATATTAATGCTGAATATGTGAACTTCGAAATACCACGTATCGAAGACGTCATGGAAGTTATCGAAGAAAATCCAAATCTTCGTGGTCTCAACGTCACCATCCCTTACAAAGAACAAGTCATCCCTTACTTGGATGAGTTAGATAAGGATACAGCCAAAATAGGCGCCGTAAACGTCATTAAAATAATCCCTCAAGCTAAAGGGAAAGTGAAACTGGTAGGCTACAATTCTGATATTATCGGGTTTACACGTTCCATCAAACCTTTATTACTACCCCATCACACAAAAGCTCTTATTTTAGGAACAGGAGGAGCTTCCAAAGCTGTGTTTCACGGATTGGCCAATCTGGGTATTCAATCTACTTTCGTATCACGCAGTAAAAAAAGGAATGATATATTAACCTACGGAGAACTGACACCCGAAATTATGCAGGAATATACTGTCATCGTGAATACGACTCCGTTAGGCATGTATCCCAACGTGGATTTTTGTCCTGACATTCCTTATAACCAACTGACATCGAGACATCTGCTCTACGACCTATTGTACAATCCCAGCGAAACGCTTTTTATGAAGAAAGGCATAGAACAGGAAGCCACCGTAAAAAACGGATTGGAAATGCTCCTGCTCCAAGCTTTTGCATCATGGGAAATATGGAATAAATAGCAGAATAAAGAATGAGAAAAACCATCAAATACAGCCTGATAGCTGTCATAGCCTTAGCGACTCTGCTATTATGTGCCGGATACTACATGGTAGGACATGCCTTGAAACCTAAAGAGCTGGTCAGCCGCAGTCGTAACATTGAAAGTTCGTTGGAATATATACGGCAAACTTATCCTGAAGTGGGGCATTGGATAGACAGTCTACAAACAGCTGAAGCTCTGCACGAACTCTATATCGAAAATGATGAAGGTATTCCTCTACATGCCCTTTATGTACCGGCAGCCGATTCAACTACCCATACGGCAGTCATTGTACACGGATATACAGACAATTCCATCCGAATGATGATGATAGGCTATCTATACAATCGGCAATTGGGATACAACATCTTATTGCCTGACCTCTATGGGCACGGACTAAGTGGTGGTACTGAAGTACAAATGGGTTGGAAAGACCGATTCGACGTACTTCGCTGGACAGAAGAAGCCAACCATCTTTTTGGAGGCAACACAGAGATGGTAGTACATGGCATTTCAATGGGAGCAGCCACAACAATGTGTGTGTCGGGCGAAGTTCAACAGGGAATATACCAACAACCCTTTATCAAATGCTTCGTAGAAGATTGCGGTTATACCAGTGCCTGGGACGAATTTAAAGGCGAACTAAAAAATCAGTATGGACTACCCTCTTTCCCGCTACTCTATATAGCCAGTATGCTGTGTCACATGGAATACGGTTGGAGTTTTCAAGAAGCGTCTCCATTGAAGCAAGTAAAGAAATGCACCCTGCCCATGCTCTTCATTCATGGAGATGCCGATACCTTCGTACCCACGTGGATGGTATATCCATTGTACGAAGCCAAACCAACCCCAAAAGAACTTTGGATTGTGCCCGGAGCCGAACATGCCGCAGCTTACAAAGAAAACCCAGAAGCCTATACCCGCAAAGTCAGCGAGTTTGTTGGAACATATATTCACTAAAAGAACGAATACACACACATCTTCATGAAACAAATTATACTTTCTATTCTGTTCTGTCACCTGCTGAGTTTAACTACATGGGCACAAGCTGTTTATACCCCTGAAAATTTGCCGAAAGTACACCTGTTAGACAAAACCCGCTATGTATGTGACCCCGAAAACATACTCGATATGGCAGCCTGCGACAGCATCGACCGCATGCTTTACGCTTTGGAACAGCAGACAGGTATTCAAACCGTAGTGGCCGTAGTACCCACCATTGGCGAAGCAGACTGCTTCGACTTCTGCCACCAACTGCTCAACTCATGGGGTGTGGGACAGAAAGGGAAGGACAACGGCCTGGTCATCCTGCTCGTCACCGACCAGCGGTGCATCCAGTTCTATACCGGCTATGGATTGGAAGGTCTCTTGCCCGACGCTATCTGCAAGCGCATCCAGACACGCTACATGATACCCTATCTGAAGAACAACCGATGGAGCGAAGGCATGGTGGCCGGCATCCGCGCCACCTGCGCCAACTTAGACGGTTCGATGGGAAACGACGCGCCAGCCAACAGCGAAGACGACAGCGTGGGCAGTATCTTCTTGGCTCTCCTTGGCATACTGGCAGTGGGCGGCATATTGGGCATACTGGCCATGCGCCATGCCTCCAAGTGTCCTAAATGCGGCAAGCACAAGCTGCAACGCAGTTCCAGCTACCTCGTGGCACGCCGTAATGGCATCAGAACGGAAGACGTAACCTACACCTGCCGAAATTGTGGACATCAGGTGGTACGCCGCCAGCAGTCCTACGACGAGAACTATCGCGGACGCGGAGGAGGCCCCGTCATCTTCGGCGGAGGAAGCTTTGGCGGAGGAGGAGGCTTTAATGGAGGCAGCTTCGGCGGCGGCATGGGCGGAGGAGGCGGAGCAGGCTCCCGCTTTTAATCCTTGCCTCACCCATAAAACAATTATCAACCCCAAATAACAACAAAAGGAACATGAAAAAAGTAACTATCATCGTCATTGTGGCCGTAGTGGCCGTCATCGCTATCTGGGCCACCAGCGGCTACAACAATCTCGTCAGCATGGACGAGAACGTCAGCAACCAATGGGCCAACGTGGAAACGCAATACCAGCGCCGAGCCGACCTTATCCCCAACTTGGTAAACACCGTCAAGGGCTATGCTGCCCACGAAAAGGAGACGCTGGAGGGCGTTATCGCCGCCCGCAGCCAGGCCACTCAAATCAAAGTAAGCCCTACGGATCTGACACAAGAAAAGCTTGCCGAATATCAAAAGGCACAGGGACAGTTAGCCACCGCCTTAGGCAAGTTGCTGGCCATCACTGAAAACTACCCTGACCTGAAAGCTAACCAGAACTTCTTGGAGTTACAAGCCCAGCTCGAAGGCACGGAAAACCGCATCAACGTGGCCCGCAAGAACTTCAACGACGCAGCCAAAGCCTACAATACCGCCATCCGCCGTTTCCCCAAGAACATCCTTGCCGGCCTGTTCGGCTTCGATAAGCACGCCTACTTCGAAGCGGCCGAGGGTGCCGAGCAAGCACCGCAGGTGCAGTTCTAAGCACATCCTATAACGCCAGCCGGCGTTTCCTACATTAAAAACGGTCGTTTCCATCTGCGGGAACGGCCGTTTTTGTACAAGAAAACGATTGTTTTTACCGCAAGAAAACGGCTTCATCTCCCATGCGACAGGGAGCAGCAGGCAGAATATCAAGAAAATGCCTTCCATTAGAGTAGGCTATCTGCTGAATAATTGCTACTTTTGCATATTCAATAGAACAAAAACTTATCTACTCATGAGCAATCAACGATACATGATGCGCGGCGTAAGCGCATCGAAAGAAGACGTTCATAACGCTATCAAGAACATTGATAAAGGTATCTTCCCGCAAGCCTTCTGCAAAGTTATCCCCGACATCCTGGGCGGCGACCCTGAGTATTGCAACATCATGCACGCTGACGGTGCAGGCACCAAATCGAGCTTGGCTTACCTGTACTGGAAAGAAACAGGCGACCTCTCGGTGTGGAAAGGCATTGCGCAGGATGCGCTCATTATGAACATTGATGACTTGCTCTGCGTGGGAGCCACTGACAACATTCTGGTATCTTCTACCATCGGACGCAATAAGCTGCTTGTGCCGGGCGAGGTCATCTCCGCCATCATCAACGGTACGGACGAACTGCTAGCCGAATTGCGTGAAATGGGTGTGGGTGTATATGCTACGGGCGGCGAAACGGCTGACGTGGGCGACCTGGTGCGCACCATCATCGTCGACTCTACCGTGACCTGCCGCATGAAGCGAAGCGACATCATCAACAACGCCAACATCCGTCCGGGAGATGTCATCGTGGGCCTCGCCAGTTACGGACAAGCCACATACGAGAAGGAATACAATGGCGGCATGGGCAGCAACGGACTGACTTCGGCCCGCCACGATGTATTTGCCAAGTATCTGGCCAAGAAATATCCCGAAAGCTACGACAAGGCCGTGCCCGACGAACTGGTGTACAGCGGCAAGCTGAAACTGACTGATGCCGTAGAGGGCAGTCCGCTGGATGCAGGCAAGCTCGTCCTCTCGCCTACCCGTACCTACGCTCCGGTTGTCAAGAAGCTGCTCGACGCCCTGCGCCCCGAAATTCATGGTATGGTGCATTGTTCGGGCGGCGCACAGACCAAAGTGTTGCATTTCGTGGGAGATAACTGCCGCGTCATTAAGGACAACCTTTTCCCCGTACCTCCCTTGTTCCGTACTATCAAGGAACAAAGCGACACGGACTGGGCCGAAATGTACAAAGTATTCAACATGGGACACCGTCTGGAAGTCTACCTCTCACCCGAACATGCCGAAGAGGTCATCGCCATCTCCAAGTCGTTCAACATCGACGCACAGGTCATCGGCCACATCGAAGAGAGCGACAAGCGCGAGCTGATTATCCGCTCGGAGTTCGGGGAGTTCAAGTACTGATCGAAACGGACTTGTGTGCTATGGGCTATGTAGTCATCGTTCTGATTGTCGTGTGTGCACTGGCTTGGAGACAATATTACCGGAGCAATACCACCCGCCGGAAGAAAAAGGAATAAAGAAAGTAACAAGAAGTTGTTTATGAAACGAGAACATCAAGGTTGCCTGACAGGCATCGGCATGCTGGCCGTCTGTGGAGTTATCCTCTTTGCGGCTTACCAGTGGGATATTCCATTCCTGAAGTACGTTTGCTACCTGTTGCCGGCTCTCATCGGATCCTACATAGGTAGTCAGTATTTCAGCAACGAGGAGCAGCGGGTGAAGAACCGCTTCTCGCGCCGGACGTGGAGCTGGCTTGTTGCCGGCTTTTTCCTGCTGGCTGCATTGCTGGCGTGGTGGCTGGAAGGGAGGCTGTGGTAAACATTAAAACTGATTATGACGGAAAAGACTCTGTATATAATAGGCGGATGTAATGGTGCCGAATACCTATTTAAAAGTGAAACAATATGTCAGAGAATGAAAGAACCGAATTCAGGCAAAAGTTGCGCGAAGGACTGAAGCGCTCACGCTACATACTCCTGCGTGAAAAGGCTTTACGCAACGAAAACGTTGTGGAAGGGAATTATGCCGGAGGAACTCTTGAAGTTTCAGCACGCAAGCTGTTGAAAGAAGTCTATAACGAAGATTTATCTGAAAGTAATACGAAATAAATGGCAGAAAACAACACTATACTGGAAAAGTTAGACAGCCTTGTGGCCCGCTTTGAGGAAGTGTCGACATTGATTACCGATCCGGCAGTCATTGCCGACCAGAAGCGGTACGTCAAGCTCACGAAAGAATACAAGGAACTGAGCGATCTGATGAATACCCGCAAGGAATACATACAGGTGCTGAACGGGATTGACGAGGCCAAGGACATCATCGCCAACGAAAGCGATGCCGAGATGCGCGATATGGCCCGCGAGGAACTCGACACCTGCCAAGTCCGCCTGCCCGAACTGGAGGAGCACATCAAATTGCTGCTTGTTCCGGCCGACCCGCAGGACAGCCGCAACGCCATCCTCGAGATACGTGGCGGCACGGGCGGCGACGAAGCGGCCCTCTTTGCCGGCGACCTCTTCCGCATGTACTCCAAATATTGTGACATCAAGGGCTGGAAGCTCGAAGTATCCAGCGCCAACGAAGGGGCCGTCGGCGGCTTCAAGGAAATCATCTGCTTCGTTACGGGCGAGAATGTGTATGGCACGCTGAAATATGAGTCGGGCGTGCACCGCGTCCAGCGAGTACCTACTACGGAAACACAAGGCCGTGTGCATACCTCGGCCGCCTCGGTAGCCGTACTGCCCGAAGCCGAGGAGTTCGACGTGGTGATCAATGAAGGCGAAATCAAATGGGATACTTTCCGAAGCGGCGGTGCAGGCGGTCAGAACGTGAACAAAGTAGAGTCGGGCGTGCGCCTGCGCTACAACTGGAAGAACCCGTTAACAGGCGTAGTAGAAGAAATTCTCATCGAGTGTACCGAGACACGCGACCAGCCCAAGAACAAGGAGCGTGCCCTCTCGCGCCTGCGCACCTTCATCTACGACAAGGAGCATCAGAAGTATATCGACGACATCGCCTCCAAACGCAAGACGATGGTCTCCACAGGCGACCGTTCGGCCAAGATACGTACCTACAACTATCCGCAAGGACGCATCACCGACCACCGCATCAACTATACCGTCTACAACCTGGCTGCCTTCATGGACGGCGACATACAGGATTGCATCGACCACCTCATCGTGGCCGAGAATGCAGAACGGCTAAAGGAAAGCGAATTGTAACACCATTTAAAAACAGAAGATATGAACAAGCAACAACTCTTTGAAAACATCAAGCGCAAACAATCGTTCCTCTGCGTAGGACTCGATACGGACATCAAGAAAATTCCCGAACATCTACTGAAAGAAGAAGATCCTATCTTCGCTTTCAATAAGGCTATCATCGACGCAACGCAGGACCTATGTATCGCCTACAAGCCCAACCTGGCTTTCTACGAGAGCATGGGCGTGAAGGGATGGATGGCCTTCGAGAAGACGGTGAACTACATCAAACAGAACTATCCCGACCAATTTATCATTGCCGACGCCAAGCGCGGCGATATTGGCAACACGTCGGCTATGTATGCCCGCACCTTCTTCGAGGAACTGAACATCGACTCCGTGACTGTGGCTCCCTACATGGGTGAAGACAGCGTAACACCGTTCCTCACCTACGAAGGCAAGTGGGTCATCCTGCTGGCACTGAACAGCAACAAGGGTTCGCATGACTTCCAGCTGACAGAAGATAAAGATGGCGAACGCCTCTTCGAGAAAGTACTCCGCAAATCACAGGAATGGGCCAACGACGAGAACATGATGTACGTAGTGGGTGCCACACAAGGCCGCATGTTCGAGGACATCCGTAAGATTGTACCCAACCACTTCCTGCTCGTACCGGGCGTAGGTGCACAGGGTGGCTCGCTGGAAGAAGTCTGCAAGTATGGCATGACAAAGGAGTGCGGCCTCATTGTCAACTCCAGCCGAGGTATCATCTACGTGGATAAGACGGAAAGCTTCGCCGCCGCCAGCCGCAAGGCCGCACAGGAAGTGCAGACACAGATGGCCGGGCAGCTGAAAGCTATTCTGTAGCCCACAGATGGGTTATGTGCTGAGAAAAAGATATTGGCACACAGATAACACAGATGGAACAAAATTTGCACAGATATATTTAATCTGCGGTCATCTGATTCATTTGCGCTATCTGCGTGCCATTTTTATATAAACACGTTTTCCGTTCACATCAATAGTTCCTGAAAAAATCCCTTATCCAGTCAAAAGAAATACAAATATAGACACATAAAAAGGAAAAATCTGAAAAAGGCATCTACATTTTTTATAAAACTCATTACTATTAGAAAATTATTCCATACATTTGTCACTGCGTTCCATACAAGTTCTCAACTATAGTTGCGAATGTATGGAAACAAACATATATAAAAAAGACGTTTACTTTACGTTTTGTTTTTGACGTATCAAAACTTCGCAAACTTTGAACTCAGTCTAAAACAAAGCAACAGTAGATGTCTGCGGGATATGTTTATACCCTTCCTGTACTTTATAGAAGATGTGCAGGAAGTTGTTATACATATCTGCGTGGGCTTCTGCGTTGCTCGTTTTGACTGAGTGGGCAATGCGAAGGCCTTGATACGTGGGACGAGTAACAAGTACAGATTCCCGCGCTTTTTTGTATATGGCAACCTGAAATATTCCATAACATAATTCAGTGTGGGGAGTCTGCTGATTGACATATAAATGATGCCATGACAAACCGCGTATATCATCATCTTAAAGGATCTCAAGAAAGAGAATGTTTCAACACATCACATTCTTTCTCCATCCTGTTATTCTTCTTTTTCGTCTTTTTGATGCCCACTGTAGCTTATACCCAACTGAACGAACGCAGAATTTTTCTTTGGGATGTAAGCGGATCACTGTTACCCCAGAGACAAGGAGAAAAAGACTTGGATAACTCCCCGCTTCCCTTTATATCTTCAGGTAATGGACTCTGGAGATCTTTGAAATATAAGTTGATAGAAAGTATTGAAAACATAGAAGATGATGCGATGAACGAAATCATACTCATACCGTTTTATACGCGTACTCTTGACCCAGTATGTGTAAAAGCCACTCCTGAAGGGAAATCACAACTAAAAGACTTCATTACTAACTTCCATTATAAACCGGTAGGTGACAATAAAACGAACCTTGTGGATGCTATCCGCAAATATCACGACATGTGTCGGGACGGATATGTGAATTACTTATTCCTCTTTACCGACGGCGTCAACGAAGTTGGCGACTTACAGGCCGAACTGAATGATTGGAACCGAAAGTCACAAAATCCCGGTCAATATTCTTATGGTTTCTATATTTTAGTACATCCTGCTGCAGATGTCCCTTATATCCGCAAAGCAATAGACAAACAAACCAACTTTTGGGTAGTACCCGATGCCAATGTATCTATCCAAATATGCAATATGCCGACTCAAGTAGCCTATAACTTGCGAGACGACAAGGATCTAACCATTCCCCTGTCTGGCAGTTATCGGGATATTAAAGGTAAGATTAACTTAAATCTGGAAGAAAATCCATATTGTACTTTACAGGCAGCTCCAATGGACATCTATCAAGAAAAGATACACTTCTCTTTATGTTTGAAGAATACACAGAATATTCCCGAACAATTCGATCTTCATCTAAGGGTTAATTACGAAGGGGGAAGCCCATACACATTCATAACCCCGGAACAACTCACCATACATTGCATTAACAAAAAAGAAAGAACTCTCAAAATATCTATCGAATGAAAAACTTCATCAGTTTAACAAGCGTAGCACTATTACTTAGTCTTGTATTTTCCTGTTCTTTCCAAGAAACGGTACCATCTACCCCATTGGGAAAGTCAGTCTATACAAGTTCATTTTGGTGGACAGATGCTGATACAACTTTTATCGAGAGAACTATCCGATATCAATTCAACAAGGAAGCCAAGGAGGCAAGCAGTCATGCCACCCTATATTTCACCGACGAAAAAGATCAGCCACTTGATATGCAGTTGTTTGAAATCTATATTGACGGTATGAAATTACAATATCCACACTTTGATATAAAAAGCGACTATACGGAAAATATATTGAAAATGCGTTGCATTCCACAAGCTAAGGAAGGAACAAAAGGTGGTTATCTGACTATCACAAGCCATAACCTTGACCGAATAAACGATACTGAGATAAGTAACGGAAACGAAACAAAGATTTTCAAATGGCAGTTTACATTTACCAAACGGATGAATCCATTAAAAAAGACGGTACTCATTTTATATGCCATTATTCTTTGTAGTATTCTCATTTGGTTTGTATTTTTGAGAAGAATAGTCTATCCAACATTCCGTCATACTGTAGTAAAGAATCTTATTATTCCCCATAATCCAATAACAACACTGCGCATGGGAGGTTGCAGAAAAGTAATATTAGGACAACATATAAAAAAGCAATCCATCTGGAACCGCATTTGGATTGGAAAGGTACTTTACAAGAACGACCTAAATTTCACATCCCCCATTACGCTCATACCCAAGGCGAATGGAAAGAAGATAATCGTTCGATACAATAGTTCCGCCTATCAAATTTCCCCTACGTCGGCAAATATCTACACCAGGATAAACATTCAACAGAGAGATGGAAACAAATTGACAATCCTATTACAATAAATTATTAATCCGTATCATTATGGCAACAACAAAAATTACAAAGACACTCTACATCGGATTAGGTGGCACCGGTGTAATGGCAATTCTCCGCACCAAACAATGTTTTTTGGATACCTATGGAGAAATCCCCAAGATGATAGGCTTCTTAGCTATTGATACCGATGGGCAGGCGAAGAACAAATTTATAATTTCGGCAAAGCATGGCAAGGTAGCATTAGATCATAATGAGTTGTTGGTTTGTTCCGTACCTATGGCTCTGCAAGTCTACACAAACAATCGTAATTTGTATTCGTGGATTCCCTCGGTTAATACAGACTCGCTGAAAACCATATCAGCTGATGGAGCAGGGCAGGTACGTTCTAATGGTCGATTCATCGCACGATTCAACGCCAAACATATCCAAAATCAAGTCCAACAAAAGATAAGCAATATTGCCGCACCTCTACCTGTTGATTATCGTTTTCAATATGACTATGACAGCAATGGGAACGAATGGCCTACCATTATCAATGTAGTAGGCAGTACAGCCGGTGGAACAGGAAGTGGTATGATGCTTGATATCCTGATGTTGGTGTCAAATGCGGCTCAGGCATTAGGTACTAATTACCGTATCTATCCGTGGATTGTGATGCCCGACGTCTTTCGCAGAATGGCTCCTGGCGTACCGTCGTTCAATGTACATAACAACGCATTCGGTTTCTTACAGGAACTGGACTACCTGTTCCATTTACCGGCCGATAATCAAAATCCTTTAGATTTCGGGTTCGACAGGATTAATACATTGGACCCCAATATTAGATATGCCTATATCATCAATAACACGAACGAAAAAGGCGTCTGCTTTCAAAGTATCAATGAATTAACCGATTCGATAGGCCGAAGCATGTTTTTGCCCAGCAACCAATTGGGACAAGGTATCACATCGCCAATGGACAATGTGGCAAAGCATATGAAAGCTTTCGAAGTACTCAATAAAAAAGCATGGACGGCGTCTATGGGTAGTGCAGAACTAATATACGATTCTCAGGCAGTGGGCGATTACATCGGATATTCCATGATAAAGAGCGCATGCGATGAACTTTGCAAGAAAAATAATAACGGCTTACAAAATGCTTTGACATGGATGTCAGACCCCAATGTGGCTGTACAAGAACACAATGCGGACATGCTCATAGACAGCCTCTTGGATCCTATTTGCCCATTCTCTCCCATTGATCTAAGTAAAGACAGTGACCAAAATCAGATTGACAATTACATAAAGGCTGCAACCGAGTCTACTATTAGAAAAACGTATGACAACAAGATATGCACAGTTGACAAGGAGTTAGATAAATACATTACCAATAACATTAACACACAAAATGGCGTAGGAGATATTGCCGATTTCTTGTCAAGCTTGTTAACTGCCATACAAACCTGTGAAGAGGAAATGGACAATGAGAAGAAACAATTTGACGAGAGAGTGAATAATCATCAGCCTTGGAACGAAGCGGTCAATGCAATAAAAAATAGCGGATTACCCGCACTATTCAGTCCCATAGACAAGGATGCGGCAGAAGCCTTAAGCGAAGAAATCCGTATGCACGTGGAAGCTATTCGAGAATCAATACGCCGAAGCTATGCTATTCAAGTGTATGCCCACTTAAGACAAAGCATAGGGGTGTGGCAAAATAAAATAAATGCACTTGAAAACACACTCCAGCAAGTTGCAAAAGACATGGATTCTGCCAATTTGAAAATACAAAGGGATGCACAACGTGATTTAAATTTCCAAGTCTACATTCATGGCGAAGAAGTAAATCGCACACGTGAAGCCACTGCACAGGACATTTTGGATTTTTTGAAACACCAAGATATAAAAAGTCTGATTGGCTTGAATAATCTAGAATTATTTGAAGTAATGCGCCGTTGGGCAAACGAAACCCAAGAAGTACGCGCAGCCTTTGCCGTAACCATCAATGAGTATCTTCAGAAAGTTTACGAACAAACACCTGAAAAAGCAAATAGTTACATCGAAAAGGTAAAAGTAATGGCATCCCCTCTTTGGAAAATAAACACACAAGGGTATGTAAATCAGCCGCTACCGTTGGTCAAATTTATTTTGGTTGGATGTGCAGATGCCAACAGAAACATTTTTAAAGAAACGAAATTGGCCAATTTGTTTGTTGAAAGCGGCCACGAACCTACTTACATTTCAACAGAAGAAAAGAATAGAATTTTAATCCTGATTATGAGTTGTTGCGCTCCCATATATGCAGTGGGTAACACGACAATCTATCAGCGTGAATACATTCAAACCTCATTGGCCGGATACATTGATGAACAATGGAACTTACGTATGAGAAGTGAAAAGTTTAATTTAATGCCCACACCGCCCGATGTTGGACCTAATAAAATAGAATTTTGGGTGAAGGGCTTCATTTTCGGTTTGATTCATTACGATGACGGAAGCCAACAATATTGGATTAGGTCTCGTCAGAGAGGAAATCCCATCAACCATTACCGTCTTGACATTGGAGATACACGCGAAGTGGCATACTTAAACTATGTCAACATGGAATTATATCAGGATGTCAAGAGAGAGATAGACTTGATAACTAAAAGAAAAGGATTGGAACATGTAAAAGAGGTATTGAACGAAGTGAACTCCGACAACTATCAAAACGACTATTCACAGTTGCCTGACGAAGAAAAAAGACACCTGGAAGACAGACTACACTACCAAGCCTTGATAGAGTTGGTTATGGATGAAATCAATTTGGTAGCCGACGGATTGTAATTTTTAAGATCTATGGGTTATGGCTTCATCAAATTTCATTATTCTTGGAATAAAGGAATCTGTTAAATCCCTGCTGGATGAAATCGAAAAGTTTCATCCGGCAGGAGAAACTCTGTCATCAAGTTGGAATATCGACTCCGACCATTTCTCTGACCAAACGAGATTGAAAGACGACTTATCAAACTTGATTGCCCAGCACCGCTACAAATCCGAGAATAATAGTTCCTTAAACATTTTTATGTTATCTGAGTTACTTTCTGAAGAGGATGCGGATAGTATAATCACGGTTTATCAAGCACTGGAAAGAACCAACGGTCTGAAACAAACCAGTATCCGAGTTGTTATTGTAGCATTGGCTTACGATTTAGACAAGTATGACGATGTCACTATAAGGCCGGAATGCACAGTGGCAAAGCAATTATTGGAGATGCAGGAAAGTGATCATATCCAAACAAATATCCTTTACCTAAACAATCAAGATTTCGAGGACAAGGCGACCAACATGAATTCCCACCGATTAGCCCGCATGCTTTCACGCCTATTCTGCTTAATGAGTTCTGCGGACTCCAACTATAAGATATCAGGTGCATTTAGGGATAAGATAACCTCAGTAGGCTATGCCGAACGACAATATCAGGCAGTGGATATTTGCGAGTATCTAAAGTTGAAACTGAAGAAAACAGCTATAGAAAGTAATCTTAACGACCAACGCCATTTGAAAGATAAATCCAATGACTATTTCAATACACTTTACGACTATAAGAAGCCTTTGGAAGAACAACCAGACTGCTGGCAGAAGGAATTAAAAGAAGCCGTGATTAACCTGCGACGGTATGGCGAACAAATGCAAGGGGCAAGTATCGAAGAAATATTAAAAGTTTATCTTAACGTTCCTTTTACAAAAAAGAGGAATGATCATTTCGAGGAGTTGATACAGGAAACCGAAAGATACGAACAGTATCTGCGAACAGATGAAGCATATAATGCAATGCGTGAATACATCGAGCAGAAAACGTTATCGAACACCACCCACCCTTCTGATACAAATAAGAAAAGAAAAAATGGATGTCTATTGTCTTTTTGGCCTAAATTCAAAAGACAACCACACACTATGCCTCAATCCGATCCTCAAAAGAAAGATATAACCAGTCTTAAAGAACAACTGGATAAAGATTATACCCGGCTTCGTAAACTATTCGGAGAGTTAGAAAACTATCAGGAAATATGCTCTCAAGTAGAATCGGCCGAAATAGCATTAAAGAATGCCAACATAGCATTGAAAGGTAAGGTCTGGGATGAGTCGTCGAAAAGCGAAACTTTGATAGACAAAAGCAAAGTAGATACATTCGAACTGCAGGATATATTGAGTGATATTATGGATGAATGGCAACACCGTGATGATATTAAAGAACTCGACGATATCATTACCCAATATATGGATGAGTCATTCTTCAATAATTATAAAAAACTAACTTGGGATAAGAACAATCCCTTTATCATTGATCTATCAACGCCAGAATCATTTTCCGAACTGTTTGAACCATTAATTCAGAAGTCCCGTCCTTTCATTGGATATGCACGGATGGATGGACAGGACATAAATCAACAGATAAATTTCTTTTTGGCATCCGACTGTCATACCATAAAATATGACAAAACAGAATTTGATGACTGTTATCATTTGAGAAACATGTATATACAGCCTTTGCAGTCATCGCACATGGACAATACCATCGGTGTGTTCCAAATATTAAATATCGCAAAAGCTGAAGATGTGATAGATTGCATCAATTAAGGAGTGGAAAAACAGACGAATTGACAAAGCCACAAAAAGAAATCTTTAAACTTGCAGCTTTGTCAATTTGTCTGCTATAACATGAAATCCGCGTCATCCACGCCCGAATAGTTTCCCCGCTTACTTCAGATATTTCTTGAAGAAACTTTCAATCTTGTCGAAAGGAATCACTTTCAGGTTGTCATACAGGTCGGTATGATTGGCGCCGGGGATGATAAGCAGTTCCTTGTTGTCGCCCGTCAGCTTCTGGAACGCATCCCGGCTGAAGTAGCACGAATGGGCTTTCTCGCCGTGAATCATCAGGACGGCACTGCGTATCTCGTTGCTATAGGTCAGGATGGGCATGTTAAGGAAAGACAACGCAGATGTCTTGTTCCATCCGTCGTTCGAGTTGAGCGAACGCGTGTGGTAACCGCGCGGCGTCTTGTAGTAGGCATAATAGTCTTTTACGAATTGGGGAGCGTCGGCAGGCAGCGGATCTACCACACCGCCGGCCCGTTCATAAGAGCCGTTGCGGTAATCGACTGTACGTTGGACGTTGAGCTGACAGCGGAGTTCGTAACGCTGGTCGGCATCCATTGAGTCGAAGTAACCGTTGGCATTCACGCGGCTCATGTCGTACATCGTCGAGGTGACTGTGGCCTTGATGCGTGTGTCGATGGCAGCGGCGTTCAGCGCCATGCCTCCCCAACCGCAGATGCCGAGAATGCCGATGCGTTTGGGATCCACGTCTTCGCGGGTAGACAGATAGTCCACTGCTGCACAGAAGTCTTCCGTATTGATGTCAGGTGAAGCCACGTAGCGGGGCTGGCCTCCGCTCTCGCCTGTAAAAGAAGGGTCGAAAGCTATGGTCAGGAAGCCGCGTTCGGCCAGCGTCTGTGCATAGAGACCGGACGACTGCTCCTTGACAGCGCCGAACGGTCCGCTTACAGCAATGGCTGCCAACTTGCCCGTAACGTTCTTCGGCACGTAGAGATCGGCCGCAAGCGTAACGCCGTAGCGGTTGTGGAAGGTCACTTTACTATGATTTACTTTGTCGCTCTGCGGGAACACTTTGTCCCATTCATTCGTTAGTTCCAATTTTTCCATATCATGCTGGTTTAAAGGGTTATACTTATCTGTCCCGTTTGCCGCACTTGGGGCGGTGAGGCCTGTCAGCAAGAGGGCTGCCAGCAGGCAGGGGATGGTTTTCTTTCTGTTCATGTCTTCTATCTTATCATTATAGTTCATACACTATTCATCGCCCAAAGCGAGGGTCACGGTGACATCTTCCTCACCTAAAGCGGCTTTCGATTCACTTTCCGACATGTTGTCGATCTTGCTGAGGTGGGTATACGGAACGGGCTGTCCGGTCACGGTGAGACCGCTATCCAATCCGAAGTCCGACGCGCAAGCCGCTGCCATCCAAAGTCCGTGACAGGAAGACAGCAACCAACAAGCAGGTCTTCATGGCGAAAAAGCTTTCGAGTTTTTGATGCAAAGATACAGCGGCAGACGCCTCCGGCATGTATATGGATTACGGAAAAAATGACGGAATTTACGGATAGATGCACCGGTTTCTTCCACACTCTTCCCCGCTCTTCCTTGTTTATCTCCTTAAAATCCCCTACCTTTGGGCGTAAACTAATAAAGACATTCAACCATGAACCACGAAAACAAAGTTGCCACCGTCTCAGGAAAGACGGACAACATGCCCAAAGACTATATCTGCTGCCCTGCTGCCGACGAGGCTTGTCCCCGTGCCCCGCACTGCCTGCGTGCCATTGCCTACCGCCGTCTGCCGGTAACGGAAACTTCGGACAAGCCAAACCCCATCCGCATCGTGCACCCTGCCTGCATTGCCCATGCTCAGGACGGATGCGAATACTACCGCGACAGCATGCCCGTGCGCTTTGCACAAGGCATGACGAAATTGTTCGACGAAATCCCCCACCGGCTGGAGGCGGACATCAGGCGCCGTATCATGGCCTGCTTCTCCTGCCGAAGCTATTACTTCCAAAGCCGGAAGGGCGAACGGCTTATCACGCCCAAGGAGCAACAGGCCATAGCCAACGTCTTCCGTTGGGCGGGACTTAAATCCGAACCGGAGTTCGATAGCTACGTCGAGGAAACTTATTGGTAATCAGCCGGCAAACAGTTTATTTCAGTTTAATAAAAATAAACTCTCAGTTTAAGCGTGATAAACTGAGAGTATAAAGCCTTTAAACTGACGGTTCAAACGGAGTGAACTGACAGTTCAAAGGCTTTGAACCGGGAGTACAAAAACGATGAACGGGCCCCATCGGCCCACCGTCTCATCACATCCCTACCCTAATAACAGAATCCATGAGTTACGAACGTAAAATCATCAACGACCCTGTCTTCGGATTTATCAATATTCCCAAGGGGCTGCTCTACGATCTTGTGCGCCATCCCCTGCTGCAACGTCTGACGCGCATCCGCCAGTTGGGCTTGTCGTCTGTGGTTTATCCGGGCGCCCAACATACGCGCTTCCAGCACTCGCTCGGCGCTTTCTACCTGATGACTGAAGCCATCCAGCACCTGACGGCCAAGGGAAACTTCATCTTCGACAGCGAGGCCGAAGCCGTCAAAGCGGCCATTCTGATGCACGACATCGGGCACGGTCCTTTCTCGCACGTGCTGGAAGATACCATCGTGCGCGGCGTCTCCCACGAAGACATCTCCCTGCTGCTGATGGAGCGCATCAACCGCGAGATGAACGGACAACTCACACTGGCCATTCAGATATTCAAAGACGAGTATCCCAAGCGCTTCCTTCACCAGCTGGTCAGCGGACAGCTGGACATGGATCGTCTGGACTACCTGCGGCGTGACAGCTTCTACACGGGCGTCACCGAGGGAAACATCGGCTCGGCACGCATCATCAAGATGCTCGACGTGAAGGACGACCACCTTGTCGTCGAGGAAAAAGGCATCTATTCCATCGAGAACTTCCTCATGGCCCGCCGTCTGATGTACTGGCAAGTGTATCTGCACAAGGTTTCCGTAGCCTACGAGCGGATGCTTATCGCCGCCCTGCTACGTGCCAAGGAGCTGGCTGCCGCAGGCGAAAACCTCTTTGCCTCGCCCGCCCTGCGCTTCTTCCTCTATAACGATGTAGACCGCAGCCGCTTCTACAACGACCCGGCCTGTCTGGAAAACTTCATCCGTTTGGACGACAACGACATCTGGACAGCTCTCAAGGTATGGAGCGACCATCCCGACAAGGTGCTCTCCACACTGAGCACGGGCATGGTGAACCGCCGCCTGTTCAAGGTAGAAATCTCCACCAAGCCGGCCACCGAGAAACGCAAGCAGGAATTAGTGGCAGAAATAGCCACCGCGCTGAATGTGACGCCTGCCGAAGCCGCCTGGTTCGTCTCCGTCCCCAGTATCGAGAAGAACATGTACAACCCTGCCGACGACAGCATCGACATCCTTTACAAGGACGGAACCACGAAGAACATCTCCGAAGCATCGGATATGCTCAACATCCATCTGCTCTCGAAGAAGGTAAAAAAATACTACCTTTGTTACCTAAGGTTACATACATAGGTATAAAATATTCACCCAATGACAAGGAAATATAAAAAAAAAGTCCGTTATTTGTGTTTTGAAAACCATTTAGCAAGAAACGAACATGGAATTTTCAGCCAAACAAATAGCTGCCTATATACAAGGAGAAATCGTGGGGAATGAAAATGCGACCGTACATACTTTCGCCAAAATAGAAGAAGGAATCCCCGGCGCATTGTCTTTCCTGTCCAATCCGAAATACACTCATTACATTTATAAATCGAAGGCCAGCATCATTTTGGTGAATAAGGATTTTGAGCCCGAACATGAAATAAAAGCCACTCTCATCAAGGTGGAGAATGCCTATGAGAGCCTTGCCAAGCTGCTTACGCTCTACGAACAGAGTAAACCCCAGCTGAAAGGAATCGACCCGCTGGCCTATGTAGCCCCCACAGCCAAGGTGGGAGAAAACGTCTACATAGCCCCCTTTGCCTACGTTGGCGATGGGGTGGAAATCGGCGACGATACGGCCCTGCATCCGCACGCCACCGTATGTGCCGGAGCCCGTGTGGGCAGCCATTGTATTCTCTATCCGGGCGCAACCGTCTACCACGACTGTCGCGTGGGCAACTCCTGCATTCTGCATGCCGGATGCGTCATCGGCGCCGACGGCTTCGGATTTGCCCCCACGTCCGAAGGTTACGAAAAAATTCCACAAATCGGCATCACGATTCTCGAAGATAACGTAGAGATAGGTGCCAATACATGCGTAGACCGTGCCACTATGGGAGCCACCATCGTACACAGCGGCGTGAAGCTGGACAACCTCATCCAGATAGCCCACAACGACGAGATAGGTTCGCACACGGTGATGGCCGCACAAGTTGGTGTCGCCGGTTCGACCAAGGTGGGCGAATGGTGCATGTTCGGTGGACAGGTAGGTATTTCCGGCCATATCCGTATCGGCGACAAGGTAACGCTTGGCGCCCAGTCGGGTGTACCCAGCAGCACTAAGAGCAACCAGCGTCTGATGGGTACGCCGCCCATGAAAGAAATATCTTACTTCAAGTCACAGGCCATTTTCCGCAAGCTGCCTGACATGTATTTCGAGCTGGATGCACTCCGTAAAGAATTGAACGAACTGAAACAACAATTAAAGAAATAATCCATGTTGAAACAAAAGACTCTGAAAGACAGCTTTTCGCTCAGTGGAAAAGGCCTTCACACAGGTCTTCACCTGACCGTAACCTTCAACCCGGCTCCCGAAAATCATGGATATAAAATCCAGCGGACCGACCTTGAAGGACAGCCCGTCATCGACGCAGTGGCTGAAAACGTAGTCGAGACGACACGCGGCACTGTACTGGCCAAGAACAATGTGAAGGTCAGCACCATAGAACATGGCATGGCAGCCCTCTATGCTTTGGGCATAGATAATTGCCTGATACAAGTGAACGGCCCCGAATTCCCTATTCTGGACGGAAGCGCCCAATATTATGTAAACGAAATAGAACGTGTAGGCATTGAAGAACAGAACGCTGTAAAAGATTTCTATATCATCAAGTCGAAAACGGAATTCCGTGACGAAAAGACCGGTTCGTCCATCATCCTGCTGCCCGACGAGAGCTTCAGCCTGAACGTACTGATATCTTACGACTCGACTATCCTGCCCAACCAGTTTGCCACGCTGGAAGATATGGGCAAGTTCAAGGACGAAGTGGCTGCCAGCCGCACCTTCGTCTTTGTGCGGGAGATTGAGCATCTGCTCCAGGCAGGCCTCATCAAGGGAGGCGATTTGGACAATGCCATCGTCATCTACGAACGCGAGATGTCGCAAGAAAACTTCGACAAGCTGGCTGATGTGATGGGCGTGCCCCACATGGATGCCAAGCAACTGGGATACATCAACCACAAACCATTGGTATGGCCCAACGAATGTGCACGCCACAAGCTACTAGACGTCATCGGCGATATGGCCCTGATCGGTAAGCCCATCAAGGGACGCATCATCGCTACCCGCCCGGGCCACACCATCAACAATAAGTTCGCCCGCCAGATGCGCAAAGAAATCCGTCTGCACGAAATACAGGCTCCGACGTACGATTGCAACCGTCCGCCTATCATGGACGTGAACCGCATCCGTGAGCTCCTGCCCCACCGCTACCCCATGCAGCTGGTAGACAAGGTGATCGAAATAGGCGCTAACTACATCGTAGGCGTGAAGAACGTTACAGCCAACGAACCTTTCTTCGTCGGCCACTTCCCGCATGAACCGGTCATGCCAGGTGTACTCCAAATCGAAGCAATGGCACAGACAGGCGGCCTGCTGGCGCTGAACTCCGTCGATGAGCCCGAACGCTATTCCACCTACTTTCTAAAGATAGACGGCGTGAAGTTCCGCCAGAAGGTGGTACCCGGCGACACACTGATATTCCGCGTGGAGCTGGTCTCCCCCATTCGCCGCAGCATCTCCACCATGAAAGGCTACATCTTTGTAGGCGAAAAGGTGGTGTGTGAAGCTGAATTCATGGCACAGATAGTAAAGAACAAATAAATAAATTCAATGGAAAATGGAGAATGAAAAATAAACGAAACCATTATCCATTTTTAATTTTTCAATTCATAGTATGATTAGTCCCTTAGCATACATCCATCCCGAAGCGAAGATCGGCGAGAATGTGGAAATCGCTCCCTTTGTCTTCATTGACAAGAATGTAGTCATCGGTGACAACAATAAGATAATGGCTCACGCCAGCATTCTGTATGGCAGCCGTATCGGAAACGGCAACACAATCTTCCCCGGTGCCGTCATCGGTGCCATCCCCCAGGATCTGAAGTTCAGAGGCGAAGAGACAACCGCCGAGATTGGCGACAACAACACCATCCGCGAAAACGTGACCATCAATCGTGGTACGGCTGCCAAAGGACGTACCATCGTGGGCAATCATAACCTGCTGATGGAAGGCGTACACGTAGCCCACGATGCCCAAATAGGCAACGGATGCATCATCGGCAATTCGACGAAAATGGCAGGAGAAATCGTAATTGACGACAACTCCATTATCAGCGGAGGCGTGCTGATGCACCAGTTCTGCCGCGTAGGCGGTTATGGTATGATTCAGGGAGGATGCCGCTTCAGCAAGGACGTCCCGCCCTATATCATTGCCGGACGAGAACCCACCTGCTATGCAGGCATTAACATCGTAGGCCTGCGCCGCCGAGGCTTCTCCAACGAAATCATCGAAGCCATCCACAATGCCTATCGCCTTGTCTACCAGAGCGGCCTGAACACGACCGAAGCCCTTAACAAAATAGAGGCAGAGATGGAGATGACACCTGAAATACGCTACATCGTTGACTTCATACGTAGTTCCGAACGGGGTATTATCCCCGGAGGGAAATAAGAAAGATAACAAAGTAACCAACAAATTCAAACTATGATTTATAGATTTACCCTTATCTCTGACGAATCGGATGATTTTGTCAGAGAGATACAGATCGACCCGGAATCCACTTTCTACGACTTCCACGAAATAATTCTTCAATCTGTCGGATATACGGATGACCAGATGACATCGTTCTTCATCTGCGACGAAGACTGGGAAAAGGAAAAAGAAGTGACCTTGGAAGAAATGGACGACAGCTCTGAAACAGACAACTGGGTGATGAAAAATACCCGCATTGACGAATTGGTAGAAGACGAAAAACAGAAGTTGCTCTACGTATTCGACTATATGACCGAACGCTGCTTCTTCATCGAGCTTACCGAAATCATCACCGGCAAAAACATGAAGGGTGCCAAATGTACCAAGAAGAAAGGCGATGCTCCCAAACAAATGGTAGATTTCGCAGAATTTGAAGCCAAGAACAATGCAACCCTCGACCTCGACGAAAACTTCTACGGCGACGAAGACTTCGATATGGATGACTTCGACAAAGACGGTTTTGAAGGTTTCGACGACGACAGCAACGGCAATCTTTACGACGAAGACAGATACTAAATCCAATGGGAAACTGGATAATCCATTATAATGACTCTCCTTGTACTCATAGGCCCCACCGGTGTAGGCAAGACGGAACTGAGCCTGCGGCTGGCAGAAGCATTCGATACGTGCATCGTGTCGGCCGACTCACGCCAACTGTATGCCGACCTGAAGATAGGTACGGCCGCCCCAACCGAAGAACAGCTTCGGCGGGTGAAGCACTACATGGTGGGTATGCTGGGTCTGACCGATTACTACAGCGCCGCCCGATACGAAGCAGAGGTCATAAAACTTCTTGAGCAGCTGTTCAAGGAAAAAAAAGTCGTCATCCTGACCGGCGGCTCCATGATGTACGTGGATGCTGTGTGCAAAGGCATCGACGACATTCCCACTGTAGACAGCGAGACGCGATCGCTGATGATCCGACGCTACGAAGAGGAAGGCCTTGACCGCTTGTGCGCCGAACTCCGCCTGCTCGATCCCGAATACTACCAGATAGTCGACCTGAAGAACCCCAAGCGCGTCATCCATGCCCTCGAAATATGCTACATGACGGGCAAAACCTACACATCCTTCCGCACCCGACAAACTAAGCCACGCCCCTTCCACATCATCAAAGTGGGTCTGACCCGCGACCGTGAGGAACTCAACAACCGCATCAACCGGCGGGTGGACCAGATGATGGCCGATGGTCTGCTGGAAGAAGCCCGCCGCGTCTATCCGCACAAAGACTGCAACTCACTGAACACCGTGGGCTACAAGGAACTCTTCAACTACCTGGACGGTGAGTGGACACTGGACTTCGCCGTGGAGAAAATCAAGCAGAACTCTCGCATCTACTCCCGCAAGCAAATGACTTGGTTCAAGCGCGATGCCGACATCCGCTGGTTTCATCCCGAACAAGAAACGGAGATACTGACGTACCTCCGTTCTCAAATGTAATTTCTATTTCGGATTTCAATATAATAAAGGACTCAATCTGTTTGAACTGCCCCCAAGAAGACAGTACCAAGCCGCACAGCAGCCATACCATTAAGAGAATATGCCTCTTCATAACCGTCCCTCCCCGACATTCTGTATCAGTTCCTTGAGTTCTTTCAACGAAATGTCTTCCTCCTTCACCAGCGAAGAAACGGCTCCCAAATAGGAGTTATTGAAGTACTTGCTGATAACGCTCCGCAGGGTGCGGCGACTGAAGTCCTCGCGGCTCACCGTGACATAATACTGATAGGTGTTGCCATAAGCCTTGTGCGACAGGTAGTCTTTCTCTTCCAGTCCGCGCACAATAGTGGACAAAGTATTGAAATGCGGCTTCAGTTCGTCGTAGAAAGCCTGTATCTCCTTCACGAACAGCGGACCTTTTTCCCAGAAAAAGCCCATGATTTCTTCTTCTTTTGCGGTCAATCCTTTAATAATAACTAAAAGGTTTAGTTACATGAAGAAGGAAAGAAAACACAGTTTTCCGAGGGTGAAAGCATCGTTTTGAGAGGACGAAAGCACTGCTTTCCTTACAACCGCGAAATACCTACAAATGGGGATTGCGCCGTCCGCAAAAAAATCGTTAATTTGCGGCCGAATAAAAAACGAATGCCCGCCAGGAGACAATCATTATAACAGAACAAGCATTTACGCCTATGAACGAACCGCATAAATACCGCATTACGGACAAGATGAGCGACCTCATCTGCGACAATTATTCTCTATTGATGGTGATGAGCCGCTTCGGCTTGTCGCTCGGCTTCGGCGACGGGTCGGTAAAAGACGTCTGCCAGGCGCAGGGAGTGGACTATAAGACCTTCTTAGCCGTAGCCAACTTCATCAGCCACGAGTCCTACACGTACAGCGGCGAGGAGGATGACTTCTCGCTCACCGCCCTGATGGACTATCTGAAGCGGGCACATACGTACTTCCTCGACTTCAATCTGCCCGCCATCCGACGCAAACTGATAGAGGCCATCGACTGCTCTGGCACCAACGATGTGGCCTTCCTCATCCTGAAGTTCTTCGACGAATACGCCAAGGAAGTACGCCGCCACATGGAGTACGAAAACCAATCCGTCTTCACCTACGTGGATGGACTGTTGCGAGGATGCCTGTCCCCGACGTACAACATTGCCACCTTCGCCAGTCACCACAACCAGATAGACCGCAAACTGACGGAATTGAAAAACATCATCATCAAGTATTACCCCGAAAAGGGGAACAATAACCTGCTGAACGCCGTCCTGTTCGACATCTTCAACTGCGAACAGGACCTGGCATCGCACTGTCAGGTGGAAGACTACATGTTTGTGCCCGCTGTGGCACAGATGGAAAGGGGACTGAAAGATGAGCACCAATAGCCAGCCATTGAAAATAGTCGTGGCCGAAACGTCCGTCATCATCCGAAGCGGAGTATCAGTCGCATTGAAACGCATCCCCAATCTCGACATTCATCCCATCGAAGTGAACTCCATCGAGGCGCTGGATCACTACGCCCACCTGCACCAACCGGACATGATTATCATCAACCCCTCGTTCGACAGGTGGTTCAATCTGACCGCTTTCAAGACCGAACATCCCCGCCTGGCGGGTGTGAAGTATATTGCTCTCATCTCGTCGGTCACGAACAAAAACGTACTGGAGGAGTACGACGAGCGCTTTTCCATCTGCGACGACCTCGACATCATCACCACCAAACTGAGCGGCCTACTCCGCAGCGACGAAGAACAAGAGGAGGAAAAGGACAGCGAATCGGACACGCTGAGCCAGCGCGAGAAGGAAATCGTGACCTGCGTCGTGAAGGGCATGACAAACAAGGCCATTGCCGAAAAGCTCTTCCTAAGCATCCACACCGTCATTACCCACCGCCGCAACATCGCCCGCAAGCTGCAAATTCACTCGCCTGCCGGCCTCACCATCTATGCCATCGTCAACAAGCTGGTAGAGCTGAGCGAAATCAAAGAGAAACTTTAAGGATTTCCATCCATCATAAAAGAATATTCCCGCTCCACGATATCGCATCGGAGAGCGGGAATTTGTTTACCTTAATAAAAGTGGTTACGTAATTATGACTAACTAATTCATTCAAATCTGATGCTACAAAGATAGCGTATCGGTGCGGATGCTACAATCACCTAATTTAGGTATTTTGACGACAAGAGAACAACAAATAGGTATTACACGTGCATAAGGCAACACAAATAAAGAAGAAACAAGACATAAAGGCCGTATGAATTACATTTTGTCAGATAAAATCAACAACCATAAGCCATTTTGTCCACCCGACACGAATGGCAAGAGTTTTGCAAGCCAATCGACGTAAAACCTAACCAAGACTAAAGAAAGGAGAAATGATATGAATTTTAACAACTTTACCATCAAAGCGCAGGAGGCCGTACAAATGGCTGTAAATCTGGTACAACAACGAGGACAGCAAGCCATCGAGCCGGTGCACCTGTTGCAGGGAGTTATGAAAGTGGGCGAAAACATCACCAATTTCATCTTCCAGAAACTGGGTATGAATGCCCGGCAAATAGAGCTGGTTCTGGACAAACAAATCGAATCGCTGCCCAAGGTTTCGGGCGGAGAACCCTATTTGAGCCATGAAACCAATGAAGTGTTGCAGAAAGCCATGGACTACTCCAAGGAACTGAACGACGAGTTCGTTTCCCTGGAACCTATCCTGCTGGCCCTGCTTACCGTCAAGAGCACCGCATCGAGCATCCTGAAAGATGCCGGTATGAACGAGAAAGAACTGCGGACAGCCATTAGTGAGTTGCGTCAGGGGTCGAAGGTCACCTCACAGTCGAGCGAAGACACCTACCAGTCACTGGAGAAGTATGCCATCAACCTGATAGATGCCGCCCGAAACGGCAAGCTCGACCCGGTCATCGGCCGTGACGAAGAAATCCGACGGGTTCTGCAAATATTGAGCCGTCGTACCAAGAACAACCCTATCCTGATTGGCGAACCGGGTACCGGCAAGACAGCCATTGTAGAAGGACTGGCACAACGTATCCTTCGAGGCGATGTTCCGGAGAACTTGAAAAACAAACAACTGTACTCGCTCGACATGGGTGCCTTGGTAGCCGGTGCCAAATACAAAGGAGAATTCGAGGAACGTCTGAAGGCCGTCATCAACGAAGTGAAGCAGTCCGAAAGTAGCATCATCCTCTTCATCGACGAAATCCATACCCTGGTAGGTGCCGGTAAGGGTGAAGGAGCCATGGATGCAGCCAACATCCTGAAACCTGCACTGGCGCGGGGCGAAGTACGTAGCATCGGTGCCACGACGCTCGACGAATACCAGAAGTACTTCGAAAAGGACAAAGCCCTCGAACGTCGTTTCCAAACCGTCATGGTCAACGAGCCGGATACGCTGAGCACCATCTCCATCCTGCGTGGATTAAAGGAACGTTATGAAAACCATCACCACGTCCGCATCAAAGACGATGCCATCATCGCCGCCGTAGAGCTGAGCGACCGGTACATCACCGACCGTTTCCTTCCCGACAAGGCCATCGACCTGATGGATGAAGCCGCCGCCAAGCTGCGTATGGAAGTCGACTCCGTGCCCGAAGAGCTGGATGAGATTTCACGCAAAATCAAGCAGCTCGAAATCGAACGCGAAGCCATCAAGCGGGAGGACGACCAGACCAAGCTGGAACAAATCGGCAAGGAACTGGCCGAACTGAAGGAACAGGAAAGCTCCTACAAGGCCAAGTGGCAGAGCGAAAAGGCACTGGTCAACCGGATACAGCAGAACAAGGTCGAAATTGAAAACCTGAAGTTCGAAGCCGAGAAGGCCGAACGCGAAGGCGACTACGGCAAGGTAGCCGAAATCCGTTACGGCAAGCTTCAGGCCCTGAATAGGGCAATCGAAGAGACCCAGCAGAAGCTGCATCAAATGCAGAGCGACAACGCCATGATTAAGGAAGAAGTCGATGCCGAAGACATTGCCGACGTCGTGTCGCGCTGGACTGGCATACCTGTCAGCAAGATGTTGCAGAGCGAGAAAGAGAAACTCCTCCATTTGGAAGAAGAACTCCACAAGAGCGTCATCGGTCAGGACGAAGCCATCGAAGCCGTCTCCGATGCTGTACGCCGCAGCCGTGCCGGATTGCAAGACCCCAAACGACCCATCGGCTCCTTCCTCTTCCTCGGTACGACCGGTGTCGGAAAGACCGAACTGGCCAAGGCTTTGGCCGGATTTCTGTTTGACGACGAGACTATGATGACCCGTATCGACATGAGCGAGTATCAGGAGAAGCACAGCGTCTCCCGTCTGGTCGGAGCGCCTCCCGGATACGTCGGCTACGATGAAGGCGGTCAGCTGACCGAAGCTGTCCGGCGGAAACCCTACTCCGTGGTTCTATTCGATGAAATCGAGAAGGCCCATCCCGATGTGTTCAACATCCTGTTACAGGTACTCGATGACGGGTGTCTGACCGATAACAAGGGCCGGACGGTGAATTTCAAGAACACCATCATCATTATGACCTCCAACATGGGCAGCTCCTACATCCAAAGCCAGATGGAGAGACTGGACGACCGCAACAAAGAACAGATTGTGGAAGAAACCAAGCGCGAAGTGATGAACATGCTGAAGAAGACCATACGGCCTGAGTTCCTCAACCGTATTGACGAAACCATCATGTTCCTGCCGCTGACCGAGTCCGAAATCCGTCAGATTGTAACGTTACAAATCAACGGCATCCGCCACATGCTCGAAGGAAACGGAGTGTCACTGCAACTGACCGACCCTGCCATCAGCTTCATGGCAAAAGCCGGCTTCGACCCTGAGTTCGGTGCCCGCCCCATCAAGCGTGCCATCCAGCACTATCTGCTCAACGATCTCTCGAAGAAGCTACTGGCACAGGAAGTCGACCGCAGCCGCCCCATCATCGTGGATATAAATGCCGCCAAAGACGGACTTCTGTTCAAAAACTGACCATCAATGTCCGAGGGTATTGAATACTTTTCTCAAAGGGTATTCAATACCTTTCTTAACGGGTGTCCGTGACCCCCGTCAAGAGGTGTTCTGAAAGGGGTTGAATTGATACTCCGTACCCGATAAGAGTCGATATTCCTAATCAATCTAAGCCGATGTTTTTATTCCTGTTTTCCGAAGAACTTTTCGAAGAACAAAATCTGGTAGTCGATGGAATTATTCCAATAAGTATTATTGTGCGTTCCAGGCCTCGTGATAAAATCGTGCTCAATGCCTCGCCCCAATAAACGTTGATGGAGTTCTTTATTTACCTCGAGAAAGAAATCACTCTCGCCGCAGTCGACAATAATAGCTATATCTCCGTTCCCGATTTTATCAATCTGATTAATCACCGTATGTTCATCCCAACGGTTCCTGTTGGCGGCATACTCTCCTAACTGTTTATTCATCTGCCAATTCAACGGAAAAGGACGAATATCCACTCCTCCACTCGTACTGCCGGCGGCTCCAAACACATCTTTATGAC
Source organism: uncultured Bacteroides sp. (assembly GCF_947632445.1). Taxonomy (GTDB): domain Bacteria; phylum Bacteroidota; class Bacteroidia; order Bacteroidales; family Bacteroidaceae; genus Bacteroides. The sequence continues at coordinate 17,350 of NZ_CANRPM010000011.1, read as the reverse complement.
GGAAAGCATTCCACAAGGCACCGTGACCTCCCATGCTCAGTCCGGTAATCGCACGTCCCCGGGGAGCGGCAATCGTCTTGTAATGACTATCCGTATAAGCGATTAATTCAGAAGATACAAATGTCTCATAACGGTATGAAGGGTTTACCGGACTGTCCCAATACCAACTGTTCTTCCCGTCAGGACAAGCAAATATAATTCCTTTTTCGTCGGCTATGGAAGGTAGCTGCGGTTTGATGCCGATCCACGTCTTGGCATTTCCACCGTAACCATGCAACAAATAGACTACAGGACATGCCTGCGCCACCTTATCGGGCACCACATAAACAACTTGAACTTCCTTGTTCATGGAACGGCTTCTGACCATTACCGTATCCACCCGTGCCGCCTGTACGGACAACACCACAAAACACAGCAGCATACCTGCCAAAAAGAACTCTTTTTTCATTATTACAGATGTTTTTATTACAAAAGACTACAAAACTGCTCCTCATTCAGTGTGTTTTAGGAAAAGGGCGGCTCAAGTTTTTAACCGCCCTCCTTACCGCTTACACATCGCCCAATTTCCTTATTTCTTGGCCGGCGAAGAATAACGTGCATTCAACCCTTCCAGAATTTCCTGCGTAATATTGTAAATGCTGTCCGCATACAGCAGGTTATCAAAACCGGTATTGCTGATAATCATGCTGTAACCCTTCGCCTTGTTATATTCCTTCAAAAAAGAATTGATAGAGTCACGCAGCTGCAAACTATTCTTTTCATTCTCGCTCATCAGTTCCGACTGCAATTTATTGCTCAAAGCCTGCAAATCTTGCTCTAACTTGGCAATGCGATTATATTCCTGCTGGGCTCTCTCCTGTGAAAGATAGGCATTATTCTGATATTTGGTCTGGAATTCCTGTTTCTGCTTTTCCAAGTCAGCAGCTTTCTGGTTGAGAGTCAGACGTACATTCTCGCTCTTCTTCACCATTGCTTCATTCAGGTCGATGCAGAAATTGTATTTGGCCAACAATGTGTCTATCTCTACATAAGCAATCTTCATGCCTGACAAGCCGGCTTGGGCAGGAGCTTCAGCCGATAGATTGTTTGTATTGCCGGCACATTGGGAAAACAAAACAACGATGGCCCAAGCAGCCAGGGCGTTCAGGCAGTAAATCAATTTCTTCATAATTTTGGATACAATCATATTTTTAGAATTAATTAGTTCATACTTTCACTCAGAGCTTTTTCCGTGCCGCTCTGTCTTGCGACTGGACACATCCGATACCTTTCTTACGAAGCGCCTCATTACTGCTTACATGTCCGTTAGGGAACTGTCCTCCTTTTACAAAAAAGACCTTTACCCCCAACAGAAGCACACAAATAGCAACTATTAACAAAGTTATCAACCCAGTCTCGAGCATTTCCATTAATTTTGTGGATGCAAATATAGGGCTTTGCAAGGACTAAGCCGCCCTTTTTCTTCTAAAAAAAGAAGATGGGGCGGCCAAACCATTCACTATTTAACCATATTTAGCAATGTATCGTTCATGCAACAGCCTTTAAGAGAAATGAAAAACAAATTGTCACAAGGCAAAACCAAAACAAAAGAAATATGGAAAAGAGAAATCTAAAACCGGCAGAAGTGTTCCGTTATTTTGAGGAAATCTGCCAAGTACCGCGTCCTTCCAAACATGAAGAAAAAATAATAGCCTACCTGAAAAGTTTCGGCCAAAAGCATCATTTGGAAACTTTATCGGACGAAGCCGGCAATGTATTAATCAGAAAACCGGCCACACCGGGCATGGAAAACCGTAAAACCGTAGTCCTGCAATCGCACGTGGATATGGTTTGTGAAAAGAATAATGATGTGAAGCACGATTTCATGACAGATCCCATCCAAACCGAAGTGAACGGAGAATGGCTAAAGGCCAAAGGCACAACACTGGGTGCAGACAACGGCATCGGCGTAGCTACCGAGTTAGCCATCCTGACCAACGAAACGATTGAACACGGCCCACTGGAATGCTTGTTCACTGTAGACGAAGAAACAGGCTTGACAGGTGCATTCGCCCTGAAAGAGGGATTTATGACAGGAGAAATCTTACTGAACCTCGACTCGGAAGATGAAGGCGAACTGTTCATCGGCTGTGCAGGAGGAGTAGATTCCGTTGCCGAATTCAATTACCACGAAATAGATGTTCCAGCCGAATACTTTTGCTGTAAAATCCAAGTAAAAGGCTTGAAAGGCGGACATTCAGGAGGAGACATTCACTTGGGGTTAGGCAATGCCAACAAAATTCTGACCCGCTTCCTAAGTCTCGCCTCTCAAAAGTACGACCTGTATTTATGTAACATTGATGGAGGCAATTTACGCAATGCCATAGCCCGAGAAGCGCATGCGACCATTGCCATACCTGAAAAGGACAAGCATAATTTACGAACCGATCTGAATATATTTGCTGCTGAAGTTCAAAGTGAATACAGCGTCGTCGATCCTGACCTGCAATTAATCATGGAGTCAGCCCATTTCCATGCAAAAGCAATCGACCGCGACACCGCACGCCGACTCTTACAGGCGCTCTACGCCTGTCCTCACGGTGTATTCGCCATGAGCCAGGATATTCCCGGTTTGGTAGAAACATCTACCAATCTGGCTTCCGTCAAAATGAAACCCAACCATATTATCCGCATCGAGACCAGTCAGCGCAGTTCCACTGCCTCGTCGAAACAGGACATTGCCAACATGGTACGCACCGTATTCGAAATGGCTGGCGCAACTGTTACTTATGGCGACGGTTATCCGGGCTGGAAACCCAATCCACATTCCGAAATATTAGAAGTGGCCACTGCCTCCTATAAACGCCTGTTTGGAGTCGATGCCAAGGTAAAAGCCATTCATGCAGGATTGGAATGCGGCCTGTTCCTCGACAAATACCCGTCGCTCGACATGATTTCGTTTGGCCCTACTCTGCAAGGAGTGCATTCACCGGATGAGCGTATGCTGATACCGACGGTTCAGAAATTCTGGGATCATCTGTTGGATATTCTGAAGAACATTCCTACAAAATAATTACGGGACAGATGACACTCTTTTTACAAAGGCACAGGAAGAATACGAAAACGCGTTTCGCATTTTATTCTTTCTGTGTCTTTGTTTTCTCAAGTTACCATCTGTTATGCAGAGCACAAACGAATGATACTTTGACTTTTCGCATTGTCAGTTACAATGTAGAAAACCTTTTTGACACATACCATGACTCACTAAAAAACGACTACGAATTCCTGCCTGAGTCTGTCCGTCATTGGAACTATTCGAAATACAAGAAAAAACTGGACGATATCGGCCGTGCTCTTATTGCCGTAGGCGGATGGACCCCTCCAGCATTAGTGGCCCTCTGCGAAGTAGAGAATGACCGTGTATTATACGACCTGACACGCTATTCCGTATTACGTGAGGCCGGATACCGTTATGTGATGACCCATTCTAAAGACGAACGGGGCATTGATGTAGCCTTGCTCTACCAACGCGGCTTGTTCAAATTGTTAGCCAGCCACAGCATCGCCATCGACAAATCTCGGCCATTCGACCGGCCTACACGCGATATTTTGCACGTAAGCGGAATGTTATTGAACGGTGACACCTTAGACATACTGATTGCTCACTTTCCATCCCGTTCAGGTGGCGCGAAAGAGAGTGAACCTTATCGGCTAAAGGCTGCCCACCGGCTGAAACAGACAGCAGACAGTATCATCGGCCTTCGCCAATATCCGCAGCTGCTGATTATGGGAGACTTCAATGACTATCCCACCAATCAGTCCATCAAGAAAATCATGCAGGCAGAAGCTCCCGTTCCCGACAGTACGCCTCGTAACGATCGGTTATACCATTTATTAGCCCGCAAGGCCCAAAAGGAGAAAAACTATGGAAGTTACAAATATCAGGGAGAATGGGGATTGCTTGACCACCTCATTGTATCAGGCAATCTGCTAAAGTCCGATGCTCCGCTTACTACCGGTGAAGCACAGGCTGAAGTAGCCCGCCTGCCGTTCCTATTAGTCCCGGATAAAAAATTCGGCGGAGTCCGGCCTTTCCGTACTTATATCGGCCCCCTATATGAAGGAGGCATCAGCGATCATCTGCCGGTATGGGCAGAATTCCGACTGATTTACTAAAGAAAGGCATCGAAAAATTAATCATTCAGATATATAAATCCGTCAATCTGACCTGTCGGGATCGAAATTACTCCTTCACACGTTGCGGGTATTAAATAATTTTGCGAATATTGCACAAACAATAATCTACAATTTATCATGAAATACGCCATCTTATTATTTACATTCCTTATAAGCAGCCTGTCTGCATCGGCTCAACATTTAGTTCAGATAGGAAAAGGTTATAGTTCCACCTCAGTCAACACAACCGTATTCCGCAACAGTTCGCTTGTCACCTTCAAGCAAAATCAATATACGGCCTATTACGATGCCGATGGCTATATGGTCATCGGCAAACGTAAATTGGGTTCCGAACAATGGGAACTTCGGCGATCACAATACAAAGGTAATATAACCGATGCCCACAATGTCATCAGCCTAATGGTAGACGGTGAAGGCTACTTGCATGTAGCCTTCGATCATCATGGACAGCTGCTGAACTACTGCCGCAGTACCGCTCCCGAATCCCTTGTCTTAGGAGAAAAAGAACCGATGACGGGGAAAGACGAAGCAGATGTCACCTATCCAGAATTTTACCGCCTATCCAATGGAGACCTGCTTTTTGTCTATCGTTCAGGAGCATCTGGAAGAGGAAACCTCGTACTGAACCGCTATCATCTGAAGCAACGGAAATGGCAGCGTGTCCAAGACATTCTCATTGATGGCGAGGGACAGCGCAATGCCTACTGGCAACTATACGTAGATGCCAAAGACGTCATCCATCTTTCGTGGGTATGGCGGGAAACATGGATGGTAGAAACCAACCATGACTTGTGCTACGCCTGCTCATCAGACGGTGGGAAAACATGGCAAAAATCAAACGGCGAAACCTATAGCCTGCCCATACGCGAAGCCAATGCCGAATATGCCTGCCGCATACCTCAAAACAGTGAGCTTATCAACCAAACCAGTATGAGTGCCGACACGGAAGGCCATCCCTACATTGTCACCTATTGGCGTGATGCCGACAGTACCATTCCCCAATATCGTCTGGTTTGGCATGACGACACCGGCTGGCACAACCGTTCCATCATGAATCGCACACAAGCTTTTTCGCTGAAAGGAGGAGGCACCAAAATGATTCCCATTTCCCGCCCCCGTATTGCTGTAGACAAAGGACATGCTTTCTTTCTCTTCCGCGATGCTGAACGTGAAAGCAAGGTATCTATGGCCTATACCCCTGATCTCAAAAACGGAGAATGGCAAGTGACCGATCTTACTGACTTCAGTGTTGACGCATGGGAACCCAGTCTCGATACGGAATTGTGGAAACAAAATCGACAACTCAACGTTTTCGTACAAGAAACCCATCAGGGCGACGGTGAGAAACCAATCGTTTCCGAGCCGACTTCCGTATATGTACTCGAAATCAATACCAAACAATAACTAACATACAAAACTTATGGATAAAATTCTTAAAACGTTTGCAGCCTGTTTCATCGGACTACTACCGGCTGCAACATTTGCCAAGACTTCCGAGGCCGAACAGGTTCGAAAAATCATTGACACAGTGAACCAACACTGGCAAGCTGAAAACAAGCCGGAAGTACGTTCCTTCTGGGACAATGCAGCCTATCACACCGGCAACATGGAAGCCTACTTCCTGACAGGCAACGAAACCTACCGTGCCTATTCCGAAGCGTGGGCCAAACACAACGAATGGAAAGGAGCCAAAAGCAACGACCGTTCCCAGTGGAAATATTCATACGGAGAATCGGACGAGTACGTTCTGTTCGGCGACTATCAGATTTGTTTCCAGACCTATGCCGACCTTTACAACTTAGCTCCCGAAGATTATAAAATCAAGCGCGCCCGCGAAGTCATGGAATATCAGATGAGTACTCCGCAAAACGACTATTGGTGGTGGAGCGACGGCCTGTACATGGTAATGCCCGTCATGACGAAATTGTATAAGATTACCCACAATCCGCTCTATCTGGACAAATTGTACGAATACATCACCTATTCCGACCAGATTATGTTCGACAAAGAGGAAAATCTCTATTACCGCGATGCCAAATACGTCTATCCCAAGCACAAGAGTGTCAACGGAAAGAAAGACTTCTGGGCCCGCGGTGACGGATGGGTACTGGCGGGACTGGCCAAAGTGTTGAAAGACCTGCCGGCTGACTACAAACACCGCGCTTTTTTCGTGGAGAAATTCCAGAAATTAGCTAAAGCAGTAGCCGCCATTCAGCAACCCGAAGGCTATTGGACCCGCAGTATGATGGATCCCGAACATGCTCCCGGCCCTGAAACAAGCGGTACTGCATTCTTTACTTATGGCATTCTGTGGGGTATCAACAACGGCTATCTGGACGAAGCCGAATTCCTGCCCACTGTCAACAAAGCATGGAACTACCTGTCGAAAACCGCCCTTCAGAAAAACGGCTCTGTGGGCTACGTACAACCCATCGGCGAAAAAGCCATCCCCGGCCAGGTAGTCGATGCCAACTCCACCGCCAATTTCGGTGTAGGTGCATTCCTGTTGGCTGCCTGTGAGTATGTACGCTACTTGGAAGCTCCCGAAACCCAAGATCGTGCTTACTGGTGTGACCTTGCCTACAAGATGGCCGCCCCAATCTTGAGCAATATGGCTAAGGGAGAACTTCAAAAGAACATGATTGTAGAAGTAAGTCCCACATGGGACGGCCGCGACAAAAAGGTAACCTATATGGAAGCTTTCGGCCGCCTGATGGCAGGCATTGCTCCCTGGCTTACACTCCCCGACGACAACACGGCGGAAGGAACCATGCGCAAGCAATTACGCGAATGGGCGTTGAAAAGCTATGCCAACGCCGTAGATCCGCAAAGTCCCGACTACCTGCTGTGGCGTAAGGAAGGACAGCCCTTAGTAGACGCAGCCTATATTGCCGAGAGTTTTCTCCGTGCGTTCGACCAGCTGTGGAAACCTTTGGACGAGACCACCAAGCAACGCTACATCGAAGAGTTCACCCTGTTACGCCGTATCGACCCGCCTTACACCAACTGGTTGCTCTTCTCATCGACTATCGAAAGTTTCCTGGCCAAAGCCGGAGCATCTTACGATGCCTACCGCATCAACTCCGCCATCCGCAAGGTAGAAGAATGGTACACCGGAGACGGCTGGTATGCCGACGGCCCAAGCTTTGCTTTCGACTACTACAGCAGCTACGTGTTCCATCCCATGTATCTTGAAACTCTTCAGGCGATGAAAGATGTTAAGGCTTATACACGCCTACATTATTCCAAGTATTATGACCGTGCCTTGCGCCGTGCACAAAAATACAGCCTGATACTGGAACGCTTCATCTCACCCGAAGGAACCTTCCCTGTCTTCGGGCGATCCATTCCATACCGCATGGCTACGATGCAACCCCTCGCCCTGATGGCCTGGTATCAGGAACTGCCTGCCGGCGTGACCAACGCCCAGGTACGCTGCGCCCTCACAGCCGTTATGAAACGCATGTTTGCCAGTGGCAACAATTTCAACGAAGGAGGTTATCTGACCATCGGGTTCAGCGGACGTCAGCCCAACATTGCAGACTGGTACACCAACAATGGCAGCCTGTACATGACTTCCCTGGCTTTCCTGCCTTTAGGACTGCCGGCCGGCCATCCATTCTGGACCGATGCACCCCAGGACTGGACCAGCAAACGAGCTTGGAGCGAACAACCGTTCCCCAAAGACCACTATTGGAAGGATGAAATCAGTACGGGGGATTTGTTCTGATTTCCAACATAACCTTCAGGCACGGATTACACGGAGCGTCACGGAGAAAAACATATATCCGCGAAAATCCGTATCATCCGTGCCTGAACGATTCATAATCAACCCCCGCCTTTCTGCTTAAGGTATTCCGAAGGAGCCATGCCATATTCATCCTTAAAGCACTGCCTGAAATAAGCCACACTGCTGAAACCGGCCAAATCTGAAATTTCAGCGATGCTGTACTCACCGTCCAACAAGAGATCTACACTCTTCTTCAACTTCACTTTCCGTACAAATTCATTGACCGACATATCCGTCAGATACTTGATTTTCCGATAAAGCGTAGAATGGCTCATACACATCTTGTCGGCAATAAAACCTACATCAATCTTTTCCATACTGAGATTATCTCCGATAATACAGGCTACCTTATCCAAGAACTCGCGGTCGAGCTTGTTCAATGTGCGATCTCCCTCACCCAGATCCTTTAAAGCCTCTTCAGTGGACGAACCTACCGACGATACTGTCTTTGCCGCAATCAGTACCGCCAACTTCCTTCTGCCTGCCAGCAGATTTTCTATTCTCCGAGTCAACAGGCTGGCACTGAAAGGCTTGGCTATAAACGAATCGGCTCCAGCGGCATACCCTTCTTCCCGATCCTGAATACTATCTTTGGCCGTCAGTAATATTACCGGAATATGACTGGTACGCATATCCTGCTTCACACGTTTGCAGAAAGCAATGCCGTCCATGATGGGCATCATAATGTCACTGACAATGACACTCGGGATGCGAACTTTGGCGATGTCCCACCCGTCTTTTCCGTTGGAAGCAGTAAGCACCTCATACATGTCTTCGAATGAGCTTCGGATATAATCACAAATATCATTGTTATCTTCCACCACCAGCAGAACGGGACGTGCATCCTCTCCCTCGGCCGACACCTCCCTGGCAACTGTCTCGGCTACAGCCGGTTTGTCGCCGCTTGCCGCCACCTGCTTATGTCGGGCATGAGGATAGGTATTGTCTGTCAACAGGCTGAGAGTAAAGCAGCTGCCCTCGTTCAGTTCGCTTTCCACACTGATCGTTGCTTCATGCAAATCGGCCAGCGCTTTCACCAAAGCCAGCCCTATGCCCGTACCCGAAGCCTGATGCTCGCCGTCCGCCTGATAATAACTGTCGAAAATGTGAGGGATTGACTCCGAGTCAATGCCGAATCCTGTATCTTTCACCTTGATTTCGGTATATCGCTGTCCGTCTTCCTCCCGTTTGCCGAGAGACAAAGTTATAAATCCCTCCGGTGTATATTTCATGGCATTGGACACCAGATTATTAAGAATAATCGTGATTATTTCAGGGTCGAAACAGAGTTCCGTCTCTTCCGTTTCAATCTTCACCTCAATATTGACCCGGCTGTTCTGGTTCAGTTCCTTGAAGCCCAAACCGATTTCCCTTACCAACCTACCGAGATTGGCTTTCTCTATCAGCAGCTTCCGATTCAGTGTCTCTGCCTTTCGGAATTCCAGTATCTGGTTAATCAGTGCCAACAGCCTGTTGGCATTGCTGTGTATGATGCCGATGCGTTCCAGATGTTTCTGCGATAACGACTTATCCCTCAAAAGATCCTCCAAAGGCCCGGCAATGAGCGTAAGCGGTGTACGCAGTTCGTGCGTAATGCTGGTATAGAAATGAAGCCTTTCCGCGTTAAGCTTTTCCCCATTCTTCAACTGTTGGTGCTCCAAGTTCAGCTTATTCTCCAACTCAAGTTTATGCTTGTAGAAACGCAACATATAGTAGAGCAGCAGACATGCCACAATCACATAGAACAGTTTGGCATACCACGTCAGCCACAGAGGCGGATCGATTATCAACGTCAGTGAAGCGATGTTGTCGTTCGTCCAGCTTTGATTTCTCATCCGGGCATTCACCTTGAACGTATAGTTTCCGTGCGGCAGGTTCCTGAATATCACCTGGTTTTCGCCATGCGTATTGTACCAGGAATTATTCAATCCTTCCATTTGATAGATATACTCCACCTGACCCGCCTGCGAGAAATCGGTCACATTGAAGCCAATTCTCAGATTATTGTTCCGGTAAGAAAGCCTGATCTTATTCTTTATGATGGGCACCATCTTCTCGGCATACTCCGGCCGCAAGTCGCCTGTCAAAGTCCGAAACTCCGTAAAGACCACCGGAGCCACCTTCTCACTGTAATCAAGCGTGGCGGGACGGAAATAGCACACGCCATTCTGCGAGCCAAAATAAATCGTGCCGTCGTCCGTCCGACATACCGAGCCGTCCATAAAATCGCCGCGAGGAACTCCTTCATGGTAATTATAGTTTTTGAACACACCCGACGCCTTCTCATAGCACGAAATGCCGTCGTTTGTACTGAACCAGATATTGCCCCTCTCATCCTCCTGTATGGCTCTGACATAGCCGTTCTCTATGCCGTCTTTCTCCGTAAATATACGGAACCCCATCGGGTTGTCCGTCCGCTCGAAGAAGACAAGGCCATTCCTCGTGGCTGCCCAGATTTCGTCGCGGCTGCTCATGGACAAGTGGGAAATGGCATTCGAAGCCATCCCATTGTCGGTAGTCAGACTATAAACCAAGTTGTTATGACTGTTCAATATCTGAATGCCTTTGCCGAAGGTGCCAATCCAGAGCTTCCCCTGTTTGTCACGCAGAATGCTGTGAATCATATTGTCGGCCAGCTGATTATTGATGCTGTCTTCGCAAGCAAACCGCCCGCTCTCATAGCTATATATGCCGCTCTCCGTACCGATCCACATCTTGCCGTCCTCGTCTTCGTAGAAACATCGGACATCGAGGTTGGGATATGCGTCACTGAGCCGTTCCATCTGTCCCGTCCTGTGGCGGTATATCATCACCCCATCCAGATACATGCCCATCCAGAGATCGCCGGAGCGGTCGGTATAGATGACATTCACATGCGTATTCTTCACTGCTTGCGGATTTAGCACCTCTTTCATCCTCCCCTTGACGAATATCGCCACCTCATTCTCTCCACCCAACCATAGGCGTCCGCCCGTATCGACATTGATGCCCCACACCTGTTTGTTGGCGTATGCGCCATAGCGTCTCATCTGATAAGGCAGTGTTTTGAACTGAGGCTGCAAACGGCAGATGACATCCACCCCGCCCCGGTAATTGCCTATCCAGATGTTTCCGAAAGAATCTTCAAACAGACAGCGGGCATTGGGTGAAGACAGCCCGTGAATGCCGTTGGTCACCGCGATGTTGCGGAATTGCACCTGATCGGGACGGATAAAGGAATTCTGGCGCAAATCGAGGATGCTGACCCCGCCCATGTTGGTACAAACCCAGATGTTTCCATCGCGCGTCTGGCGGATGTCATATACCTGATTGGATAAAAGAGAATGGGGATTGTCGGGCTGGCTGCGGAAGGTCGTAAACTCTTTCGTGACGGGATTGAACAGCGACAGACCGTTCCCCGTGCCGATCCATATCCGCTCCGAGCGGTCTATCAGGATGGCATGAACCGTATTGCTCGGGATGCTCTTGGGATCGTCAGGTGCATGGCGGAAATTCTCGCAAGTACGCGCCTTCAAGTCGATGATACTGAGACCGTCTTCCGCATGTCCCACGTAGAGATGGCCTTTCCCGTCGTCATACGAAGTCCAGTTGCGCCCCGAAAATCCCTTGACATTGGACGTGTTATAGCTTTCCACCTTCTTCGTCTTCCGGTTGTAATGGTCGATACCCAAATGAAAGTGGGTAATCCAAATGCCCCCGTCCGCCGCCATTTTCAGGTCGGTCACATCGTTTGTAATCAGTCCGTTATGTACGTCCAACGTCTCGAACGTCCGTTGCCCCACATCCAGAATGCTGATGCCGTCGCGTTGCGTTCCTATCCAGATAGTGTTGTCTTGCGGCACGGAAAGCAACACGTTATGCTCGTTGCCGCAGATTGGCGAATTGTTCCGGTTATAGACCGTAAATTCACGCCCGTCGAACTTATTAAGCCCGGACTCCGTCGCTATCCATATACAGCCCCGGTTGTCCTGCGCAATATCCATCACGTAGTTGTTTGACAACCCCTGTTCGACGCCCATCCGTTTCAGAATTAAATCGTCCTGAAGTGCACGTACATTCAAAGGGAAAAACATGAACCACACTATAAGCGATACAAGGTTACCGATTTTCTTCATCGTATTAAACAAATTTAATTGTTGCTTTCGGCAAAAATAATGAAATATGCTGAAAAAAGCAATCATTATGACTAATTTTTCTACCCTGTTTCATAAAAAAACATGGGCCGAAATCTCCATGAGATTAACTAATTTTGTGTTGCATTATGTATTACCGATTAATCTCGCAACAAAGGTCGCAAATTTTCGCCTTACTGCAAAGAAAGACTCCGGGAAAAGAAATCGCCTCCATAGCGGAGTGCAGTCAGTCAACACTCAGCCGAGATAAAAACTCTATTTCGACTCTCCTAAAAATGTTTTCTTCAGACAAATCGCTATTTTTGCACTTGCCAGTTGAGAGTAAGCTATTGGAGAAATATGGTACTTTTCCCATTTTTCTCCAATAGAATAATGGATTACTGATAGTTTTCATTACTTTTGCAATATGATTATACCAAGAGATAGATACTTACAGGAACTGAGAAGCGTAATGCACAACGGAATGATTAAAATCATTACCGGTATACGTCGTTGTGGCAAATCTTACCTTCTGTTTGAGTTGTTCAAGCAATCGTTACTTGAAAATGGTGTGGATGAAAAGCATATCATTCAAGTTGATCTGGAAGACCGCCGTTCTAAACGAATCAGGGAACCGGATGCACTATTGGATCATATTGACAGCTGTATGACGGATGATGGAATGTACTATATTTTATTGGATGAAATCCAAATGGTTCCAGAGTTTGAGGATGTGCTTAACAGCTATCTGAAAGTGAAAAATGCAGATGTATACGTGACCGGTAGTAACAGTCGTTTGTTATCAAGTGATGTAATAACAGAATTTCGTGGACGTGGGTATGAAATCAGAGTACATCCCTTGAGCTTCTCCGAGTTTCTTAAGGCTGGGCTGCATGAAAACGACCTTTCGGCATTGCAAGATTACATGATTTATGGTGGAATGCCACAGATTGTATCCTTTGCGAAAAAGGAGGAAAAGGAAAAATATCTGAAATCGTTGTTTCAAGGCACTTATATCCATGATATAAAAGAACGTTATGCTATTAGAAATGATGATGATCTAAGTGAGCTTATAGATATCATAGCCTCCAATATCGGATGCTTAACCAATCCGACCAACCTTGAAAACACATTTAAATCGGTAAAAGGTCACAGTATTTCAGATACAACTATACAGAGCTATCTTGGTATGCTACAGGATGCGTTTATGTTGGAAAGAGCCGTCCGGTATGATATTAAGGGAAAACGCTATATCAATACACCATCCAAATATTATTTTGAAGATATAGGATTGCGCAATGCCCGTTTGAATTACAGGCAGATTGACGGCGGGCACCTCATGGAAAATATCATATACAATGAACTGCGTATCAGAGGATATTCTGTTGATGTAGGGCAAGTAGAAGTACGAGAAACAGATGATGGAAAGAAAAAACGAAAATCGTTGGAAGTGGACTTTATCTGCAATAGAGGTAACAAACGTCTATATGTCCAATCGGCATTTGACATGCCTACTCAAGAGAAAATTGATCAAGAAACCAATTCCCTTCGTTATATCAAAGATGGATTCCCTAAAATTATCATAGTCGGAGGTTTGGTTCCATCTTATGTAAATGAGGATGGCATATCAATCATTAACATCGTTGATTTCCTTAAAGATACAAAGGGAACTCTTTTATAAGCCGGTACTTTCTGACAATCAATTTAGGTTAATGAGAGTATTATCATAGCATGAAACCAACGGCATTGAATACCCATCATCAAAGGTCATTAATACCCTTCATGGTCGATTAAGAACATCGTCTATTGAAGGGTCACGAGCACCGTCTACTTCTAAAAATCAATCAAACAAGGTAGAATAATACGTCATTTGACATCTATGAATAAATTTTCTACATTGTTTGCTCATTTTTTATACCAGTAATTAATCTATTAAGCACATCTTTGCATCATAAAAGAAAAGAAGAGGACACCCATTCTTCTTTCTTGTTTAACGTTTAACGAACCAATAGCCTTTTATAAAGGCTGAATTGCTTCTTTTTTAATTCAATTAAAAACAATGGAAACAAAAGAAACTTTGAAAAAAAAATCGGATAAAACACTTGTTCTCTGTTCAAATACTACAACGTCCATTAGTCGTTCTATTTGTTTTGTCAACAATCTCTATAACGGGATTTGCTGATAATATCAGAATAAAAGGAAAGATACTGGAAGCTTCCGGTCTCCATCAACCGGTCGCTTCTGCCACAATCAAAGTCTTGAACGCTGTGGACAGCAGTTTTGTCACTGGCACTTCAGCCGGAGAATATATGTATGAACATTATGTGTCTGGAGAAGACAATCAGAAATTATTCACAGGAGGATTTACCGTAGAGGTTCCAAGAGGGAGAAAATACATTTTTTCTGTTAGTTGCATCGGCTATAAGACTACTTCGATAAATGTGGACATAAGTAAAATCGGCAAACGAATATTCAATTACGAGTTGGATCCCATCTACCTTACGGAAACGTCTGAAATACTGGACGAGGTGGTTGTAAAGGCATCTAAAGTCAAATTCTATAACAAGGGCGACACATTGGTTTACAACGCCGACGCATTCAACCTGGCCGAAGGGAGCATGCTTGATGTACTTGTACAACAGCTTCCTGGTGTAGAATTGAAACAAGATGGCACCATCTATGTCAATGGCAGGTTTGTCGAAGAATTGTTACTGAACGGCAGACATTTCTTCGACGGCAACAAACAACTGCTGCTACAGAATTTGGGTGCTTATGCCGTGAAAGACATTGAGTTATACAACAAACGAGGAATAGCTGGTGAGTTAGCGGGAACCGATTTAGATGATACCCAGTATGTAATGGACGTAAAGCTAAAAAAGGAATACATGATAGGAACCGCTCTGAACGTGGAGGGAGGATATGGCAGCGAAGACCGCTACTTGGGACGCCTCTTTGCTATGGCCTTTACACCTACAGGACAATATTCAGCCTATTTCAGCACAAACAACCTCAACGACAGCCGCAAACCAGGACAGACAACCACATGGACACCTGAAACCATGCCTACCGGTGTACAGAAAACCATATCAGGTGGATTCGACTACAGTATAAAGCCCATTGGCAGCCGTTGGGAGTTCAACGGGAACGTAAATGCCGAAAGTAGTCGAGAAACGGACGGCACTGACGTGACACGCACCAATTACCTCGTTACAGGCAATACTTACGACTATCAGTTCAATCGTTTGGAAAGCAAATCAGTTTCAACTAACACCAAACACAAGATTCAATACAAGGCACAGAAAGGGTATGCCCTTAGCACTGAACCCTTCTTCAATTACAAAAACTGGAATAATTATAACGAGAACGTGGATGCCACCTTCAGCGATGCGTTCAACGATATATCCACTGACTTCATCCAAAACATCTACAGCGGTAACACCAACGGGGCGTTGACCAGTCTGATCAATCGAAATCTCAACATGAACCGCCGTAAAGGGCACTCTCTTTCTGCCGGTGCCAATCTATGGCAAGGGTTCACAATACCCAATACCCCTGATTTAATAGAAATAGACCTGTCAGGAAGTTACAATAACCGTCATGACGAACGTTTCAATCACTACGACATAAACTTCGGTCAGAATCCGGTTCCTGCACAGACAGCCAACCGTTATTTCAAGAATTATCCTGATTTCGATTCCAAATTTAGAGCAGGCATAAGTTATTCGCGAAAGTTAATTGTGGGAACATTGAAACTCGCCTATCGCTACGACCGCATTTATCGGAAAGAAACCTCCACACTTTTCCAACTGGATTCACCCGAATCCATCGAAGAATTCATGTTTGGTAAATTACCTTCAGCCATCGACTATGTATCTGCCATTGACCCTAACAACAGCTATCTAAGTCGAAGTACGGATAATTGCCATGAGTTTTCACTATTCTACCACTGCCATACCCAGCATATATATGCTTATTATCAACTTCCCATAACTTTGATGAACCGAAAGTTCGACTACCAACGCGGTCGCGTTGACACAGTTTTTACACATCGTTCGATTGTTTTTGACATTGGCGATGCAAGAATCAACTGGACCGACAACAATAAACAAGACGCCTGGTGGACATGGGAATTGAAAAGCCGCATGCCCGATATGGAGTCAATGATCGATTTTACCGATGACACCAATCCGCTTTATATCCGAAAAGGGAATAAAAAACTGAAAAATGCACTATTGTTCAATACAGCACTCCAATATACTTTTACGTTAAATAAAGAAAAAAGAAGTGAGATAACAATCGCTGGAAAATATTCGATTATTTCCAATGCTTTGTCACAAGGTTATACCTACGACACAAGTACCGGCATACGCGAAGCAAGTTATTATAATGTAAACGGGAATTGGAACGCATCTGGCTTTCTTATACTTGCCAAACATGGCGGGAAGTTTTCCGTCAGCAATAAATTAGTAGCCGGACATGCCACCAGTGTTGACTTAGTAGGCGAAGATTCTCCCATATTGTCTCGCAGTAAGGTGTATGACCTGAGCTTTTCCGACGAATTCAATTTGAAATACCATATCGGCAAACATCAGCTGGGTTTAAACGCAAAAGGGAGCCACAACCGTTTCACATCCAATCGCACAAGTTTCATACCCCAAAACACTTGGACGGTGAAGTCGGGCCTGAACGCCATCTTTGAACTTCCTGCCAATTTCCAACTGGCTACGGATTTTACGGTTTACAACCGTCGCGGTTACACAGACGAAGCTTTGAACACCGACAACTTTGTGTGGAACGCCCGGTTGACCTACAAGGCATTGAAGGGCAAGCTGTTATTGATGCTGGACGGCTACGACATCCTGCATGACCTAAGCAACATATCCTACACCATGAATGCCCAGGCACGCACGGAAACCTACCGCACGGTATTACCACGCTATGCAATGTTCCACGTCCAATGGAGATTTAACTATACCCCGAAAGGAAAGAAAAAATAAAAAAAGAACAGTTTCTTTGAAAAAAAACACCATTGATGTGAATTTTATCAATAACGGACAGCTTACATGACTTTGATTTTATTTCGAACTCACGTTATATTACATATTGGTGGCAAATATAGAAATTACGTTTTGGGAATAAATATCGGATGACCATAAAAAAGGGAGGACAACAAACATCCTCCCTTTTTTATCAACTTGTCTAGTCCTGAAATAGCGTTACAACAAAAAGTAACATTATGGAAAAGACAGAAACAAAGTACGTTAAGCGCACA
>NZ_CANRPM010000010.1 GCF_947632445.1 uncultured Bacteroides sp. | reverse complement strand
CTGCTGTACATCTTTGCCGTCTTTTTTGTCACAAAGATATCTCGCTTTCTCTCTATGCCCTTTTTTGACCACTAACACTCCGGGATACAATTTAACATACCCGTAGCACTCACTTCAGACATTGTCCATGACCAACAATTCGAAATTTCTTAGGTTTCAGAAAGCCACAAGACAAAGCATCAATGACGCTTTACATTATGTAATATATTACCCGTCACCATTGTTAATACCACAATGTAGGCAATATTGTTACAAAAATACTCAAATTTAATCATTCAAGCAAAAAGCAAAGAAAAAATAGAATTGACATTATAAATCATTAACATTTTAGGTTCCGCAAGTGTTAAAATGATGTAATCCTAAGTTCAAGTTGATAATGCAACAACGGTAATGTTGAAAAAATGGATAGAGTAAGAATAACGTGAGTTCGACGAATTTTAAGTTCTTAGGATTTGGTGATTAGCGAAAATTGTCGTATCTTTATAGTGCTAAAAAAGAAAGAATTACGAACAATAATCGCTATGATCACCGAAAGCAAAGCTATAGAATTATTCTGTATGGCAGATGATTTCTGCAAGTTTTTTGAAGCCATGATGATAAAATACATGCTTAAACCTGCTACAAAGCGGAAATATCACCGTGTTTCAACCCTGTCAAAGGCAGAAATCATGCTCATTATGATACTTTTTCATGATTCAGGATACAATACAAAGCCTTTGTGGAATTTATATATGGGAAGCTTGCCAATGTAGCCCTTATCACCAATTTTATAAGCATTTACAATTCGTCGAACTCACGTTATTTTATAAACTTAAAAAACTCTGTATCCTCTGTGGTGCACTCATCCGAATAAAGTTCTGAAAGCTTCCTCTACCTTCCTCACCGGCACCAACTCGATGTGCAGCTTTCGCGTGTCCAGCCCTTGCACGTTGTGCTTGGGCAGGATGAAGCGTTTGAAACCCAGCTTCTCGGCCTCGCCGATGCGCTGCTCGATGCGGTTCACGGGGCGTATTTCGCCCGAAAGTCCCACCTCTCCCGCCATGCACACTTCGGCTTCGATTTCCGTGTCCACGTTGCTCGACAGGATCGCACTGATAACGGCTAAATCGATGGCAGGGTCATTCACCTTCAGGCCTCCGGCGATATTCAGGAAGACATCCTTTTGCGCCAGCTTGAAACCCACGCGCTTCTCGAGTACGGCCAAGAGCATGTTCATGCGGCGCAGGTCGAAACCCGTGGCCGAGCGTTGCGGATTACCATAGACGGCGGAGCTGACCAGCGCCTGCGTCTCGATGAGAAACGGACGCACACCCTCAATGGCCGAGGCGATGGCCACGCCGCTCATGCCTTCGTGATCGTGGCTTAGGAGCAGTTCTGAGGGGTTGCTCACCTGCCGCAATCCGTCCTGCCGCATCTCGTAGATGCCCAGTTCGGCGGTGCTGCCGAAGCGGTTCTTGATGCTGCGCAGGATGCGGTACAGGTAGTGTTGGTCGCCTTCAAACTGGAGGACGGTGTCCACGATATGCTCCAGCACCTTGGGGCCTGCAATGCTGCCTTCCTTGTTGATGTGGCCGATGAGAATAACCGCCGTGTGTGTCTCCTTGGCGAAGCGCAGGATGCTGGCGGCACACTCGCGCACTTGGGCGATGCTTCCGGGTGATGACTCCAGTGCTTCGGTCGAGATAGTCTGTATGGAGTCGATGATGACAAGGTCGGGGCGGGTGTTTTTGATATGGACGTAGATTTGTTCGAGTGACGTTTCGCAGACAATCAGGCAATCCGACGACTGCTTTGTCAGCCGTTCGGCACGCAATTTCAGCTGGCGGGCGCTCTCTTCGCCCGAAACATAGAGCACGCGCTTCTCCGTCAGTCGCAGGACGGTTTGTAGAACTAAGGTCGACTTGCCGATGCCCGGCTCGCCGCCTATCAGCACCAGCGAACCTTGTACCAGTCCGCCGCCCAGCACGCGATTTAACTCGGCGTCGTGCAGGTCGATACGGGGTTCGTCCGCAGCCTCTATTTCGTCCAGCGTTACGGGTTTGGCCTTGGCCGGCGCAATGCCTGCTTCGGGGCGGCGGACGACGGGTTCTTTGCGCACGATTTCCTCGGTAAAGGTGTTCCACTGCCCGCATGCAGGGCACTTCCCCTGCCACTTGGGCGACTCCTGTCCGCAGTTGCTGCATACGTACACGGTCTTTTCTTTGGGCATAATCAGAAAGTTTTTTTTAAGATTGTGGCTTCAAAGATAGTGCAAACCAAGAGAAGCACAAAGCGGAAACGAAGTTTTCGGCTATTCCTTTCCCTTGTTTGGTTGCAGTCTGTCTGCCATTTTCTGTCTGTTGTTTTAATTTTCTGCCAGCTGTTTTGTCGCTTTTGTTCAGTGTCCATGCTTGCGTTTTCACTCTTGTTTTCGGCATGACAAGATAACCTTTAAAATCCATCCATAAAAGCCGGACTGTCTGTTAACACAACTAATCCATTGATTTAAGGTGTGGAAAACGGTGCTTTCGTGCGGTCGAAACATTGTTTTCTGTTTTACAACTCTGCCGATATGTTTTTCAAAGTGGATTGCATCCGACGTGTGAATGAGAAAACGAAAACTGCCAACTGTCAGCAGTAAGGGAGTGGAAAAATGGAGATGGATAGTGTCGTTTGGCCTTCCAGGTCGGTGTTTTAGTTTTTATTAACGTGAAATTTGTTCCCTGTTAACAGATTTTTAGCGGTTAAAGGAGGCCTATTTTTGGCTGTTACGCAGTGATGTTTTAATTTTGCTGTGTCGACGCAAGGAGGGAAGAGGAGCCGGGCGGATGCCGGTCTGTTGAAGCGTTCTCTCCGAACGTTTTTCACTCAAAAAATGGTAAGGAAGCCTATGATAGAAGAAATTCTGAAATACAACAAGCAGTTTGTAGCCGAAAAGGGCTACGAGCGATTTATCACTACAAAGTATCCTGACAAAAAGATCGCCATCCTGTCGTGCATGGATACGCGGCTGACCGAACTGCTGCCTGCCGCACTGGGTATCAAGAACGGCGACGTAAAGATGATCAAGAATGCGGGAGGCGTTATCTCGCACCCCTTTGGGAGCGTCATCCGCAGCCTGTTGGTGGCCATCTATGAACTGGGCGTCACGGAGGTGATGGTCATTGCCCACTCCGATTGCGGTGCATGTCACATGAGCGGCGAGCAGATGATAGCCGATATGAAGGCGCGGGGCATCAAGCAGGAAACGATTGACCTGATTCGCTTCTGTGGTGTGGACTTCGATTCGTGGCTTTATGGCTTCGGCGACACAGAGAAATCGGTGCGACAGACGGTGGATACCATCTCGAACCATCCGCTTATCCCGCACGACATACACGTGTCGGGCTATATCATTGACTCCGTGACGGGCGAGCTAACGCCGGTGGAATGACCAGGCGGTGATTTCGTTCGCCGGGAATATGTGTCGATACAGAAATTGAAGTTTTGCCGTTTGGAAATCTGTTTCTGGAGCTGCTTCATGTTAAAGTTCTCCAGTGCATTTGTTTCGGGGGTTCTCCATCATTCCGATAGTCGCTGGTGTATATTCGCAAAATGGAAGTGTGAGTGGCGACTATACCATGTCTTATTTCGCAGTTTCTCTACGGATTAGAGTTGTATTTCTTTAAAAGGCCGACAATTTTCTGCACTTTTATCACAAAAAGTGGGGAAAAGTATTAGATTGAATGTTTTTATTCCTATATTTGCAGCAATTTATCAAAAAGACGACAAAGGAACAGTAATTATGAACAGATACTATTTATATACAGGGACATCCATGTGTACCATGACCCTTAGGGGTTAGGGGATAGTATTTGTGTTTCTACGTGTTACACTATTTTTCAGCAGTTTTTTCGATTTTACATTTTAAGAAATGTCAGTGCAGACCCTTTTGGGGGTGTTTGCTTCCGACACATTGTATCACCCTTTCAATCTATATATAATATACAGAGAAATGAAAGTTATGAAATTCGGCGGAACGTCGGTAGGTTCCGCAAAAAGCATTTTGAGCGTCAAAAAGATAGTAGAGGCTGCAGATGAGCCGGTGATTGTGGTTGTTTCGGCCTTGGGAGGCATTACGGACAAGTTGATAGATACTTCACGCAAGGCCGCAGCTGGCAATGCCTCCTATGAAGAAGGCTTCCGTGAAATCGTGTTCCGGCATGTGGAGATGATCAGAGAAGCTTTTCCGGCAGGCCCTCAACAGGTGGAATTGCAACATAAGGTGGGCGAACTACTGAACGAGCTGAAAGATATTTTCCAGGGCATCTATCTCATCAAAGACCTGTCGCAGAAGACGTCGGATACCATCGTGAGCTATGGCGAACGCCTCTCTTCTATCATCGCTGCCCAGCTGACAGGAGCCGAATGGTTTGACTCACGCCAGTTTATCAAGACAGGAAAGAAGTTCTCCAAGCACGTGCTCGATAAGGAACTGACCAACCGCCTGGTGCGCAGCACCTTCTCCAACCTGCCCAAACGTTCGCTGGTGCCCGGTTTCATTGCCACCGACGTGGCGACAGGCGACGTGACCAATCTGGGACGGGGCGGATCCGACTATACGGCAGCCATCATTGCCGCCGCCCTTGACGCCGACTCGCTGGAGATATGGACCGACGTGGATGGCTTTATGACTGCCGATCCGCGGGTCATCTCTACCGCCTATACCATCAACGAACTGAGCTATGTGGAGGCGACAGAGTTGTGCAACTTCGGCGCTAAGGTAGTCTATCCACCCACTATCTACCCCGTGTGTCACAAGAACATCCCCATTCTCATCAAGAATACCTTCAACCCCGAAGGCGAAGGAACTATCATTAAGCAGGAAGTATCCAATCCGCAGAGCAAGCCTATCAAGGGTATCTCGTCCATTAACGACACTACGCTGATTACGGTTCAGGGTTTGGGCATGGTAGGCGTCATCGGTGTGAACTACCGTATCTTCAAGGCGCTGGCCAAAAACGGGATCAGTGTGTTCCTCGTGTCGCAGGCATCGTCGGAAAACTCCACCTCTATCGGTGTATGCAATGCCGATGCCGACCTGGCTTGCGCCGTGCTGACCGAAGAGTTTGCCAAGGAAATCGAGATGGGTGAAATCTCGCCTATTCAGGCGGAAAAGAACCTGGCTACGGTGGCTATCGTGGGCGAGAACATGAAGCACACGCCGGGTATCGCAGGCAAGCTGTTCGGTACGCTGGGGCGCAACGGTATCAATGTGATAGCCTGTGCGCAGGGTGCCTCGGAGACGAACATCTCGTTCGTAGTCGAAAGCAAGTCACTCCGTAAGTCGCTCAACGTCATTCACGACTCGTTTTTCCTCTCCGAATACCAGGTGCTCAACCTTTTCATCTGTGGTATTGGTACGGTAGGCGGAAGTCTCATCGAACAAATTCGGAGCCAACGCCAGAAACTGATGCAGGAAAACGGCCTTCAGCTGAATGTAGTGGGTATTGCCGACGCCTCGAAAGCACTCTTCCGTCGCGGAGGCATCGACCTGGAGCACTACCGCGAAGACCTGAAACAGAATGGAACGGACAGCTCGTTGGACGTATTGCGCAGCGAAATTATCGGTATGAACATCTTCAATTCGGTGTTTGTCGACTGTACGGCCAGCGCAGACGTCGCCTCCCTGTACAAAGACTTGCTGCAACACAACGTGTCTGTGGTGGCTGCCAACAAGATTGCTGCCTCGTCGGAGTACGAAAGCTATCGCGAACTGAAGCAGATAGCCCGCCAGCGTGGTGTGAAGTACCTCTTTGAAACCAATGTAGGCGCAGGTTTGCCAATTATCAACACCATTAACGACCTCATACATAGCGGTGACAAGATCCTAAAGATTGAGGCTGTGCTGAGCGGAACGCTGAATTATATCTTCAACAAGATCAGTGGCAGCATACCTTTCAGCCAAACTATCCGCATGGCGCAGGAAGAGCGTTATTCCGAACCCGATCCGCGCATCGACCTCAGTGGGAAAGATGTTATCCGCAAGTTGGTCATTTTGGCACGCGAAGCCGGTTACCGTCTGGAGCAAGACGACGTAGAGAAGCACCTCTTCGTGCCCGACGATTTCTTCGAAGGATCGCTGGATGATTTCTGGAAGAAAGTGCCCGCGCTGGATGCCGGCTTTGAAGCCCGTCGTCAGGTGCTCGAAGCCGAGAAGAAACACTGGCGTTTCGTGGCCCGGTTGGAGGATGGCAAGGCTTCGGTAGGCCTGCAGGAAGTGGGCATCGGCCATCCTTTCTACGGCTTGGAGGGCAGCAACAACATCATCTTGCTCACCACCGAACGCTACCGCGAATATCCGATGATGATCCAAGGTTATGGTGCAGGAGCTGGTGTGACAGCCGCCGGCGTCTTTGCCGACATCATGAGTATTGCAAACGTTTAATCAATGAAAAATTGAGAATGGAACATTCAAAATGAACGTATCGCCATTTCTCCATTAAAGAAATGAAACACATCATTATATTGGGCGACGGCATGGCCGATTGGCCTGTCAAGTCGCTGGGCGGCAAAACCTTGCTGCAAGCCGCTCATACACCCTACATGGACATGCTGGCCCGCATGGGTCGTACAGGGCGACTCGTCACTGTGGCTGATGGATTCCATCCGGGTAGCGAGGTGGCCAACCTGTCGGTCATGGGTTATAATCTGTTCAAAGTGTACGAAGGACGCGGCCCGCTGGAAGCCGCCAGCATTGGTGTCAATCTGAAGCCGGGCGAGATGGCCATGCGATGCAACATCATCTGCATCGAGGGAGATCTGCTGAAAAACCATTCGGCGGGGCACATCACAACGCCCGAAGCCGATGTGCTGGTGCAATACTTGCAGGAAAAGTTGGGAAACGATAGGGTGCACTTCTACACAGGCGTGCAATACCGCCATCTGCTGGTGGTCAAGGGAGGCGACAAGCGTATTGATTGTACACCGCCCCACGACGTGCCGCTCAAACCCTACCGTCCTCTGATGGTGAAGCCTCTGCCAGGTACGGAACACATTACCTGCCCCGAAGGTAACGCCGAACTTACACCCAAGCAGACGGCTGATCTGATAAACGATCTGATTGTACGTTCGCAGGAACTGCTCAAGAACCATCCGCTCAACCTGAAGCGCAAGGTTGAGGGCAAAGACCCCGCCAACAGCATCTGGCCTTGGAGCCCCGGCTATCGTCCGCAGATGGAATCGCTGGCCGAAAAATATCCTCAAATCCGTAAGGGCAGTGTCATTTCTGCCGTCGACTTGATCAATGGTATCGGTTATTATGCGGGTTTGCGCCGTCTGACGGTGGAGGGAGCTACGGGCTTGTATGACACTAATTACGAGAATAAGGCTGCCGCTGCGATTGAAGCGCTGAAGGCTGACGACTTCGTTTACCTTCATGTGGAGGCCAGTGACGAGGCTGGTCATGAGGGCGATGTGGATTTGAAGATACGTACCATCGAGAATTTGGACAGCCGTGCCATAGGTCCCATCTATGAGGAAGTAAAGGATTGGAATGAACCGGTAGCCATCGCCGTCCTTCCCGACCATCCTACACCCTGCGAACTGCGCACGCATACGGTCGAACCTGTACCTTTTCTCATTTGGTATCCGGGCATCGAACCAGACGAGGTGCAGACATTCGACGAAGTGGCCGCCTGCAATGGCGTTTATGGTTTGATGAAAGAAGATGAGTTTATGAATGAATTTATGAAATAACCCCAATACTGAATGAAATACTATAGCACCAACCAACAGGAACACAACGTCAGTCTGGAAGAGGCTGTCGTCAAAGGACTGGCTGCTGACAAGGGTCTTTACATGCCCGATGTCATCAAGTCATTGCCCGCATCGTTTTACGACCATATCGAGGATTTCAGCTTTCAGGAGATAGCTTGCCGTGTGGCCGATGCTTTTTTTGGCGAAGTCGTACCAGCCGATACCTTGAAACAGATTGTCTGCGACACGCTGAGCTTTGATGCACCGCTGGTGCCCGTGTCAGACGGCATCTATTCGCTGGAGCTTTTTCACGGCCCTACGTTGGCTTTCAAGGATGTAGGCGGCCGCTTCATGGCACGTCTGCTGGGTCATTTCATCCGCAAGGAGGGCAAACAGCAGGTCAATGTGCTGGTAGCTACTTCGGGCGATACAGGCAGTGCGGTAGCCAATGGCTTCTTGGGCGTGGAGGGTATTCATGTCTATGTACTTTATCCCAAAGGCAAGGTGAGCGAAATACAGGAGAAACAATTTACGACCCTCGGGCAGAACATCACTGCTCTCGAAGTAGACGGCACTTTTGACGATTGTCAGGCGTTGGTAAAGGCTGCCTTCATGGACAAGGAACTGAACGCTCACATGCAGCTGACGAGCGCAAACTCCATTAACGTGGCACGTTTCCTGCCGCAGGCCTTCTATTACTTCTACGCCTACGCCCAGCTGAAGAAAGCCGGCAAAGCCAACAACATCGTTGTTTGTGTACCCAGTGGTAACTTCGGCAACATCACGGCAGGCCTCTTCGGCAAACGCATGGGCTTGCCCGTAAAGCGCTTCATTGCCGCCAATAACCGCAACGACATCTTTTACCAATATCTGAAGACAGGTATTTACTCACCTCGTCCGTCGGTAACCACCATTGCCAACGCCATGGACGTAGGCGCGCCCAGCAACTTTGCCCGTGTGCTCGACCTTTATAACAACAGCCATGCTGCCATTTGCACCGACATCAGCGGGTTTACCTATACCGACGAACAGATAGCCGAAACGGTGAAGAACGTATGGCAAACGCATCATTACCTGCTCGATCCGCATGGAGCTTGTGGCTATCGTGCCCTGTCCGAAGGGTTGAAACCAGGTGAAACAGGTATCTTTCTGGAAACGGCCCATCCTGCCAAGTTCAAAGATACTGTAGAGAAGATCATCGGCGAAAAAGTGGAAATACCCGCCAAATTGCAGGCTTTCATGCGTGGACAGAAGCAAAGCCTGTCGATGTCGAAAGAATTTGCTGCGTTCAAGGACTATCTCCTGACTTCATCACTCAAAATTGAGTAATGAAGACAGGAAAAAGAATACGAAATGCCGTTATCCCAGCGGTCAGATTATCATCAACTGACCTGTTCGAATGCTTTGACGGCTCGCGAGCAACACTTGTACGGCTTGCGAGCCATGCTTGTGTTCCGGTCCGACATTGCTTGTTTGATTGTCTAGCATTATTTGCCGTGTGTCATCGCATTGCTTCCTGTTTCTTTGGGGACGGTTGGCTGTTTCTGTTTGTAAAGAGACACTTGACGGTCGTAAAGTGAAACATTCGGACGCTAACTATGGACTTTAGCCGACGTATCTCCCTGTTGGGAACTGTTTTTCCCGATTTATCCTTCACGCTTTCACCGTCGCTTTTTGTCGCTGAATGACAGCGAGATATGGTGAAAGATGATGATTCACCGCCGGTTTCACCACAATTTTACGGAGTGGATTTGCTTTTTCCGTATGTTTCACCGTAAGTTGTTTGTTGTTAGGTAGTTATGGTGAAACTTCACTTGTGAAAGTACGGATTTTGGAGGGTGAAACCTGTGAATCTTGCTATTTTATTTTGTGGCAAATTGAATGCAGTTTCGATATTTTTTTTTAAATTTGCATTGACAGTAATGGAATAGCGATTTCCGTTGTCAACTTATTTTTGGATAATGGACTAAAAGTCCTTGTTCCGGCTTACTGAATAACCGCCAAATCTATTCAAACACAGGAACATGCGACGATTAGGTTCATGCCCCTTGGGGCGTGGATTGTTCGTACTTGTTTAGTGTTGAGGTTTGCTTGGCGGTTGACCTAGTAAGTGGATAAGTATGCAACGGCCCCGCCCTTTTCGTTACACCATGTCTTATAATAATTATGGTGAACATAGGTCAAAATATCAAAGAAGAGTTACAGCGTCAGGAGCGAACCGTCAGTTGGCTGGCTCGCAAACTGAACTGCACCCGTGCTGCCGTTTATCGCATCTTTGATAAAAACAGCATTGATACGGTCCTGCTTCTGAATATTTCCCAGATTTTGCGTCGTGATTTCTTCTACGAATTGTCGGAAGAGACTAAGAGCAGACTGACAGAATAATGATACAGAAGTGTATCGTTTGTGATACACAAATCGGTTTGGTGTTTATTGTAGAATGTTTAATATTGCAGCCAGTTTCTTATGATATCATGGAATTTGTAGGAAGTGGTTGAATTTAACGTTCAGTGGTCTCTCACTTCTGGAATAATAACAGCCGTCAAAGGAGACTATCGGCATAAACTTAAAAAAACAATTAATATGAAAAAATTATTTATTTGTATGGCTCTGTGTCTGATGTCTGTTACTGTATTGGCACAAAAAGAAGTTACGGTGAAAGCTGGTACATTGGTTCCTTTACAGATTTCTGCTCCAACGAAAGCTGCAGATGTTAAAGTTGGCCAGAAGGTAGCATTTAAGGTTTCTCGTGATGTTAATGTAGATGGTGTTACAGCTATTCCTTACGGAACAATTGTAGACGGAACTGTATATGAGGCAAAGAAGTCATCGTGGTGGGGAACAAAAGGCCGTTTGGGTATTAGAATAACAGAATTCTATGGTCCTAATGGAGAAATGATTCCTTTGGCTAATGGTGATGTGTATGTAACTGGCAAAAACCGTACAACACTTTCTGTATGCTTATTTGTTTTTGTTATATGGCCAGCTTGTTTTATCTGTGGCTCGAAAGCAGAAATTCCTGCTGGCTATGAGATTCAAGCTAATGTTGCTTCAAATACAGTAGTGAAAGTATTTGAATAAGTCAAAAGTTCATGTGTTTTTGAGGGACTATAATTAGATCCTTTTGTCAATGGGAGGCATTCTCCTTTTGCAAAAAAGTAAACGAAGCGGGCAACTGTGTCCGCTCCGTTTATCTTTTTACCGGCATGGCGTTTTTGTTGTTCGTCGTGTTGCCTTTATAATCCTTTGCAGGGCGGCTGTCCGCTAAAAACTTGACATAGTGTTCCAGAAGGTTGGCATAAACCTTCGCAAAGAACTCTTGTGGACGGCGGATATTGGTTTCTGCAAGTTTATTGCGCCTTACAAGGTAGTCAAGCCTAAGATAGTGAAGCTTATTTGCTTCGGCTTTCATTCTAATATCGAGCTCCCACAATGAATCAAAGTGTTTGAGTATTTTATCGTGAGTTCAATGAAATATAAGTTATTGGAAATTTGGTGAATAGCGATATTTTCCTGACTTCGTCAATGCGTACCCCAAAATTCATCAGTGAATAGTAGTGCGATGCGTTGATGACGTTTCATGAGCATGGTTTTGCTGATTGTCTGCTTGTTTTGAGGCAAACGGACCCGGATTGTCACGATTGTCTGTGCAAGTGCGAGTACCTTGTCGACGCTCATTCAGATTTCCGAGAGTTTGAGCAGTCGCTCCAGTTCCTTGTAAACTTTCAATGCCATGAAGCAGATGCAGACGTGTGCCTCGATCCTTCGTCGCGTGAAGTGGAACATCGGCCGTATCTCTATCTTTGATTTGGATATGCGGAAGGCTCTTTCCACATTCCACAGGTTATGATATGCTGCATAGACTTCTTCCGAAGGAATCTCGGTATTTGTAAGATACCCTTTGAGACTTGGGCGGCTCCAATATCCATTGCTTTATTTTCCTGCTCTCGTTCCTTATTTTCGCTCCGATTATATACTTGTACCCGTTTCTCTCAAGTTCTGCCATGTTGTCATTGTTCGTCAGTCCGGAGTCTGCCACCACGATAAAGTCCTCAAGATTATATCTGCGCACAAATTCCGTCACCACCGGCAGCATAGTGTGGCCCTCATATTTGTTGCCCTCGTGAATGCAATAAGCCAGCGGATAGCCGTCTATGCTTACTAACAGGCCTAATATTATCTGAGGGTTCTTATGCCGATACCACAAAATCAGGGTGCGCAAAGTTACAAATAATTGTTTATTAACTTATTATGGAATTACTCAATTTTGAGTGAAGAAATCAGGATAAAAAGTTCTGAAGGTGTTGTCGCCCGCTTTTTGCCCCTTTGATTGACAAGAGATACGTTCAGGAAGTCGATTTATATTTGTTGTTTTAGAGAAAAATCACGAATATTGCACCTCTATACAAACATTGGATAGGATATGAAAACGATATTCAGCATTGTCTGCACTTTCCTGTACGCAATCGTCTGCTCCGCACAAGTCTTGACTTTGCCTGTCTCGGAAGCTGTGTCGCCCGGTATGTGGTTGTGCTATCGCATGCACTTGCACTTGGATAACGAACCATCGGATGTGGAACTTCGCATCGCGGCGGACAGCAAATATTGGCTTTGGGTGAACGGTGAATTGCAGGTGAGAGAAGGCGGATTGAAGCGTGGCCCTAATCCGAAGGATACGTATTGTGACGTTCTTCGTGGACGGCAAGGCTTGCGTGAAGGCGACAATATGGTAGCCGTATTGGTGTGGTACTTTGGTAAAGATGGGTTCAGTCATCGCAATTCGTTGACGCCGGGACTGGCTTTCCGCCTGTCAGTGGACGGAAGGGAACTGAATACGGACAGCGTTTGGAAGGTGTGTAAGCATCTGGCTTACTACTTGCCCGAAGGAGAAAGACCCAACTATCGTTTGCCGGAGTCGAACATCGGGTTCGATGCCGCGAAGCATATCGCTTTCCAACAGCCCGATTATGATGACGGCAGTTGGAGCAAGGCTCGTCGGGTTTCGTTGGAGGAGGCCGGATGGCATCGGTTAGTGGATCGTCCCATTCCTCAATGGAAGGACTACGGCCTGAAAACTTATACAAGGACGGAACAGCGGGAAAATCGGATCCTGGCCTATCTGCCTTACAATGCGCAGATGACCCCTTACCTGAAAGTGAAGTCGGTGGCCGGTCGGAAGATTGATATCCGTACAGATGACTATCGGGGCGGTTCGGCTACAAATGTGTTTGCCGAATATATCACACGCGAAGGTGTTCAGGAGTTTGAATGCTTCGGGTGGATGAATGGGCATTATGTCATCTATACCATCCCCGAAGGATGCGAGGTGCTGGAATTGAAATACCGCGAGACGGGATATGATACGGATTTTGCAGGCAGTTTCTGGTGTGACGATCCTTTTCTGACCCGTTTGTGGACGAAGGCGTAGCGTACACTCTACATTACGATGCGTGATACTTACATGGATTGTCCCGATCGGGAGCGGGCTCAATGGTGGGGCGATGTGGTGAACGAACTTGGCGAAGCCTTTTATGCTTTGGACGAGAAAGCTCATCGGCTGACACGCAAGGGAATCTGTGAACTGATGGATTGGCAACGGGCAGACAGTACAATCTTCGCTCCTGTGCCTGCCGGCAACTATAAGGACGAACTGCCCATGCAGATGTTAGCCAGTGTGGGCTACTATGGTTTTTGGACATATTATATGGGAACGGGTGACAGAGAACTGATTGAATACGTGTTTCCTAAAGTAAAGAAATACATCCACGTTTGGAAAACTTCTGCCGACGGATCGGTTATTCCCCGTAAGGGCGGATGGACATGGGGCGACTGGGGAGACAATAAGGATATGGAGCTTCTGTTCAACCTGTGGTACTCCATCGCTTTGGACGGTTATGCCCACATGGCTCGTCTGGTAGATGAACCGGTCGAAGCGCATTGGGCGGACGAAACAAACGTCTGTCTGCGTAAAGTCTTCCATCAGAAGTATTGGAGGGGGACGTATTATAAATCGCCCGACTATGAAGGGCAACCCGACGATCGTGCCCAAGCTTTGGCTGTTGTGGCCGGCGTGTTGCCCAAAGAACTTTATCCGATTATTCGTCCTTTCTTTCGCCGGCAATATCATGCCAGCCCTTATATGGAAAAGTATGTTCTGCAGGCTCTTTGTGAGATGGGATACTATCAGGATGCGATGGACCGAATGAGACTGCGCTACGAGGCGATGGTGGACAGCCCGCTGACCACGTTATGGGAAGGTTGGGGCATTGGTAAGGAAGGCTTCGGGGGTGGTAGTTATAATCATGCTTGGAGTGGTGGCCCGCTGACTATCTTGAGCAGTTACGTGGCTGGTGTGAAGGTGGTGGAGCCTGGCTTTAAAGTCTTTTCGATTTGTCCCAATTTAGGAAACTTGAGTCATGTGAAAGTGACAGTTCCGCTTTCTGGCGGACGTTTCATCGAGGCCGATGTGAAAAAGAATGTAGAACGATGTGCGCTTGAACTGACAGTACCCGAAAACACGACAGGATTGGTGAGTTTGCCTGACGGATATACGCAAATATGTGTGAACGGAAGACCTGCCCAAGCAGGGGTAAAATTGAAGACAGGTGTTTGGAAGATTGAGTTTTGGAGGCCTTCCTCGCAAATAAAAAATTGAGTAGATTATGGAAAAGACATGGAGATGGTTTGGTAAAAAAGATCCGATTACGTTGAAGATGCTTCGACAAATCGGTGTGGAAGGCATTGTGACGGCGTTACACGATATTCCTAACGGCGAAGTGTGGCCGCTGGAAGCGATTGTGGAGTTGCGCGACTATATAGAACAGGCTGGCTTGCGCTGGTCGGTAGTGGAAAGTCTGCCCGTGAGCGAAGCCATTAAGTATGGTGGGAAAGCGCGCGACCGTCTGATAGAAAACTATGGAATAAGCCTGTCAAACCTATCGAAAGCAGGGATTAAAACAGTGTGTTATAATTTCATGCCCGTCATCGACTGGATACGAACCGACTTGAATCATCGGTGGAAGGACGGTTCTTCCTCGTTGTATTTTGACAAAATACGTTTTGCTTATTTCGATTGCCGGATTTTGCAACGTAGAGAAGCTGAAGCGGACTATACGGCGGAGGAGTTGCAGAAGGTGGACGAGTTGGCAAAGACCATTACTGACGAAGAAAAGTATGAGTTGATAGATACTGTGATTGTCAAGACACAGGGCTTTGTGAATGGCAACATTGACGGGCATACGTCCGCTCCTGTACAATTATTCAGAGAACTTTTGTCGCGCTACGAGGGGATTGACCGCAATCGGTTGCGTGATAATCTGTGTTATTTTCTGTCGGCCATTATGCCTGTCTGCGATGCTTTCGACATAGATATGTGCATACATCCAGACGATCCGCCTTATCAAATGCTGGGGTTGCCTCGTATTGTCACTTCGGGTGAAGACATCGACTGGTTGCTCAAAGCAGTGGACAATCCTCACAACGGGTTGACTTTCTGTGCCGGTTCGTTGAGTGCAGGTATGCAGAATGATGTGGTTGAGCTTGCCCGCCGTTTCGCTTCGCGTACCCGTTTCGTGCATTTGCGCAGTACAAATGTCATGCAAGATGGAAATTTTATGGAAGCATCTCATTTGGAAGGACGCGGACACGTACCTGAACTGGTCGCTTTTTACGAAAAGAATCTGCCCGATGTGCCTATGCGTGTCGACCACGGCCGGCTGATGTTAGACGATGGAAATAAGGGCTATAACCCCGGTTATTCCTTCCATGGGCGTATGCTTGCATTGGCCCAGGTGGACGGGATGATGGCGATGGTGCGTAAATTTCCGACTTTTTTCTCCTAATATTTTGTAGTCGAACAGATTATTTATATCTTTGCAAACGGAAACGGATGAAAGGTGGAGGGGCAATCAAGCTCCTCTTTTTTATTCTTATACGATTTATATGATAGAGAAAAAAACAATTTGTGAAATTGTAGAAGATTGGTTGAAAGACAAAGATTACTTTCTGGTAGAGGTAACGGTGAGTCCTGATGACAAGATTGTGGTGGAGATTGACCACAAAGACGGTGTTTGGATAGAAGATTGTGTGGAGTTGAGCCGCTATATCGAATCCCACCTGAACCGCAATGCGGAGGATTTCGAACTGGAAGTGGGCTCGGCCGGTATCGGACAGCCTTTCAAGGTGCTTCAGCAGTACTTGAACCACATTGGTGAAGGAGTGGAAGTACTGACCAAGGACGGACGTAAACTGAGCGGTGTACTGAAGGATGCCGATGAACAGCATTTTACGGTTACTATCCAGAAGAAAGTAAAGGAAGAGGGCATGAAACGCCCGAAGATGATGGATGAGGATTTGAGCTTTACGTATGAAGAAATAAAATATACTAAATACTTAATCAGTTTTAAATAAGATTATGGCCAAGAGAGAAGATACTGTCAGCATGATTGACACATTTTCGGAGTTTAAAGAGCTGAAGAATATCGACAGAACGACGATGGTGAGTGTACTTGAGGAGTCGTTCCGTAGCGTGATTGCGAAAATGTTTGATACGGATGAGAATTACGACGTCATTGTAAATCCCGATAAGGGTGATTTCGAGATCTGGCGTAACCGTGAGGTGGTTGCCGATGAGAATCTGACGAATCCCAATTTACAAATATCCCTGAGCGAGGCACAAAAAATAGACGCTTCGTATGAAGTGGGTGAAGAAGTGACAGATGAGGTAGACTTCGCGAAATTTGGTCGTCGTGCTATCTTGAACTTACGCCAGACGCTGGCCTCCAAGATATTGGAGCTGGAGAAAGACAGCCTTTACAACAAATATATAGATAAGGTGGGAACAGTTGTGAATGCCGAAGTCTATCAGATTTGGAAGAAAGAAATGTTGCTGCTCGACGATGAAGGCAACGAATTGTTGTTGCCTAAGACAGAGCAGATACCGAGCGATTTCTATCGTAAGGGAGAGACAGTCCGTGCGGTGGTGGCTCGCGTAGATAATAAGAACAACAATCCGAAGATTATCTTGAGCCGTACTTCTCCTGTCTTTTTGCAACGCCTGTTCGAGATGGAAGTACCGGAAATCAATGATGGTCTTATTACTATCCGTAAGATTGCCCGTATTCCTGGCGAACGTGCCAAGATTGCTGTAGAAAGTTATGACGACCGCATTGACCCGGTAGGCGCATGCGTCGGTGTGAAGGGAAGTCGCATTCATGGTATTGTGCGCGAACTCCGCAATGAGAACATTGATGTTATCAATTATACTTCGAATGTACAGCTGTTCATCCAGCGTGCATTGAGTCCCGCCAAGATTTCTTCCATCCGTTTGAATGAGGAAGATCGCAAGGCGGAAGTCTTCTTGAAACCCGAAGAAGTCTCTTTGGCCATTGGTAAGGGCGGCTTGAATATTAAGCTGGCCAGTATGCTGACAGAATATACCATTGATGTCTTCCGCGAAATAGAAGGAAATGTGGAGGAGGAAGATATCTATCTGGATGAATTCCGTGATGAAATCGAAGATTGGATTATTGATGCAATCAAAGGTATTGGAATTGATACAGCCAAGGCCGTATTGAATGCTCCTCGTGAAATGTTGATCGAAAAAGCCGACTTGGAGGAAGAAACAGTAGACGAAGTGCTGCGCATTTTGAAACAGGAATTTGAAGAAGAGTAATAGATGTGTTAATATATATGATTTGAATGTGCTAATGTATGGATGAAAGGCACATCGAGGAAGAGGGGCGATTTATTGGCACATTAGTACATTGCACATTAAAATCATTAAAAGCAAAATATGACGATAAGGTTAAATAAAGTAACACGAGATTTGAATGTGGGAATTACGACGGCTGTTGAATTCTTGCAGAAAAAAGGGTTTGTCGTAGAGGCAAATCCGAATACGAAAATTACCGATGAGCAGTTTGAGTTGCTGAAAAAAGAATTCAGTACGGACAAGGATCTCAAAATGAAGTCCGAACGCTTCTTGCAGGAGCGTCAGACCAAAGAACGCAATAAAGCGTCTGTGGCTATTGAAGGCTACGAGACGAAGGAATCCGTGAAGGAAAAGGTAGAGGAAATAAAGACTGTAATTCCCGAAGATATACGTCCTAAGCTTAAATCTGTAGGCAAGATTGATTTGGAGAACTTGGGTAAGAAATCGGTGGTTGAGAAAGAAGTGGAAGGACAGAAACCGGAGGTTAAAGAAATGCCGTCGGAGGAGGTTGAGACACAAGTTGCTGAAGACCTTTCGGCAGCAGACCCGGTTCAGGAAATCGTGGAAGAAAAGCCTGTTGAAGTTCCTGTGGAAGAACCTCAGACTCAGGATGTGGTTGAAGAGGAACACGGTTCGGACGAAACGACAGACGTGGAGGTGGAAAAAGAAGAGGAAGCTCCGGCTGAAGAAACAAAGCCGGCGGATAGTTCCGAGGAAATTTTTACGGTTCCTAAGCCTGAGTTCGTTTCAAAAATTAACGTTGTCGGTCAGATAGACCTTGCCGCTTTGAATCAGTCGACTCGTCCCAAAAAGAAGTCGAAGGAAGAGAAGCGTAAAGAACGCGAAGAAAAAGAAAAACAGCGCCTTGATCAGAGGCGTCAGATGAAAGAGACCATCATGAAAGAAATCCGTCGGGAAGACAACAGGATGAGAAATGAAAATGACGGTGAAGGCGGTGGCAAGAAAAAACGCGTTCGTATTAATAAGGAAAAAGTAGATATCAACAACGCGTCCAACTATCAGAAAGGCGACCATCAGAAGGGAGGAAATGTAGTCGGACAGCAACAGGGAGGCAAGAAAAATAAGGATCGTTTCAAGAAACCTCTTATCAAACAGGAAGTAAGTGAGGAAGATGTTGCTAAACAGGTGAAGGAAACCTTGGCACGCCTTACGTCGAAAGGTAAGAGTAAAGGGGCCAAATACCGTAAAGAGAAACGTGAACAGGCTGCCGACCGTATGCACGAGCTCGAAAGTCAGGAGATGGCTGATAGCAAAGTATTGAAGTTGACAGAGTTTGTGACAGCCAACGAGCTGGCCAATATGATGGACGTACCTGTTACGCAAGTCATCGGTACGTGCATGAGCATCGGTATCATGGTGTCCATTAACCAGCGTTTGGATGCTGAAACCATCAATCTGGTGGCTGAAGAATTCGGCTTTAAGACTGAATATGTAAGTGCGGAAGTGGCACAGGCCATCGTGGAAGAGGAGGATGCTGAAGAAGATTTAGAGTTTCGTGCTCCGATTGTGACCGTGATGGGTCACGTCGACCATGGTAAGACATCGTTGCTCGACTATATCCGTAAGGCCAATGTGATTGCCGGTGAAGCAGGAGGTATTACTCAGCACATTGGTGCTTATCACGTGACGTTGGAGGACGGACGTAAGATTACGTTCCTCGATACGCCGGGGCACGAAGCATTTACTGCCATGCGTGCCCGGGGTGCCAAGGTGACGGATATTGCCATCATCATTGTGGCTGCCGATGATAACGTCATGCCGCAGACCAAGGAAGCGATCAACCATGCTATGGCTGCCGGTGTTCCCATTGTGTTTGCTATCAACAAAATAGATAAGCCGACTGCCAATCCCGATAAGATCAAGGAAGAACTGGCCAATATGAACTTCTTGGTAGAGGAGTGGGGCGGTAAGTATCAATCTCAGGATATTTCGGCCAAGAAGGGTATCGGTGTTCCTGAACTGATGGAAAAGGTATTGCTGGAGGCCGAAATGTTGGAGCTGAAAGCTAACCCCAATCGTAAAGCTACGGGATCTATTATCGAGTCTTCGCTCGGCAAAGGTCGTGGTTATGTAGCAACCGTGTTGGTATCCAATGGTACGTTGAAAGTGGGTGATATCGTATTGGCCGGAACTAATTACGGTAAGGTGAAAGCGATGTTCAACGAGCGTAACCAGCGAATGACACAAGCCGGCCCGTCTGAACCTGCTCTTATTCTGGGCTTGAACGGCGCACCTGCTGCAGGTGATACGTTCCATGTGATTGAAACAGAACAGGAGGCACGTGAGATTGCCAACAAGCGTGAACAGTTGCAGCGCGAACAAGGTCTGCGTACACAGAAGATGCTGACGCTCGACGAAGTGGGCCGACGTCTGGCATTGGGTGATTTCCATGAATTGAATGTCATTGTCAAAGGTGATGTGGACGGTTCGGTAGAAGCCTTGAGCGATTCGTTGATTAAGTTGTCTACAGAACAGATCCAAGTCAATGTTATCCACAAAGGCGTGGGACAGATTTCTGAGTCGGATGTGTCCTTAGCGGCTGCTTCGGATGCCATTATCGTAGGCTTCCAGGTACGTCCTTCGGGAGCTGCCGCCAAGCTGGCGGAGCAGGAAGGTGTGGATATCCGCAAGTATTCTGTCATCTATGATGCAATCGAAGAGGTGAAGTCTGCAATGGAGGGTATGCTTGCTCCTACGTTGAAGGAACAAGTTACCGCTACAATCGAAGTGCGTGAAGTCTTCAATATCAGCAAGGTTGGTATGGTAGCCGGTGCGATGGTGAAGACAGGAAAGGTGAAACGTACCGATAGGGCCCGTCTGATTCGCGATGGCATCGTGGTATTCACCGGCAATATCAATGCCTTAAAGCGCTTCAAGGATGATGTGAAAGAAGTCGGAACCAACTTTGAATGCGGTATCAGTCTGACTGGATGCAACGATATCAAGGTGGGCGACGTCATCGAAACATTCGAAGAAGTGGAAGTAAAACAGACACTTTGATTCTGAATAGTTAGACTTTCAGCCGCAGACAACGCGGACGATACGGATTTTATGTTGCATGAATAAATGGTGCAGCCAAGCTGTAAAAATGATGAAATCTGCGTTGTCGGTGTAGTCTGCGGCTGGTTTATATATAAATAAGGTATGACCACAATAGATATCATTATACTCGTTATATTGGGAGCGGAAACCGTAGTGGGTTTTGCCGAGGGTTTTCTCAGGCAGTTGGCCGGTTTGCTGGGGCTTGTTGCCGGTTTGTTGATAGCCAAGGCGTTGTATGCTACCGTAGCCGAGCGGGTGTTTTTGCCGCTTACCGACTCGTTGACGGTGGCGCAGGGCATCGCTTTCGTGATTATATGGCTGGCTGTTCCGCTGGCATTCCTGCTGTTGGCGTTGTTACTGACCAAGGCGATGGAAGCTGTTTCGTTAGGGTGGCTCAACCGGCTGTTAGGTGCCGGATTGGGCTTGCTGAAGTCCGCTTTGTTAGTAAGCCTGTTGATTTGTGTGGTCGAATATATTGACATGGATCATACGCTCCTGAAGAAAACAAAAAAGCAGGAGTCCGTGTTATATTATCCGTTGGAGAAGTTTGCAGGAGTCTTTCTGCCTGCGGCTAAAGAAATAGCTGTCGAATTCCTCTGACAGCGAAAATTGGATGAACTTGAATATAGAAAGATTATGCGACAAGAAGAACCTAATAGATATGTCAAGGAACTCACGCAGGAGAAGTACAAGTACGGCTTCACGACCGAGGTGCATACTGATGTCATTGAGAAGGGCCTGAACGAAGACGTCATTCGCTTGATTTCCGAGAAAAAGGGCGAGCCCGACTGGATGTTGGAGTTTCGCCTGAAGGCTTACCGCTACTGGCTGACACTGGAGATGCCCACATGGGCCCATCTTCGTATTCCTGAAATAGATTACCAGGCTATTTCCTATTATGCTGACCCTACCAAGAAAAAGGAAGGCCCGAAAAGCATGGACGAGGTAGATCCTGAACTGATTAAGACTTTCAATAAGCTGGGCATTCCTTTGGAGGAACAAATGGCGCTGAGCGGTATGGCTGTGGACGCTGTGATGGATTCGGTTTCTGTGAAGACAACCTTCAAGGAGACATTGATGGAGAAAGGTATCATTTTTTGTTCCATGAGTGAGGCTATCCGTGATCATCCCGACTTGGTGCAGAAATATTTAGGCTCTGTGGTGCCTTACCGTGATAATTTCTTTGCGGCACTCAATTCCGCCGTGTTCTCTGACGGCTCTTTCGTATATATACCCAGGGGAGTGCGTTGTCCGATGGAACTGTCTACTTATTTCCGCATCAATGCACAGGGTACGGGGCAGTTTGAGCGTACACTCATTGTGGCCGATGAGGATGCCTACGTTTCCTATCTCGAAGGTTGCACGGCCCCCATGCGTGACGAGAACCAGCTGCATGCCGCTATTGTAGAAATTGTGGTACACGATCGGGCTGAAGTGAAATACAGCACCGTGCAGAACTGGTATCCGGGCGATGCCGAGGGTAGGGGAGGCGTGTACAACTTCGTTACCAAGCGCGGTATCTGCAAGGGGGTAGATAGTAAACTGTCGTGGACGCAGGTAGAAACGGGTAGTGCCATCACGTGGAAATATCCTTCGTGTATCTTGGCGGGCGACAATTCCATCGCTGAGTTCTACAGTGTGGCTGTAACCAATAACTACCAGCAGGCCGATACAGGCACGAAGATGATTCATATCGGAAAGAACACCCGTTCGACCATCGTCAGCAAAGGTATTTCTGCCGGACGGAGCGAGAACTCTTACCGCGGCTTGGTGCGCGTTAGTCCTAAAGCCGACAATGCCCGCAACTACAGCCAGTGCGATTCGCTCTTGCTGAGTGACAAATGCGGTGCGCACACCTTCCCCTATATGGACATCCATAACGAAACGGCAGTAGTGGAGCACGAAGCCACCACCAGCAAAATCAGTGAAGATCAGATATTCTATTGCAACCAGCGTGGCATTTCGAGTGAAGATGCCGTAGGGCTCATCGTCAACGGTTACGCCAAAGAAGTGCTCAACAAGTTGCCGATGGAGTTTGCCGTTGAGGCACAGAAGCTGTTGAGTATCTCGTTGGAAGGAAGCGTGGGTTAAGTGAGGCACGAATAATGAAGCATTAAGAATAAAATGGGTTGAATGAAGAAAACAGGATGAAGAGAGGCAATTCTTCTCATTCATGCTGCTTCATTCTTAATTATAGAAATTATGTTAGAGATTAAAGACCTTCATG
The DNA here is from genome assembly GCF_947632445.1 of uncultured Bacteroides sp. Classification (GTDB taxonomy): domain Bacteria; phylum Bacteroidota; class Bacteroidia; order Bacteroidales; family Bacteroidaceae; genus Bacteroides. The sequence goes on along the minus strand of NZ_CANRPM010000010.1, from coordinate 50,610 downwards.
CCAGCATCAATGGCAAAGAGATATTGAAAGGCATCAACCTCACGATTCGTGACGGCGAGGTGCACGCCCTTATGGGGCAGAACGGTGCGGGAAAGAGCACGTTGAGCAACGTTCTCGTAGGACATCCCGCTTACGAAGTGACACAAGGTTCTATTACCTTCAACGGCAAAGATTTGTTGGCCTTGTCGCCCGAAGACCGTGCCCATGAAGGCATCTTCCTGTCATTCCAGATGCCGGTCGAGATTCCGGGCGTGTCAATGGTGAACTTTATGCGTACAGCTGTCAATGAGCAGCGCAAGTATCGCCACCTGCCTGCCCTTTCGGCTTCGGAGTTTCTGAAGCTGATGCGTGAAAAACGTGCTATCGTGGAATTGGACAGTAAGTTGGCTAACCGCTCTGTGAACGAGGGCTTCAGCGGCGGCGAGAAGAAACGGAATGAAATCTTTCAGATGGCGATGCTCGAACCGGCTTTTGCCATTCTCGACGAAACGGACTCCGGTCTCGATGTGGATGCTTTGCGCATTGTTGCTGAAGGCTTCAATCAGTTGCGTACAGCGCGGACGTCCGCGCTGGTTATCACGCACTATCAGCGCCTGCTGGATTATCTGAAGCCCGATGTGGTGCACGTCCTGCTGGGCGGTCGCATTGTGAAGACGGGTGGGCCGGAACTGGCGACGGAAATCGAACGCCGCGGCTTCGACTGGATAAAGAAAGAGGTAAACGAATCGTTATGAGACCCGAACAACAATACATCGATCTGTTCTCGCAGTGCGAGGCTTTGATATGCCGGCACAGCTGTGAGGTGATGAATGCCCCGCGTGCCTCGGCCTTTGCCGACTTCGAGCGCCTCGGTTTCCCCACCCGCAAGGACGAGAAATACAAATATACCGACGTCAGCAAGCTCTTTGAACCCGACTACGGACTCAACCTGAAGCAGCTCGACATCCCTGTTAATCCCTATGACGTGTTCAAGTGCGATGTGCCCAACATGAGCACCTCGCTCTACTTTGTCGTCAACGATGTCTTTTACAGCAAAGCGTTGCCCAAGTTGCACTTGCCCGAAGGTGTGCTTTTCGGCAGCCTGCGGCAGCTGGCGGCGGAACGTCCTGAATGGGTGAAGAAGTACTACGGCCGCTTAGCCGATACGGCGAAGGACGGCGTGACGGCACTCAATACGGCTTTGGCCGAAGATGGCGTACTGCTTTACGTGCCTCGTGGCGTAGTGGTAGAACGGCCTATCCAATTGGTGAATATCCTGCGCAGTGATGTCAGTCTGATGGTGAACCGTCGCGTACTCATCGTATTGGAAGATGGTGCACAGGCGCGGATGCTGGTTTGCGACCATGCTATGGATGCCGTCAACTTCCTGGCTACGCAGGTGGTGGAAGTCTTTGTGGGACGCGATGCCGTTCTCGACCTTTACGAACTGGAGGAGACCCACAATCAGACTGTGCGTGTCAGCAATATGTACGTCCGTCAGGACAGCGGAAGCAACGTCCTGCTGAACGGCATGACTTTGACAGGTGGTACGACACGCAACTCAGTCAACGTCACTTTAACCGGTGAGGGAGCTGAAATCAATCTTTGCGGCATGGTTATTGCCGATAAAAACCAGCATGTGGACAACCACACCGCCATTGACCACGCCGTGCCCCGTTGTACATCGAATGAGCTTTTCAAGTACGTGCTCGACGATCAGGCTGTGGGTGCCTTTGCCGGGCTTGTCTTGGTGCGTCCCGGCGCACAGCATACCTCTTCGCAGCAGACCAATCGTAACCTGTGCGCCACACGCGAGGCCCGCATGTACACCCAGCCACAGCTGGAGATCTATGCCGACGACGTGAAGTGCAGTCACGGCGCTACGGTCGGACAGCTGGACGACGCGGCCCTGTTCTATATGCGCCAGCGTGGCATTCCGAAGCAGGAAGCCCGTCTGTTGCTGATGTTTGCTTTTGTCAACGAGGTCATCGACACCATTCGCCTCGATGCCCTGCGCGACCGCTTGCACCTGCTGGTAGAGAAACGTTTTCGCGGCGAACTGAACAAATGTCAGGGATGTGCTATCTGTAAATGAACTCTATGACGATCAAGCTATGATGTATAATGTAGAAGAGATAAGAACCGATTTCCCGATACTCGCCCGTACCGTCTACGGCAAGCCGCTGGTCTATCTGGATAACGGCGCTACGACCCAGAAACCCCGCTGTGTGGTCGACGCCATTACGGACGAGTATTACAGCGTCAACGCCAATGTTCATCGCGGTGTCCACTTCCTCTCCCAGCAGGCTACGGAGCTGCATGAAGCCGGCCGCGAAACCGTGCGCCGCTTCATCAACGCCCGCAGCACGAATGAAATCGTCTTTACCAGAGGCACTACGGAGAGCATCAACCTGCTCGCTTCCAGCTTCGGCGAAGTCTTTCTCCATGAGGGCGACGAGGTCATCGTCTCCACGATGGAACACCACAGCAACATCGTCCCCTGGCAGCTGCTGCAAATGCGCAAGGGCATCAGGCTCCGCGTCATTCCGATGAACGATCGCGGCGAGCTGCTGTCCGACGAATACGAACGTCTCTTCACGGAACGTACCCGGATTGTCTGCGTGACACACGTCAGCAATGTTCTTGGCACGGTCAATCCGGTTAAGAAGATGATAGCCGTTGCCCATGCTCACGGCGTTCCCGTGCTGGTGGACGGTGCGCAGAGCATTCCCCACATGCCCGTCGACGTGCAGGCACTCGACGCCGATTTCTACGTATTCTCCGGTCATAAGGTTTACGGCCCCACAGGTGTCGGCGTGCTCTTCGGCAAGGAGGATTGGCTCGACCGGCTGCCTCCCTATCAGGGCGGTGGCGAGATGATCCGGCACGTCTCGTTCGAATGCACTACGTTCAACGAACTGCCCTTCAAGTTCGAGGCCGGCACGCCCGACTACATCGGTACGACGGGACTGGCCAAGGCGTTGGACTACGTTGCGGCATTAGGCATGGAACACATCGCCGCTTACGAGCACGAACTCACTGACTACGCCACGCGCTGCCTGAAAGAAATCCCCGGTATGCGTATCTTTGGCGAGGCTGCGGAAAAGGGCAGCGTCATCTCTTTCCTTGTGGGTGACATCCATCACTTCGACATGGGCACGTTGCTCGACCGCCTCGGTATTGCCGTCCGCACGGGCCATCACTGCGCCCAACCGCTGATGCAGCGCCTCGGCATCGAGGGCACCGTTCGCGCTTCATTCGCCCTGTATAACACGAAGGAAGAAGTCGACGCTCTCGTGTCCGGCGTGGAGCGTGTCAGCCGGATGTTCTGAGCGGATGATGAAAAACGCTGCGTGCTGCAACTTCCTGCCGCCGCGCCGCGTCTGATAAGAACAAATGATTTTTTTAAACGAATAAATTATGTTACTGACAACTACCTCTATGATTGACGGCGGGAAGATTACCCGCTACTACGGCATCGTTTCGGGCGAAACCATCATCGGTGCCAACGTTTTCCGCGACTTCTTTGCCAGCATCCGCGACATCGTGGGCGGACGCAGCGGCTCCTACGAAGAAGTGCTTCGCGAGGCTAAGGAGACGGCCTTGAACGAGATGAAGGAGCAGGCGCTTGCACTGGGCGCCAACGCCGTTATCGGCGTCGACCTGGACTACGAGACTGTGGGCGGCAGCGGTTCCATGCTGATGGTGACTGCCGCAGGCACGGCGGTGACGGTGGAGTGATGGAACCATGCTGCTTCCCTATCTGAATGCCGATTTGACGGAGGCCGGCTGCGATGAGGCCGGTCGCGGCTGTTTGGCGGGAGCCGTCTATGCCGCTGCCGTCATCCTGCCGAAGGATTTCCGCAACGAACTGCTCAACGACTCCAAGCAGTTGACCGAGAAACAGCGCTACGCCTTGCGTGAGGTTGTCGAACGCGAGGCGCTGGCATGGGCTGTAGGCATCGTTTCGCCGCAGGAGATTGATGAAATCAACATTCTCAACGCCTCGTTTCTGGCCATGCACCGCGCCATCGACCGGCTTGCCGTCCGTCCGCAGCATCTGCTCATCGACGGTAACCGCTTTCGCAACTATCCTGACATTCCCCACACTACGGTGGTGAAAGGCGACGGCAAGTATCTTTCCATTGCTGCCGCGTCCATCCTGGCCAAGACCTACCGCGACGACTACATGAACCGCCTGCACGAAGAATACCCTTGCTACGGGTGGAACCGCAATAAGGGATATCCCACGAAGGAGCATCGCGCCGCCATTGCCGGGCATGGCACGACGCCTTATCATCGTCGGTCGTTCAACTTGCTGGGCGACGGGCAGCTCTCCTTAGACTTCGGTTAAGGCCTCATTCTTCGGACGGTGTACGGAGACGGGCGATGCAGAAAGTCCCTGTCTGCGGTTCGGATTTCATACTTTTTTGTAACTTTGCAGCCGGAAAGGAAATAAGATTGATTAAACATTAAATACGTTAAGCATTATGGCAAAGAAAGCTCTTTTAGTGATTCTCGATGGTTGGGGGTGCGGCGACCATCAGAAAGGAGACGTGATTTTCAATACTCCCACACCTTACTGGGACAGTCTGCTGGCCGACTATCCGCATTCGCAGCTCCAGGCGAGCGGCGAGAACGTCGGACTGCCCGACGGACAGATGGGCAACTCCGAAGTGGGCCACCTGAATATCGGTGCCGGACGCATCGTCTATCAGGACCTTGTGAAGATTAACCGCGCCTGCGCCGACGGCAGCATCCTGAAGAACAAGGAAATCATCGCCGCCTTCTCTTACGCGAAAGAGAACGGCAAGAACGTCCATCTCATGGGACTGACCTCGGACGGCGGCGTTCACTCTTCGTTCGACCACCTGTTCAAGCTCTGCGACATCGCCGGGGAATACGGTCTGCAAGACACGACATTTATCCACTGTTTCATGGACGGCCGCGACACCGACCCGAAGAGCGGCAAGGGCTTCATCGAGCAGCTGACTGCCCACTGCGCACAGTCGGCAGGACGCATCGCCGGCATCGTGGGCCGCTACTACGCTATGGATCGCGACAAACGCTGGGAGCGCGTGAAGCAGGCCTACGACCTGCTCGTCAACGGACGGGGTCACGTAGCTACGGACATGGTTCAGGCCATGCAGGAGTCGTATGACAACGATGTGACGGACGAGTTCATCGAACCCATTGTAAACGGATCGTTCGACGGCACCATCAAGGAAGGCGATGTCGTGATCTTCTTCAACTACCGCAACGACCGCGCCAAGGAGCTGACCATCGTACTGACGCAGCAGGATATGCCGGAGCAGGGCATGCACACCATCCCCGGCCTGCAATACTACTGCATGACGCCCTACGACCATTCGTTCAAGGGCGTGCACGTCCTCTTCGATAAGGAACTCGTGCAGAACACGCTGGGCGAATACTTGGCCAATCACGGCAAAACGCAGCTTCACATCGCCGAAACGGAGAAGTACGCGCACGTGACCTTCTTCTTCAACGGCGGACTCGAAACTCCCTATGCCAACGAAGACCGCATCCTTGTCCCCTCGCCGAAGGTGGCTACCTACGACCTGAAGCCTGAGATGAGCGCCTACGAAGTGAAGGACAAGTTAGTACAGGCCATCGGCACGCAGAAATACGACTTTATCGTGGCGAACTACGCCAACGGCGACATGGTGGGCCACACGGGTGTCTACGAGGCCATCGAGAAAGCCGTCGTCGCTATCGACAACTGCCTCCGCGATACCGTAGAGGCTGCTAAGGCCAACGGCTACGAAGTGATTGTCATCGCCGATCACGGTAATGCCGATCACGCCCTGAACGCCAACGGTACACCGAACACCGCCCACTCGCTGAACCCCGTTCCGTTTGTCTATGTGACGGAGAACAAGGGCGTCCGGGTAGAGAACGGTGTGCTGGCCGACGTGGCTCCGTCCGTCCTCCACATCCTCGGCATGCCTCAGCCTGCCGAGATGACCGGCAAGGATTTGATTCAGGAATGATTCGGAAGATTACAAATGAATAGCGGGCAGGCAGAAGGTGCCGATGAAACGGTTCTTTCTGTCTGCCCTTGTATTTTTTAACGGTTTGCTTTTATTCGCGGCAAGGCATTTGTTTACTCCGTTTGAACTGCCGGTTCAACGTCTTTGAACTGTCAGTTCACTCCGTTTGTACGGTCGGTTTACTCCGTTTGTACGGTCAGTTTAAAGGCTTTGAACTGACAGTTTATTTTCATTAAGCCGGAATAAACCGATAGGCGGTTGATGGACAGCGGCTTATACGGATGCCCCGTTGTGGAGAAAGCGTTTGATAAGAACGGTACATGATGATACAGATAGACGATGTAGTGGTAAGTCTCGACGTGTTGCGCGAGAAGTTCCTGTGCGACCTGTCTGCCTGCAAGGGCGAGTGTTGCATCGAGGGAGATGCCGGAGCGCCGGTAGAACCGGACGAAGTGGAGAAACTTGAAGCCGCGCTCCCTGCGATATGGGACGACCTCAGCCCGGAGGCGCGGGCTGTCATCGACCGTCAGGGGGTGGTGTACACCGACTGCGAGGGCGACTTAGTGACATCCATTGTCAACGACAAGGACTGCGTCTTTACCTGCTATGACGATCGCGGTTGCTGTTGCTGCGCCCTCGAAAAGGCCTTCCGTGCCGGCAGGACGCGCTTCTACAAGCCCGTTTCGTGCCACCTCTATCCCGTCCGCGTGAGCCGTTACGGCTCCTACAGGGCGGTGAACTACCACCGCTGGGATGTCTGCAAAGCCGCCGTCCTGCTGGGGTGCAAGGAGAATGTCCCTGTCTATAAGTTCCTGCGCGAGCCGCTCATCCGCAAGTTCGGCGAGGCGTGGTACCGCGAACTGGAGCTTGCGGCGGAAGAACTAAAGCGGCAGGGGATGCTGTGATGGGCGGAGAGACATCCGGCGCGGCAGATTTTGTCGGCAAATATTTTTTTCATACCTTTGCAGCAAAGCTCTCCTGCAGCGGCAGGGAGTAAGGTATTTTGATTATTAATTAGCGTTTACTATTTATTATAAGAATAAGTCGTAAGCGTCTGCGGATCGTGTGGACGTGACTTGTCTGTGATTGTGGGGCAGGCCCGATACCCCGTTTTCCTGTAGTAAGTAGATACGCGCATAACATGCGGTATTTATGCAAGAAAAAAACAATCTGATTTCGTTCCTGCAAGCATTCGGCATATTGCTTGTAGTGGTGGGACACAGTATGCAGGGAGCATCGTCTCCCTTGTTGTTACACACGTGGATCTATTCTTTCCACATGCCTTTGTTTATGTTTATCTCCGGTTTCCTTTGGGGATACGGGAGTGAGAAAAAGCATCTCCCCTTGTCTACCCCCCCCCTATACGGTCGCAAAGGATTTATATGGAAGAAGATGAAGCGGCTGCTGATACCCTATGTAGCCCTCAGTACGCTGACCTTCCTTCCCAAAGCCCTGTTCAATCGTTTTGCCGTGCATCCTGTGGAGGTTTCATTTGAGTCCTTTTTCCACCAGTTGATTTATCCTGGGGATAATGTGATAGTGTACTTCTGGTTCCTGCCTACGTTGTTTGTCATCTTCCTGATGGTTATGTATGGCGTCCGTTTGTTCAGGCGCTTCGACAGCCGGGAGGGGCATGCAGCTGTGCTGCTTGTCGCCTTGCTGCTGCATCTTTTCAATCCGGCGGCAGGTATCAGGCTGCTGAATCTCGGTGGAGTGATTGGTTACCTGTTTTACTTTCTTTTAGGTTATTATTGTTGCCGCTATCATGTGGAAGACCGCCTCGCCGGTAACCCCTATGTCGGACTTGGCGCCACGCTGTTGCTTTCGGTGGCATTCGTTACCTTCATCCCCTCATTCCCCGGCAAAGATGTGCTGACGGCTTGCAACGGCATCGCTCTCAGCATTTTCCTCGGAAAGGTCTATCTTGTACGCCGGGCCGGTTTCCTCGACCATTTGTATGGGGCCTCCTATGCCATCTATCTGTTTTCATTCTTTCCGCAAGCGGTTTTCCAGCAGGTTTTTTTAGGCATTACCCATGCGCCCTGGCAGGTAGGGGCAGTACTGGCGGCCGTGACCGGAGTATATGTACCCTGGCTCATTTATAAATGGATAGTGAAGCATCGGACGGAGCGTGTAGGACGGTGTGTCGCCTATCTGACCGGACATTCTTAAGGATGAAGTTCGTCTCTTCACGCTGCTTTTGTCGGGGCTTTTCAGCGAAGTGAAGAAATAAAGAAGTCCCGACCGCAGGTTTCCCCTGTCCGGCCGGGACTGTTCTGTGTAAGATGTGAGATAGGTTAATGATGAATTATGCGTCGATGTTGGCATAGGTTGCGTTCTTCTCGATAAACTCGCGGCGCGGGCCTACGTCTTCGCCCATCAGCATGGAGAAGATGTAATCGGCTTCGGCAGCGTTTTCGATGTTCACCTGCTTCAGCATACGGTTATCGGGGTTCATGGTCGTCTCCCATAGCTGTTCGGGGTTCATTTCGCCCAAACCTTTGTAGCGCTGCGTGTGGATGGCGTTTTCCGAACCGCCGCCGTAGGTGTCGATGAACCGCTGGCGTTGCTGGTCGGTCCAGCAGTATTCCCTTACCTTGCCTTTCGTGCAGAGGTAGAGCGGGGGAGTGGCGATATACAGGTAGCCTTCGCGGATGACTTGCGGGAAGTAGCGGAAGAACAGGGTCATAATCAGTGTGTCGATGTGCGATCCGTCGACATCGGCATCGGTCATGATAATCACTTTCTTGTAGCGCAGCTTGTCGATGTTGGCTTCCTTGCTGTCTTCCCCGTTCAGGCCGAAGCGGATGCCCAGTGCCTGGATGATGTTGTTCACTTCGTCGCTTTCGAAGGCTTTGTGCCACATGGCTTTCTCCACGTTCAGGATTTTGCCGCGCAAAGGCAGGATGGCCTGATACTGGCGGTTGCGTCCCTGCTTGGCCGAGCCGCCTGCCGAGTCACCCTCGACGAGGAACAGTTCGCATTCGTCCGGGTCCTTGCTGGAGCAGTCGGCCAGTTTGCCGGGCATCCCTCCGCCGTTCATGGGCGACTTGCGCTGTACGGACTCGCGGGCCTTGCGGGCGGCCACACGGGCCGTAGCGGCGAGTATCACTTTGTCGACAATCAGTTTGGCTTCTTTCGGATGTTCCTCCAGATAATAGGTCAGCGCTTCGCCCACAGCCTGGTTGACGGCGCCGCTCACTTCGTTGTTGCCCAGCTTCGTCTTGGTCTGTCCTTCAAACTGAGGTTCGGCCACCTTGACGGAGATGACGGCGATCAGTCCTTCGCGGAAGTCCTCGCCGGAGATCTCCACTTTGGCTTTCTCCAACTGTTTGGTGCAGGTCTCTTCGCCGTATTTCTTTAGCACACGGGTCAGGGCGATGCGGAAGCCGGCTTCGTGCGTACCGCCTTCCTTTGTGTTGATGTTGTTCACGTAGGAGTGCAGGTTCTCGCGATAGCCCGTGTTATACATGATGGCACATTCGATGGGCACACCGGCCTTTTCGGTATTCAGGTAGATGACATCATCGAAGAGCGGCGTGTTGTTGCTGTTCAGGTAGCGTACAAACTCCTTCACCCCTTCCACCGAGTGGAATGTCTCCTTTATGTAGTCTCCGTTTTCGTCCTGTTGGCGTCGGTCGGTCAGGGTGATGCGGATGCCGGCGTTCAGGTAAGCCAGTTCGCGCAGGCGGGCTTGCAGGGTGCTGTACTTGTATTCGGTCGTGGTGAAGATGCTGTCGTCAGGCCAGAAAGTCTGTTTCGTGCCGGTGAACCCCGGCTCGCAGGTGCCTACTTCCCTGACGTCGTAGAGCGGCTTGCCGCATGCGTATTCCTGCTGATAGATTTTCCCGTTGCGGAACACCTGGGTCGTCATGTGCGTGGAGAGCGCGTTGACGCACGATACGCCGACGCCGTGCAGACCGCCCGATACTTTGTAGGAGCCTTTGTCGAACTTGCCGCCGGCATGGAGTACGGTCATGACGACTTCCAGTGCCGACTTCTTTTCTTTTTCGTGCAGGTCGACGGGGATGCCTCGGCCGTTATCTTGTACCGTGATGGAGTTGTCTTCGTTGATTGTCACTTCGATGTGGTCGCAGTAGCCGGCCATCGCTTCGTCGATGGAGTTGTCCACCACCTCGTAGACTAAGTGGTGCAGACCGTTTTCGCTGATGTCGCCAATGTACATGGCAGGGCGTTTCCGTACCGCTTCCAATCCTTCCAGTACTTGGATGTTACTGGCCGAATAATTGTTTTCACCGTTTATTTTCTCTTCTTCAGTCATAATTTATGCTTATTGAAATAACTGAGCAAAAATAGTGAAAATCGTTGAATTATGCTACGGAGATGAGGAGTTTTTTCTGCCTTTACGGCTTTTTAGCAGACCGGCCTTCGGGATGCCTGTGCATACAAGAAAAGGCCGGACTTTCCTGTCCGACCTGTTATGCGTTACGGGGCTTTGCGTTCTTGTTACGCCAGCTTGTTGATGTGCAGAGCCAGTTTAGACTTCAGATTGTTGGCTTTGTTCTTGTGGATAATGTTTGTCTTGGCCAGCTTATCCAGCAATTTAACCAATCCGGGGTACATAGCGACTGCTGCTGCCTTGTCGGTAGTAGCGCGAAGTTTGCGAACAGCATTTCTCATGGTCTTGCCATAATATCTGTTGTGAAGTCTTCTTTTTTCTTCTTGTCTGATTCTTTTCAGTGATGATTTGTGATTTGCCATCTCGACTGATCTTTTTTTTAATTCGTTTATTCCTTTTATTTGTAGCCCGTGGGGGAATCGAACCCCCCTTTCAAGAATGAAAATCTTGCGTCCTAACCGATAGACGAACGGGCCTCCTTGGGTCGGCGTTTCCGCCTGCAAACGCTTTATTTTCCGTTTGCGGATGCAAAGGTAGAAACTATTTTTGAACCGGCAAAATGTTCTTGCTGTTTTTTTGAATACAATAGTCGGATTTTCTCTCAGAGGCGGTAGAGCGATGGAGGTACAGCCTTTGTGTCCTGCCGAAGAGGCCGTGCAGGCACCGTTTTGTGTAAGAAAGAAAGGGGAGGACACGGCCAAGTCTTCTCTTTTTTGTAACTTTGCAGACGGATTTACGAAACAGGCGGAGGGAATATGTGGCAAAAGGCGGAAGGGATCGTGCTTCGCACGGTGAAATATAAGGATGCGGCTTGCATTGCCGATGTCTATACGGACGTGGCAGGCCGGGTGTCCTTCAGGGTGCCGTTGCCCCGTTCGCGTAAGGCGGCGGTCAAGCCTGTTTTGTTTCAGCCCTTGTCGTTGGTCGAGTTGGAGGCCGATTTCCGTCCGAATGCCACTATATATAAGGTAAAGGAAGCGAAGTCCTGGCATCCGTTTGTCTCCCTGCCCTACGACCCCTGTAAATCGGCTATCGCCTTGTTTCTTTCGGAGTTTTTGTGCCGTGCCGTCTGCGTGGAAGCGGATAACCGGGCCTTGTTCTCCTATGTGCGGCATTCCATCGTGTGGTTGGACGAGTGCCGCACGGGGTTTGCCAACTTTCATCTGGTCTTCCTGATGCGCCTTTCCCGCTTTCTGGGGCTTTATCCCAATCTGGAGGGCTATTCGGACGGCTGTTATTTCGATTTGGTGAATGCCTGCTTTACGCCTCTTCGCCCTTCGGTACATTCCCATTATATCGGGCCGGTCGAGGCGTCGCGCCTTCTTACCCTGATGCGGATGAACTACGACACGATGCATCTGTTCGCCATGAGCCGTGCGGAGCGGATGCGTTGTCTGACGGTTATCGAGCAATACTACCGTCTGCATCTGCCCGCCTTCCCGGAGCTGAAATCGTTGGATGTCCTGAAGGAACTGTTCGACTGAACGCAGGACTTTGGGCGAAAAACGCCGTTTTCATCGAAAAAAGACGCCGCTTTCCGGGGATGGAAGCGGTGCATTTCTTCGGGCGATGTGTCCGGCATGGATAAAAGAAATCCGCCGCCCTTGTCCGCAGTAGAAGGAATACGGAAAAGAAGACGGCGGAGCCCTTTGTATATCAATCCGTCCGGTTAATTCTCTAACTTGTAGACTTCGCTTCCCGCCAGCAGGAAACAGCCCGTGCCGAAGTCTTCAAAATCGGGTATCTTGTCGTAAGTGACCGGCTGGCTGTCTTTAGGCTCCTTGCCGGTTCCTTGTACATAGCCTAACGCACCGTCGGGATGGACGGCTTCCTTGACGATTGCATTCCATGCCTTCAGCAGGACGGGGAGGTATTCTTTTCGATCCAGCCATCCGTTGCGTATGCCCCAGGCCATGCCGTAGACAAAGAGGGCCGTGCCGGAAGTCTCTTTCCCGCCGAAGTTCGATTCGTCGTGGAGGCTGACATTCCAAAAGCCGTCCTCGCGTTGGCAGTCTTTGATGGCCTTGCTCATAGTCAGGAAGTCATCTATATAGTTTGTGCGGTGTTGTTCGTCTGCCGGTATTTCGTCCATCACTCTGACCAGTGCGGCATACACCCATCCGTTGCCCCGGCTCCAGTAGCAGTTCTTTCCGTTGGGTTCCTTGTAGGGAGGATCGAAGTCCTGGTCTCTCCACCACAGGCCTTCTTTCGCATTGTACATGCCGTTTTCTCCGTGTACGTTTCGGGTATATTCGTACATCTCCCACATCTTGTCGAAGTATTTCTGTTCGCCGGTCAGTCGTCCCAGTTTGGCAAAGACGGGCATACCCATCTGGATGGCGTCTATCCACCACCAGTCGTTCACTTGCGGGGTGTTGACCAGCATGTCTATGTTGGCCTTTGCCTTGCGTATCTTTTCCGGGTCGGGACATACCTTATATAAATCGAGGTAGGTCTGGCTGGCGCAATAATCGTCGGCATTGCGGGTGGTGGTGCCGTTTCTGAAGCCCCATCCGTGAAAGTCCGCCCAGTCGTTGGCGTAGCTGTAATAGTCCTCCCTCGGATAAATGGAATAAAGGGCCATCAGTCCTTCGTAATAGACGCCTCTTGTCCAGATGTTGCTGGGGCGGATCACCTTGTTTACATAGGACGGAGTCCGATAATCGCTGTACTTCTTCATGAAGTGGTCGTTGACTTTTACCATCGTCTTCAACGTCTCGTTCCGGTCGGGGACTTGCTGTGCGGAGGCCATGCCGAGGACGAAAAGGCCGATGAGCAGGGTTACTGTTTTCTTTGTTTTCATGTTGGAATGGATTTTTGCTGCAAAAGTAGCCGGTACGATTTTGTTTCACAATGGAGATTTGTACAGTTTCCATGAATTTTATACAAAGGACGTTCTTCCGATTGCTCTTTGAGTAGGCGGAAGGAGGGAGTTTGCAGGGCTTCCGGCCTATGGAAAATGATTTTATGAATAATCATTTTGTTTTTACAGTCGCTTTTCGGCCGCTTGTGAGACGGATTTACATGTAAATGTACGATTTTCCATTTGTCTGTATGCAAAAGGTGTCATATCTTTGTACGGATTTCCACCGCAAAAAGGGAAATAGCGTTTTTAAAATATGTATAATTAAAATTTTTTATGTATGGAAAACAACAAAAGACTACGTCTGTTTGGCCGGATGCATTTCATCCAATGGCTATTTCTTACAGCTCTCTTTTCGGTAGTTGCGATGAGCGGCTATGCGCAAGGTAAAACTGTTACAGGTAAAATCATTGATTCCACCGGCGAACCGGTTATCGGTGCCAGTGTATTGGTGAAGGGTACGACGAATGGTGTCATTTCGGACATCGACGGAAACTTTTCGATTCAAGGAGTGGCAAACGACGCCACCCTTCAAATTAGCTTTGTGGGATATAAGTCTCAGGAAATCTCTGTAGCCGGCAAGACGCGAATAGATGTCACGTTGAGCGAAGATACGGAGATGCTGGACGAAGTAGTGGTTGTCGGTTACGGTGTCCAGAAGAAAACGGACGTAACGGGCGCGTTGACGAGAGTTGATTCAGAAGCATTGAACACTAAGCCTGTAAGTAATGCCTTCGAAGCATTGCAGGGTAAGGCTGCCGGTGTAGATATCACATCGAATCAGCGTCCGGGTGAAATCGGTTCTATCCGCATTCGTGGTAATCGTTCTTTGACAGCCAGTAACTCTCCGTTGTATGTTGTCGATGGTGTACCTTTGAGTGCAGGTGGTATCGAAACATTGAACCCTCGTGATATTGAATCCATTGATATCTTGAAGGATGCATCTTCAACCGCTATCTATGGTTCTCGGGGTGCCAATGGTGTAGTTCTCGTAACGACCAAACGAGGTAAGACAGGACAGTTTTCCCTGAACTATTCGGGTACGGTAACGGTGGAGAAGCTACATGATTTACAGCCATCCATGAGTGCCAGTGATATGATTACGTTCGTGCGCTGGGCAAGATACAACGCCAATCCCGACATCAACCCGCGCGGTGACCAGCCTTCATACGAAAAGGATATGAACTACTTCACCGGCAACCCAGGTTGGGCCAACATTGAGAAAGGTTGGGTCGACGGTGTATGGAATCCGTCACTGGTTACCAACTACGACTGGGGAGACCTCGTTACAGAAACAGGCATCACCCACGAACATACGTTGAGCGGTTCGGGCGGTACGGAAAAGATCATGGGTTCTTTCTCGGTCGGTTACTTGAGCAACGACGGTACGCAGAAAGGACAGAAGTACCAACGTTACAACTTCGCTTCGACAGTCGATATCACCCCAAAAACGTGGTTCAAGATGGGTGCATCGATGAACATCTCCTACACCGAGCAACTGTACGGATATTCGCGTACAGGGCAGACAGGCACGAGTTCGGGTCCGACTGACATCTACATCGCTGCCAAAGCATTGCCGAACTATGCACTGCCATACGATGAAGCCGGTGATATCATTAATATGCCTGCCGGTTCGGAAAACAATTCCTACACAGTGATGGATGAATGGAAGAAATCGAACGATAACCGCGAGGGCTTCCGTGCATTGGGAAGTTTCTTCGGACAGGTCGACTTCGGGGAAATCTGGAAACCGCTCAAAGGCTTGAGTTACAAAATCGCTTTCGGTCCCGACTTCCGTTATCGTCGCAACGGTGTTTTCATCGATGCCTCATCGGCAGGTCGTGCAGGCGGTAAGAACTACGTCACATGGGGATCCGATCGTTATTTCTCATGGACATTGGACAACATGATTCTCTTCAACCGCCAGTTCGGGAAGCACACCGTCGGTGTAACCCTGTTGCAGACGGCTTCGAAATTCAACCATGAAAGTGCCAGTATGTCGGGCGTGGGCTATCCCTATCCTTCGATGCTGTGGAACAACATGGGCATCATTGATATCCTGAATAAAGACTATAGTGCAAAGATGGGTACAGGCTTCAGCGAGAACCAGCTGGCTTCGTACATGGCCCGTGTCAATTACAACTTCGATGAACGATTCCTGTTGACCGTATCGGGTCGTTACGACGGCTCGTCCGTGTTGGCTAAGGGCAACAAGTGGGCTTTCTTCCCATCGGCCGCTGTCGGTTGGCGTATCAATCAGGAGGAATGGCTGCGTGACGTCAGCTGGCTGGACAACCTGAAACTCCGTGTAGGTATCGGTGTGACAGGTAACTCTGCGGTCGGTGCATACGGTACGTTAGGAGTCGTTTCGCAATACAATATGCCGGGCAATGGTAAGAGCGACAGTTACACAATCATTACCCCAAACGAGCCCTATTATAGTAGTAGTTCCAACAAGATGCCTAACAAGAAATTGGGGTGGGAGAAAACCACGCAGTGGAACTACGGTATCGATTTCGGTTTCCTGGGCAACCGTATCACGGGTACGATTGATATCTACCATTCGAGGACAAAGGATCTGTTGATGGCTGCCACAATTCCTACGCTGTCCGGTTACCCTTCAATGACAATGAACGTCGGCGAGACAAAGAACTTCGGTATTGAGTTCGGCGTGGACTTCACGCCCGTCCGCACGAAAGACTTCGAATGGATATCATCGATCAATACGGCTTACCAGAAGGACGAAATCGTTTCGCTGCTTAACGGCAAACAGGACATGATTGGCAACGGCTGGTTCATCGGTCAGTCAATCGGTGTGTTCTTCACCCACGATCAGGCCGGTCTGTGGCAGGATACCCCCGAAGACCGCGAACTGATGGAGAAATTCAACGCCAATGGGCACAATTTCCAGCCCGGTCTTGTACGTCCGGTCGACCAGAACGGTGACTTCCGTATCGATGAAGAGGACCGCGTAATCATAGGCAACACGAACCCTAAATGGACGATGGGTTGGTCGAACACTTTCACATGGAAGGGACTTGAGCTGGCCATCGAGCTCTACGGTCGTTTCGGTTATATGATTTCTACCGGCGGACAGGCATTGTCGGGTGCTGCCAATCAGGTGGAAGTCGATTATTGGACACCCGAAAATACCGATGCCAAATGGCAGAAACCTATCTACCAGTCCAGCCGAAGCAGCGGTGACCCATACGCCGGATTGCTGGGTTACGAGGATGCATCGTTCCTGAAGGTGCGTAACCTCTCGTTGGGTTACAACTTCTCAAAGAACCTCTGCCAGAGAATGGGTCTCAATTCGTTGAAAGTCTATGTACAAGGTCGCAACCTTGGCAATCTCTACTCATCGGTTGATTACGTAGATCTTGACTTCGGTACGAGTTTCTACAATCGTGGTGTCACTTTCGGTCTGAATGTCGGTTTTTAATTGCTAATATCAAACAAGAAAAATAAGAATATGAAAACACTGAATAGAATATTCACCGGTGTCTTCGCATGTGCGCTGACACTGGGAACATCTTCCTGCGGCGATAGTTTTTTGGAAGAGGACGCAGGACACATGATTTCCGATGCGTTGTTGAACACGTCGGAGGGCGTGGAACAGATGGTCGGCAGTCTCTATGCCAACATCCGCTGGTGGGGCGGCTATGAATGGGCTTATGCCACGACGCTCTATGGTTGCGATGAATTTACGGTGGCCGGTTCCAACTGTGCGGAGCCTTGGAACGACTATAACGCCAACTTCGGTCCGCTCAACTGGGCGGGAACGGGTGACGCGAAGAACAATCCGGGTATCGATGCCGTATGGAGTCAGATGTATTACGGAATTTCCAGTGCCAATCTGATTATTGCGAGTGAAAGCATGATGCCCGAAAACGTCCACGATCGTGCGATGGGTGAGGCTTATTTCCTGCGTGGTTACAACTATCTGCGTCTGTTCGGTCAATATGGAGCCGTGGTGTTGCAGACCAAACCGGTCGAAGTGGAGGGTTCCGATGTTCCGCGCAACTACAAGCGCGCTTCGGAAGAGGAGGTTCTGAACCAGATTATCGAAGACTTCAAGAATGCCTATGAGCTGATTCCGGCCGACAACAATTGGATTTACTACGCTTGGACAAAATATACGGCTGCCCACTTCTATGCCAAGGCGCTGCTCTATCGTCAAAGCGAACGTTGCAGCGACTGGAACGGCAAATACGACAAAAAGACCGACCTTGACCTGGCCATCAAGCTCTGCAATGAGGTGATAGCCGCCCGCCCACTTGAAAGCGACTACAACCGGCTTTATGCCCATTGGACGGGTACGGACTGTGATATCGAGAAATCGAAAGAGGTTTTGATGGCCATCCCGCACAACGAGGGTTCGACCGCCGGACGTTACGGTAACCGCACCTACAACTATTTCAACCCACAGTTCTCGAACTTTTCAGGGGATTATGTTATGCGCGGTCAGTTTATCGGCGGTATGGACTTCCAGCGCTGCCGTCCGACCGAATATGCGTATGCCATATTCGACAACGTGAATGATTCGCGTATGTGGAAGACTTACAAGACCGTTTTCGGCTATAATAACTACCAAACTCCTGATGCCATGCAAAAAGCAGGCTGTCCAGCCGGGGCTGAGCCTGCACTGGGTCAGCCGGGAATCATGTTCATCCTGAACAAGAAAGGTGATCAGATTGTAAGCAAATACGGAACGATAGGTCGTGCCGGCGAGAAGCACACATTCGTCTATCCGGTGAACCTCGGTCCCGAGGAGTGGGGTGGCAAATGGGTGCCCAATGTTGTTTCTCTCTACGACGGCGACAAGTACGAAATGGATCAGCACGGAGTGTCCGGTGATCCCAATACCTGCAATACCTACTGCGGCATCAACAAGGTCGAAGACGGTACACGTACCGCTGAAAAGGGCGATGCACATCGCGACATCACACTGGCCCGGACGGGCGAGACATACCTGATCAAGGCTGAATGCCAAGTGCGCAACGGTGACGATGCAGGTGCGTTGAGAACCATCAACGAACTGCGTGCACGTGCCCAATACAAAGCCGGTGAAGACCGCGAGGCATACGAAGACGGATCGCAGGCATTCAAGGCAAGCGGCAACTCGACTGCAAACTCCAACACGGCCAAAGGAAACAAGAATGAGAAGGGCGAAAAGATAACCAATATGCAGGCCTACGAATATTCGTACATCCAGAAGAATACCTACTGCATCTCGACTGGTCTGACGAAGCCTGAAGGAGGCTGGGGAGCATCGAATCTGCAGATTTCAAGTTGGAGCAACCTGCCGACAGAAGACCAGGCTATCTTGGCGAAACTCGGTGTGGATGGAAATTCGCTTGAGGGCAAGATTCACTTCATCCTCAACGAACGGACCCGTGAATTGCTCGGTGAGTGGAATCGTTGGGAGGAACTGAGCCGCACGAAGACCTTGGTAAAACGTGCCAAAGCGTTCAATCAGCGTGCAGCCGCCAATATAAAGGATCATCACAATCTGCGTCCGATTCCGCAGACCTTCATCGACGGTCTGTTGGATGACAATGGGCAGAACCTCTCCGACGCGGACAAGGCTGCATGGCAGAACCCCGGATATTAATTCATAGGTATTAGGTTAGATAAGAGAGGCTGTTGTCCGCCGAAGAGGGGATGGCAGCCTCTTTTGTCATGCAACGGGAACTGTCGGATAAAGAAAAAAATAACGTGCGCCCGGTGAATGAGGAACATTTTGGAAGATTCGGGAGGCCCAAAATAGTCCTGTCAACAAAATCGCCTGATTATCAATGGATATTGTTGACAGGACTGATCCTTTGGTAAACATTTCCGTGAAAAAATAAAAAATACCTTGCCTTTAAAGGCAGCCTATTTTTTATTATATTTCAAGAAAGTTTGTACAGCTCCTGTCACTGTCGCAGCAACCGACTGTATATCAGCAAATTGGTGTGACAGGACTGTTTTACTCGTGCAAAAATCCCGTTTTTCTTCCTCTTTTTTTCACGGGCAGATTTTTTCCGTCCCGACGATGTGCCGGCTGACCTGCTGACGAAGTGCTTCGTCCTCTTCCCGGAAAGCACGGCATGACACCCTTACGCAGCACTGCGTCGGGACTTCAGGAAGTGCTGCGTGGCAGAACCCCGGATATTAATTCATGGGTATTAGGTTAGATAAGAGAGGCTGTTGTCCGCCGAAGAGGGGATGGCAGCCTCTTTTGTCGTGCAACGGGAACTGTCGGATAAAGAAAAAAATAACGTGCGCCCCGTGAATGAGGAACATTTTGGAAGATTCGGGAGGTCCAAAATAGTCCTGTCACGCTAAAGGTCGGATTATCAATAAAATAGTGCGACACCTTAGGGCCTTTGGTAAACATTTCCGTGAAAAAATAAAAAATACCTTTCCTTTAAAGGCAGCCTATTTTTTATTATATTTCAAGAAAGTTTGTACAGCTCCTGTCACTGTCGCAGCAACCGACTGTATATCAGCAAATTGGTGTGACAGGACTGTTTTACTCGTGCAAAAATCCCGTTTTTCTTCCTCTTTTTTTCACGGGCAGATTTTTTCCGTCCCGACGACGTGCCGGCTGACCTGCTGACGAAGTGCTTCGTCCCCTCCTCAGAAAGCACTGCATGACACCCTCACGCAGCACTGCGTCGGGACTTCAGGAAGTGCTGCGTGGCGGCGGGAGGAAATTTCATGGAACATAGGTAAAAAAATACATGAATATGTACAAATATCCATTCCCTATTTTCGAATAAAGTGACATATTTGCAATAAAAACAGGATTGGTATGGGAAATATGTTTTTGAAAGGCTTGACTTTGGCCGCCTCGGTTCTCCTGGCGGCGGGGGCGGGCGCACAGGCGCCTCACCCGGAACGTGTCTATCTGTCGGGCACGGGCATCGACGATACACGGACTTGGGATTTCTATTGCACGCACGGACAGAACAGCGGCAAGTGGAAACCGATTGAAGTGCCTTGCAACTGGGAGTTGCAGGGATTTGGCAACTACACGTATGGGCGGTGGTACACCGTGCCCGGAGAGAAACCGAGCGACGAGGTGGGCACGTACCGCCACCGGTTCGACGTCCCCCGGTCGTGGAGCGGACAGCGGGTGAAGATCTTCTTCGACGGCGTAATGACCGACGCGGAAGTGCGCGTCAACGGCGAGTTGGCGGGCGAGGTGCACCGGGGCGGCTTCTACCGCTTCGCCTACGACATCACCGGCCTGCTGCGGTTCGGACGGAAGAACACGCTGGAAGTGAAGGTGGCCAAAGAGTCGGCCGACAAGTCCGTCAATGCAGCCGAACGGAAAGCGGACTGGTGGCTCTACGGCGGCATCTATCGCCCCGTGTGGTTGGAGGTGCTGCCGCAGGTGCATGTCAGCCGGTTCACGCTGAACGCCGATGCCGAAGGACGGCTGAGCGTGGCGCTCGAAATGGAGGGCGACGCAAGCGGTTACGAGTTGGTGACCGGCCTGACGGCGCTGAAGGACGGCCGCGTGATGACCGACACGGCGGGACGGACGGAGGTTTCACACGCCATCGGGAACGACGGAGGGGAGCAGCTGTTCACTTCGCAATGGAGCGGTGTCAGCCTGTGGAACCCGGAGAACCCCAACCTGTATGTGGCCCGGCTGCAACTGAAGAACCGCGAGGGGCGGGTGGTGCAGACGCGTGAATTCCGCGTGGGCTTCCGCACCATCGAATTCTTTCCGCAGGACGGGCTGTACCTGAACGGCGTGAAACTGGTGGTGAAGGGCGTCAACCGCCATTCGTTCTCGGTAGACGGCGGGCGTGCCACGAGCGCAGCCATGAGCCTTCAGGACGCGATGCTTATCAAGGAGATGAACATGAACGCCGTCCGCTCGCACTATCCGCCCGACGAACACTTCCTCGACATGTGCGACTCGCTGGGCCTGGTCTATGTGGACGAGCTGGCGGGATGGCAGAATGCCTACGACTCGGAGGTGGGTGCCGGGCTGGTGCGCGAAATGGTGAGCCGCGACGTCAACCATCCCTGCATCATTCTCTGGAGCAACGGCAACGAAGGCGGATGGAACGACGATACGGATCCGCTGTTTGCACGCTACGACCTGTTGCAGAAGCGGCACGTCATCCATCCCTGGGCCGACTTCAACGACCTGGACACGCACCACTATCCGGCCTACCTGACGGGTGTGGCCCGCTTTACGAACGGCTACCGGGTGTTCATGCCTACGGAGTTCATGCACGCCATGTACGACCAGGGCGGAGGCGCCGGCCTGCGCGACTTCTGGGATCGCTGGCAGACGAACCCGATGTTTGCCGGCGGATTTATCTGGGTGTTCTGCGACGAGGCGCCCAGGCGTTCGGACAAGGGAGGCATCCTCGACTCGGACCGGTCGAACGCCCCCGACGGCGTGGTGGGCCCGCGCCGCGAAAAGGAGGGCAGCTACTATGCCATCCGTGCGCAGTGGTCGCCCATACAGCTGAAGCCGCTGCTCATTACTTCGCATTTCGACGGCCGTTTTCTGCTGACGAACGAATATACCTACACCAACCTGAAGGACTGCCGCATGGACTGGCGCGTCCTGAAGTGCGACACGCCCATGCAGGGAGCTGACGGAACCGCTCCCGTGCGCCTGGCTGAAGGCGGGGTGACGCTGCCTGCCCTGGCTCCGGGCGAGACGGGTACGGCCCACTTCGACCTGCCTGCCGGCTTTGCCGACGGCGACGTGCTCGAATTGGAGGCTTTCGACAAGGAGGGCCGCAGCATCTGCACCTGGAGCTATCCCATCCGCCTGGCTGCGCAGTACTTTGCGCACAAGATGGAGTACACGCCCATGACCCTCCAAGCCTTGCCGCGAGCCGAGGCCGTCAGGGAGGGCGGCAGCTACGTCCTGCGCAGCGCCGGCGTCAGCGTGGCGTTCGACGCCTCGACCGGACTGCTCAGCCGCGTGACGGCGGGCGGACGGGAGATTCCCTTCAAGGACGGCCCTGTGGCTGTGGGCATGAAGATGCGCTACGAGCCTTCGCTCAGCTACCTCCGCACCGGTGCGGACGGAGCCGTGTTCTGCGCCAAGTATAAGGGGGCGGCCGACTCCATCGTCTGGCGCCTGACCGACAACGGCCTGCTCTACATGGACGCCGTGCTGTTGAACCGGGCTTCCGGGGGAGGCGGCTTCGACGATGCCTTCATGGACACCGAAGTCTACAACTTAGGCCTGACCTTCTCCTATCCCGAAGCGGCCTGCACGGGCATGCGCTGGATGGGTCGCGGCCCCTACCGCGTGTGGAAGAACCGCGTGCCGGGCACCCGGTACGGCATCTGGCAGAAGGACTACAACAACACCATTACGGGCGAGAGCTACGAGAACCTGATCTATCCTGAGTTCAAGGGCTACCACGCCCATCTGTTTTGGGCCACGATGGAAAGCGACGAGGCGCCGTTTACCGTCTACTCGCGCAGCGACGGCATCTTCTACCGCGTCTTCACGCCCGAAGAGCCTGCGGGACGCCTCAAGCAGACCATGCCGGGCTTCCCGGAGGGCGACCTCTCCTTCCTGCTCGACATTCCTGCCATTGATTCGTTCAAGCCCATCAAACAGCAGGGGCCGAACAGCCAGCCGGGCAATATCCGCATCAAGAAGGGCGACGAGGGCCTTCATATCGACCTGATGTTCGACTTCCGGCAGCGGAAAGGGGAACTTCCCGCCGCCGGATTGGGGAAGCCCGATTTTGTTTTGCCACAATCAAACTGAAATAGTTAAAAACCATGAAAAGACTCTTGTTATCCGCCGCATGGTGCGCCCTGCTGGGCGGCACGGCTTCGGCCCAGTTCGGAAACTGCACTCCGTCCGAAAAGACAACCTACGTGGACGCGCAGACGGGCCGCACGATTACGGTACTGACGGACACCCTCCAGAACGACCACTTCCTCTACCAGACCGACCCGATGTGGACGTCCGACGGGAAGTATCTGATATTCCGTTCTTCCACCCGCGCCGGCGATCCCGAACAGCAGACTACGACGCCCGACGGCAAGACGCGCCGCTGGCGACCCACGCAGATGTTCTTCATCGAGATGGCCACCGGCCGCATTATCCAGGCTACCGAAGGCACCGGCTTAGGCGGCATCTATCTGGCCCGCAAGTCCAACCGCATGTTTATCAGCCGCAGCCGCGACGGAGAGTGGACGCTCTCCGTCATGGATCTCGACCGTTTCTTCGCCGACGTCGACCGGGGCAAGGTAGGCCGTCCGGCCGACTACGAGCGCACGGTCGGCACCTTCCCTAAAGAGATGGGACGTCCCGGCGGCTTCGCGGTGGACTGCAACGACGACTATGCCTACATCACCGTCGAACGCGACGGTACGCCCGAAGAACTGGAACGCATGAAGCGGAATGCCTTCCGCCCCGAAGGCGACCAGCCTATCAAGATACAGCCTACCCTGTGCGGCATCCGTAAGATGGATCTGGCTACCGGCCGTGTGGAGAAAGTCATCGACACCGAGTTCAAGGTGGGCCATATCCAGGCCAGCCGCTTCACGCCCGGCGAAATCGTGTTCTGCAACGAGACCGGAGGAGACGCCCATCAGCGCATGTGGTTCTGCACGGCGGACGGCCGCGTGTTCAAGCCCCTGTACCGGGAGACGGCGCTCGACTGGGTGACGCACGAAACATTTGCCTCCCGCGACTATGTGTATTTCAACATCCTGGGCTTCCAGCCCCGCCTCCGCAAGCAGGCCAGCGGCATCCTGCGCATCAACCTGCGCACGGACGACGTCGAACTGTTGGGTCAGGTCGAAATGGAGAAAGACCGCCAGGCCATTGACGGCCAGCTCGTGGGTCGCGGCTTCTGGCATTGCAACGCCAGCCACGACGACCGTTGGGCGGCAGGCGATACCTTCGGCGGCAACGTCTGGCTGATAGATGTCCGCACGGGCGAGCGCCACTGGCTCGTGTCCGACACGAAGATGCGGCCCGACCACGCCCACCCCAGCTTCAGCCCTGACGGCACGAAGGTGCTCTTCCAGTCGGGCCACTTCACCAACGGCAAGCGCCTGAACCTGATGATGACGGACGTGCCGGACAACGCGGATAAAATAATGGAATAAAATCGAATAGACTATGTGCAGATTGTTGGAAATCCTTCTGATCGGTTTGTTCGGATGCCTGCTTCCCGTCGTGGGACAGGACGTCCGGGGCAAGTATAATTTCAATGCCGAATGGCTGCTGCATGTGGGCGACGACCCTCAGGCCCGCGAAGTCCGGTTTACCGACCGGGACTGGAAGCAGGTCACCCTGCCCCGTCCCTTCAACGAAGACGAGGCTTTCCGGCTCAGTATCGAGCAGCTGACCGACACCGTCGTGTGGTATCGCAAGCACTTCCGCCTGCCGGCCGGTTCGCGGGGGAAGAAGGTTTTTGTCGAGTTTGAAGGCGTGCGCCAGGGAGCCGACTTCTACCTCAACGGGCATTGCCTCGGTTTGCACGAGAACGGTGCGATGGCGGTCGGTTTCGATCTGACTCCCTATATCCGCTATGGCGGCGACAACGTGATGGCCGTCCGCGTGGACAACAACTGGAACTACAAGGAGCGGGCCACCGATACGAAGTACCAGTGGAGCGACCGTAACTTCAATGCCAACTACGGCGGCATCCCGAAGAACGTTTGGCTGCATGTCACGGACAAGCTGTATCAGACGCTTCCCCTCTATAGCAACCTGAAGACTACCGGTGTCTACATCTATGCCGAAGACATCCGCGTGAAGTCGCGCAAGGCGGTCATTCATGCCGAGTCCGAGGTGCGGAATGAATACGGTCGGGCGAAGGAAGTGTGCTGCCGTGCGGAACTGATTGACCGCGACGGCCGTCTGCTGAAGACGTTTGAAAGCTCTCCTGTCGTCGTGGAGCCCGGCGGGCAGACGGTGCTGAAGGCCGAGTCCGAGGTGGACGGGCTTCACTTCTGGAGCTGGGGCTACGGCTATCTGTACGTGGTGAAGACCAGTCTCTGGGTGGACGGCGAAAAAGTGGATGAAGTCAGCACGCGAACCGGTTTCCGCAAGACCCGCTTCGGCAAAGGAAAGGTCTGGCTGAACGACCGCGTCATCCAGGTGAAGGGTTTTGCCCAGCGCACCAGCAACGAATGGCCGGGTGTGGGCATGAGTGTTCCGGCCTGGCTGAGCGACTACAGCAACGGCCTGATGGTGGAAGGCAACGCCAACCTGGTGCGTTGGATGCACATCACGCCCTGGAAGCAGGACATCGAGTCGTGCGACCGTGTGGGCCTGATGCAGGCCATGCCTGCCGGTGATGCGGAAAAAGACCGTCAGGGCCGCCAATGGGAGCAGCGTGTCGAACTGATGCGCGACGCCATCATCTACAACCGCAACAATCCGAGTATCATCTTCTACGAATGCGGCAACGAATCCATCAGCCGCGAACACATGCTGGAGATGAAAGCCCTGCGCGACCGGTACGACCCTCACGGCGGACGTGCCATCGGCTCGCGCGAGATGCTGGACATCCGGGAGGCGGAGTACGGCGGTGAAATGCTGTACATCAACAAGAGCAGCCACCATCCGATGTGGGCGATGGAATATTGCCGCGACAAAGGCCTGCGCAAGTATTGGGATGAATATTCCTATCCTTATCATAAGAACGGCGCGGGAAACGATTCGTTCCGTTCGGCCATGACAAATACGGTTCAGAAGAAGGTCGATGCCAGGGCCTACAACCACAATCAGGACTCGTTTACCGTCGAAAACGTCATCCGCTGGTTCGATTATTGGCAGGAACGTCCGGGTACGGGCGACCGTGTCAGCTCCGGTGGCGTCAAGATCATTTTCTCGGACACGAACACACACTATCGCGGGGTGGAGAACTATCGCCGCAGCGGCGTGACCGACCCGATGCGCATACCGAAAGATCCTTTCTTTGCCCATCAGGTGATGTGGGACGGATGGGTGGACATCGAGCACCCGCGCATTCATATCGTAGGGCATTGGAACTACAACGATACGGTGGTGAAACCCGTGTATGTCGTTTCGAACACGGAGCGGGTGGAACTGTTTCTGAACGGGAAATCATTGGGATGCGGTGAGCAAAAGTACCGTTTCCTCTATACATTCGACCGTGTTGCGTTTGAACCGGGGACGCTCGAAGCGGTGGGCTACGACGAGCATGGCAGGGAATGCTGCCGCACCCGGTTGCAGACAGCCGGCCGGCCGGAGCAAATCAGGCTGAGTGTCATTCAAAATCCGAAAGACTGGAAGGCCGATGGAGCCGATATGGCACTCTTGCAGGTGGAAGTGACCGATAAGGACGGCTTGCGTTGTCCCCTGGCCCATGACGTAATCCATTTTGAACTGGAAGGCCCGGCCGAATGGCGGGGCGGCATTGCGCAAGGCCCTGACAACTGTATCTTGTCTAAAGACCTGCCGGTGGAATGCGGTGTCAATCGTGCGTTAATCCGTTCGCTTGTGCAGGCGGGCACCGTCCACATCAAGGCTGTGGCGGACGGACTGAAACCTGCCGAAGTCCGGCTGACGACCTTGCCGGTGGAAGTGGAACAGGGATTGAGCCGTTACATCCCCGGCGATGAGTTGGAAGGAAGACTGACGCGGGGTGAGACTCCGCTTACTCCTTCGTATGTGGTGACAAAGGTGGATGCGGGCATCCTCTCGGCAACGGCAGGAGCCAATGCCGATAAGGCCGGCAACAGTTTTGATGACAATGAGCTGAGCGAATGGACGAACGACGGCCGCTTGCAGACGGCCTGGATTACCTATCGTCTGGAACGGGCGGCGCGTGTCGATGAAATCTGTATGAAGCTGACAGGCTGGCGCATGCGCAGTTATCCGTTGGAAATCTATGCGGGCAAGGAATTGATATGGAGCGGTGAGACAGAGAAAAGCTTGGGATATATCCATCTCAAAGTGAAGCCTGTGCGGACCGATGAAATAACCGTCCGTCTGAAGGGAGCCAGCAAAGAGGGAGATGAATTCGGCCAGATTGTAGAAGTGGCAGCGCCTGCCGCCGGTGAACTGGATCTGTTCAAGGCAAAGAACGGGGACAAGACCAACCATGAATTGCGTATTGTAGAGATTGAGTTTAAAGAAAATCTGCGGCAATAAAATCCCTGCATTCGATCAGAATGGAGATGGATCATTTGTTTGAAGATTTGAGAGTGTGGACAAAAAAACATAGATATGAATAATTTTCTATTTAAGGGTTTGAACGGTGTCGCTATCTTTGTAAACAATAAGAATGTAAAACGATGAATAGGAAGAATGCTTTTATAGGTTTGTGTTTAGGCCTGTCGACGGCTTTCCAGGTTCATGCCCAGAAGCCTGTGACTGCTCCGATGAAAGACGTAAATCAGGTGATAGACAATACGCTTGACAGTTTGAACAAAGCACGTACAGCGCGTCCGGTTCCCGGTTCCAGTCGTAAGGGAGATCATCCCGTGTTGTTCCTGGTCGGGAACAGCACGATGCGTACAGGTACTTTAGGTAACGGGAACAATGGACAATGGGGATGGGGCTATTTTGCCCATGAGCATTTTGATGAAAACCGTATAACGGTGGAAAATCATGCTTTGGGCGGCACCAGCAGCCGCACGTTCTACAACCGCCTTTGGCCGGAAGTGCTGACGGGCATTCGCAAGGGTGACTGGGTGATTATCGAGTTGGGACATAACGATAATGGGCCGTATGACAGCGGTCGTGCCCGTGCTTCTATCCCCGGAATCGGCAGAGATTCGTTGGCGGTGACGATTAAAGAGACGGGGGCAAAGGAAACGGTCTATACGTATGGGGAATACATGCGCCGGTTCATTCGCGATGTGAAAAAACGCGGAGCCTATCCCATCTTGATGTCGCTGACCCCTCGTAATGCCTGGGAAGATGCGGACAGTACTATTGTGACCCGCGTCAGTGAGACCTTTGGATTGTGGGCAAAGCAAGTTGCCAAAAAGGAACATGTGCCTTTTATAGATCTCAATGAGATTACAGCACGTAAATTTGAGACTTTCGGGAAAGAGAAAGTGAAATATATGTTCTATCTGGATAGAATTCACACCAGTGAGTTCGGTGCCCGTGTGAATGCCGCTTCCGCTGCCGAAGGCATCCGTAATTACAAGAATCTGGCTTTGGCCAAGTATCTGAAGCCCATAGAAAAAGATACGGTTACAGGTGCTACGCGTAAGGAAGGGTGTCCCGTGCTCTTTACCATCGGCGACAGTACGGTACGCAATGAAGACAAAGGAGACGGCATGTGGGGCTGGGGAAGTGTGATAGCGGAGTGCATGGACACGACGCGCATCACAGTGGAAAATCATGCCATGGCCGGACGCAGTGCGCGAACGTTTTTGGATGAAGGACGCTGGGACAAGGTGTATAATGCGCTTCAGCCGGGTGATTTTGTATTGATACAGTTCGGACACAATGATGCAGGTGACATCAACACGGGCAAGGCGCGGGCTGAATTGCCGGGAGCAGGGGGTGAGAGCAAGGTGTTCAAAATGGAAGCGACCGGTAAGTATCAGGTTGTTTATACTTTTGGCTGGTATTTGCGTAAGTTTATCATGGATGTCAGGGAGAAGGGCGCTTATCCGATTGTGTTGAGTCACACCCCTCGAAACAAATGGGATAATGGCCGGATCGAACGTAATACCGATTCATTTGGCGCATGGACTCGTCAGGCTGCTGAGGAAACGGGCGCTTGGTTTATTGACTTGAATAAGATTACGGCAGACAAGTTGCAGGATATGGGCTTCAATGAAGGATTGCGTGTTGTCGGGGAGTATTTTAAACGTGACCATACCCATACGTCCTTAAAGGGAGCAAGATTGAATGCTCAAAGCATTGTGGATGGATTGAAGCAAACAGACTGTCCGTTGAAGAATTATATAAAATAATGGTATAACCCCTTTAGTTATCATTCGCATGAGAAACATTTGCATAGCCTTTTTATTATTGGCAGTCGCGTTGGAAGTAAAAGCACAAAATGTGTCGGGACTGAATAAGAGTGAGTTTTCGAAATACTGGAAGGTAGAATCGGAATCGCCGGATTATAGCGTGACGTTTCGTGGTGATACGGCTGAGATTGTCGCACCGAAGGGACTTACCTTATGGCGCAAAGAGAAGATGAGCGGAAAGGTAACCATCGAATATGATGCCTGTGTCGTCGTGGAAAATGAAAGGGATCGCTTGAGCGATTTAAACTGTTTCTGGATGGCATCGGATCCGAAATATCCGAATGATTTGTGGAAGCGTGTGAAATGGCGTAATGGTATTTTCTTAAACAGTTACTCTTTACAACTTTATTATATGGGGTATGGCGGAAATCACAACTCAACAACCCGATTCCGCCGTTATGACGGAAATGAAGCCGGTGTGACAGATGCCGAAGCTCGTCCTGCAATTCTGAAGGAGTATAAAGACAAGGAACATTTGTTGGAAGCAAACCGTTGGTATCATATCCAGATAACAAATGAGAACAATAGGGTTAGTTATTATATAGATGGGAAGCGCCTGGTGGATTTTAGGGATGCCAATCCGTTGACTGAAGGCTGGTTTGGATTCCGAACCACCTTGTCGCGTACCCGCATTACCCATTTCCGATATTCATGCGAACCCTTGCAAGGAAATGAAGTCGCATTGCATTGGATTGGTGGTGAACCCGCTCAAGCCAAGGCGGTAAGTTTCGGCGTGCCTTTTGACGAGGGATATGTAAAGTCCGGTACCGATTGGCAGTTGGTGTCGGGTAAAGAGAAAAAGGAAATACAGATAGATACGTGGCCGTTGGCTTATTGGCCGGATGGTTCGGTAAAGTGGTTGGGAGTAGCGGGTGTCGTACCTGCTTCAGCCGGTGAGCTTGTCCTTTCCAAGATGGAAGATAAAAGAAAGGGGAAGAAATCTGCCGAAGAAAATGGCCTGCTGATTGATGAAACGGCTCAGGACATTCGGATAGAGACCGGTGTGCTTTCAGCGTATATTCCTCGAAAGGGAGAATTCTTAATAGACAGCTTGGTTTATAAAGGAATAAAAGTAGGTTCTTGTGGGCGTTTGGTTTGTACTACACAGAGCGAACCCGCATTGGAAACGACCTCTCAAATAGCTTTTGTCAACTATGCCGGTGAGGTGAAGTCGGTTTCTGTGGAGCGGGCGGGGAATGTGCGTGCGGTAGTGAAACTTGAAGGAGTGCACAGAAGCAATGATGGGCGCGAGTGGTTGCCGTTTGTGGTTCGTCTTTATTTTTATGCCGGAAGCGAGCAAGTCAAGATGGTGCACAGTATCGTGTTCGATGGGGATGAGAAGAACGATTTCATCCGTGCTTTGGGAGTGCGTTTCACAGTACCTATGCGCGAAGCGCTTTACAACAGGCATGTCGCTTTTTCATGTGCAGATGGAGGCGTCTGGAGTGAGCCGATTCAACCGTTGGTAGGACGTAGGGTGTTGTCGCTCCCGAAAGATGAAGATAAGAATGCCCCTCTTTTGCAACAACAACAGATGGAAGGCAAACGCATACCCGAATATGATAAGTTTGATTCCCCTAACCGAAATTTGATAGATAATTGGGCTTCATGGGACGGGTATCGCCTTTCTCAATTAACAGCGGATGCTTTTTCCATTCGCAAACGGGCCAATACCGATAATCCATGGATTGGAACTTTTTCCGGGACACGTAGTAACGGTTTTGCATTTCTTGGGGACGTAAGCGGCGGTTTAGGACTTTGTCTGCATGATTTCTGGCAATCCTATCCTTCTTCCATTGAGGTTACAGGCGCAAAAACAGAAGAGGCAACCATTACGGCGTGGCTTTGGAGTCCCGATAGTGAACCGATGGATTTGCGGCATTATGATAATGTAGCCCATGACTTGAACGCCAGTTATGAGGATGTTCAGGAGGGGCTGAGCACCCCTTATGGCATTGCCAGAACCACGACGCTTACTTTACTCCCTCAGGGAGGGTACACGGGGAAAGCCGATTTTGCACTTGTCGCTGAACAGTTTTCAAGTCCGGCAGGAGTGCTGATGCCTGTCCCTGAATATTTGCATGCTCGCAGGGCTTTTGGCGTATGGAGTTTGCCCGACAGGACTACGGCATTTCGTGCAAAAATAGAAGACCGGTTGGAGTCTTTTGTAGAGTTCTATACAAAAGCCATAGAGCAGAATAAATGGTATGGCTTCTGGAATTATGGAGATGTGATGCACGCTTATGACCCGGTTCGTCATACTTGGCGATATGATATTGGAGGTTTTGCCTGGGATAATACGGAACTTGCCTCCAACATGTGGTTGTGGTATAATTTTTTGCGTACAGGGCGTGCCGATCTTTGGCAAATGGCGGAAGCGATGACCCGTCATACGGCTGAGGTGGATGTCTATCATATTGGACCGAATGCGGGACTGGGCAGCCGCCATAATGTAAGTCATTGGGGATGTGGCGCGAAAGAAGCGCGTATCAGTCAGGCTGCGTGGAATCGCTTTTATTATTATCTCACTACAGACGAACGTTGTGGTGACCTGATGACAGAGGTAAAGGATGCAGAACAGAAATTATATACCCTCGACCCGATGCGTTTGGCACAACCGCGTGAACAATATCCTTGTACGGCGCCGGCACGTTTGCGCATAGGCCCCGATTGGTTGGGCTACGCCGGTAATTGGATGACAGAATGGGAACGTACAGGTAATGAAGCCTATCGCAATAAGATTGTAGCCGGAATGAAGAGTATAGCCGCATTGCCAAGCCGGATTTTTACCGGTCCCCTGGCATTGGGATTTGACCCGGCTACCGGGATTATAACCAGTGAGTGCGATCCTAAACTTCAAACGACGAATCATCTGATGACAATTATGGGCGGTTTTGAGGTGATGAATGAAATGATGCAAATGATTGATTTACCCGAATGGAGAGAAAGCTGGTTGGATCTGGCCGCTAATTATAAACAGAAATCATGGGAACTTCGTCGTAATAGTTTTCGGATTTCTCGTCTTCATGCATACGCTGCTTATTATTCGCGTGATATGCAGAAAGCGAAAGAAGCGTGGGATGATTTATGTGCGGATGTCCCTTCTGTAGAGAAAGGTGGACTTAG
This sequence comes from uncultured Bacteroides sp., assembly GCF_947632445.1. GTDB lineage: Bacteria > Bacteroidota > Bacteroidia > Bacteroidales > Bacteroidaceae > Bacteroides. The sequence goes on along the minus strand of NZ_CANRPM010000010.1, from coordinate 18,302 downwards.
CGTGGAAACGGTTCTGCCTCCTTTTGTGCCTTCCGAGTTGGATGAATGCAAATATATTAGTACGAATGATGCTGCGACATGGAGTCTGGATGCAATATATATGCAGGAAGTGATACCTTGGGGTGAATGAAATATAGGGTTCTTGTCTGTCTTAATGTTGAGATAAAATGTGGAAGGATTTGAGATTGTTTGTCACCGTTGCCTTGATGATGCTTGCCGGCAATCTGTCTGCAAGTCGGGATTTTGTTGCCGGTTCGCAGAAACTATTGAATATCTCTTGTGTAGAGGAAGAAGCTCCGGTCGTACATACTGCTTTGCAGATATTGACACGTGACTGGCAGGCTGTTTTTGGTGTGAAGCCTCAAATCAGCCTTTCCGGTGGGGATGTTATCGTGGGAACATGGGAAAGTCCTTTAATCCGACAGACCGGTGTTGATGTCAGTATGCTTCAAGGGAGACATGAAGCTTTCCTGCTGAAAGTTTCTCCAAAAGGTCGTCTGCTCATTGCCGGTAGCGATAAGCGCGGTACTGCTTACGGCATTATGGAATTGTCACGGCTAATCGGTGTTTCGCCATGGGAATGGTGGGCGGATGTAGTTCCTAAACCACGAAAAGAGTTTGTCCTGCCTGCATCGTATAAGGATCTACAAGAACCCTCAGTCGATTTTCGGGGTATTTTCATCAATGATGAGGATTGGGGACTTACTCCTTGGAGTGGGTTGACTTATGAACCTACTTCAGTAAAAGGGCAAATAGGGCCTAAAACACATGCACGCATCTTTGAGTTACTGCTCCGTCTGCGTGCCAATACATTTTGGCCTGCCATGCATGAATGTTCTGTCCCTTTTTATTTTACAGAAGGCAATAAAGAAGTTGCAGATAAATATGGTATTTATATTGGTACTTCCCATTGCGAACCGATGATGCGAAATACGAATGGCGAATGGAAACGGGATGGGAAGGGTGAATATGACTATGTGAATAATCGGGAGAATGTACGAACCTTTTGGGAGGAACGTATTAAAGAAGTGGCAGGATATGACAATCTCTATACATTGGGAATGAGAGGTGTGCATGACGGAGCCATGAATGGTGCAAAGACGGTTGGTGAACAGAAGCAAGTACTTGAACAGGTATTAAAGGATCAGCGTAGCTTACTGGCTCGTTATGTAGATGAAACGGTGACCGATATTCCTCAGGTTTTTATACCATATAAAGAAGTTCTGGATGTCTATAATGCCGGACTGGAGGTTCCAGATGATGTGACCTTGATGTGGTGTGACGATAATTATGGCTATATCCGTCATTTCCCGACAGAAGCGGAAAAGGCTCGGAAGGGTGGCAATGGGATTTATTATCATATTTCTTATTGGGGACGTCCCCATGATTATCTTTGGCTTTGCACGGTTCAGCCAGGTTTGATTTATCAGCAAATGGCTCAGGCTTATGAACGAGGCATTCGCAAAATGTGGATATTGAATGTTGGGGATATCAAACCGGCCGAATATCAGATCGAATTGTTTTTAGATATGGCCTGGAATATTGGTGAAGTGAAGAAACAGGGTGTTACTGAGCATTTGCATTGTTTCCTGGAAAGAGAGTTTGGCCAATCTGTTGCTACGCAAACGCTCCCGGTCTTGCTTGAACATTATCGCTTGGCTTATATACGTAAGCCTGAGTTTATGGGTGCGACCCGTACAGAGGAAAAGGATCCTAAGTATAAGATTATAGCCGATTTGCCTTGGAGTGAAACTTACATCAGAGAACGTATATCTGCTTATCAACAGCTTTCAGATCGGGTGGAAAAGATTTCATCTGAAGTCGCAGACAGTCGGAAAGATGCGTTCTTTCAACTGATAAAATATCCTGTGCAAGCAGCTGCGCAGATGAATTTTAAGTTGTTGGAGGCTCAGTTGGCCAGACATGGAAAAGGAGACTGGAGAAAGAGTGATATGGCTTATGATAGCATCGTGTCCTTGACCCGGCTATATAATATGGGCAAATGGGATCGTGTAATGGATTGCTCTCCTCGCTGTTTGCCTGTTTTTAATCGTGTGCCGCATTCTATGTCTACAGAGAATATGTTGGAAGAGCCTAAAATCCTTTTTCAATGGAATGGCGCTGATTGCATCGAAGTTCATCCTGCGATATGTGAAGGAATCGGTTACGAAGGGAAAGCCGTTGCTTTGGGTCAAGGACAACAACTCTCTTTTGATTTTGAATGTCAATCGGCTGCCGATTCTTTAGTCTTTGAAGTTTGTTTGCTCCCGAATCATCCGGTTGAGGGTGAAGAACTTCGTTTTGAGCTTTCTTTGGATGGAGGTGAAGGGATTGTTTGTAGTTATCAGACAATAGGGCGGAGTGAAGAATGGAAGGTCAATGTTTTGCGTAATCAGGCCATCCGTCGTGTTGTGCTGAAGCCGCAAGCTACAGTAAATCATCGGTTGAGATTCAAGGCTTTGGATGAAGGTGTTGTCTTGGATCAGATTAAGGTTTATGAGAATTGACATTGGTCGCGGGGTTTTGATTGATGATTTTATAGTTGAACGTAAATTGGAAGAAGGACTGAGATGAAAAGAGAATTGTCTTTATGGTTAATGTTATGGGGGCTTTTGGGGGGAGGAATCGTTTCATGTGATGTAGCTCCTGATTCTTTATATAAGGAAGTGTACGTGGAGGCCCCTTTTCCCATGAAACCGATAAAGGAATATATTTTCCCTTCTACAAATTTTTTGGTTACGGATTATGGGGCGGTCGCTGATGGAAAGACGATAAATACGGAGGCGATTAATTCCGCGATTGAGATTTGTAGCCGTTCAGGAGGAGGGCGGGTCGTTATTCCGAAGGGAGAATGGTTGACAGGGCCAATCCACATGAAAAGTGGGGTAAACCTGCATTTGTCAGAAGGCGCCGTTTTGCGATTTACAGATAATCCACAGGATTATTTGCCTGCTGTTATGACATCCTGGGAAGGTATGGAGTGTTATAACTATTCTCCGTTGATTTATGCTTTTGATTGTGACAACATTGCAATAACGGGTAGTGGTGTGTTGGCTCCGGTGATGAATACCTGGCGTGAATGGTTTGGACGGCCTCAACCTCATTTGAATGCTTTGAAAACGTTGTACACTATGGCTTCTACTTATGTTCCTGTTGAACAACGTCAAATGGCCAAGAATGAGAACAATCTTCGACCTCATTTATTACATTTCAATCGTTGTCGGAATGTGTTGCTTGATAGTTTTAGTATCAGGCAAAGTCCTTTTTGGACAATTCATCTTTATTTATGCGATGGTGCCATCGTTCGTAATCTCGATGTGAAAGCTCATGGGCATAATAATGATGGAATTGATTTGGAGATGAGTCGGAATATACTGGTTGAGAAGTGTATTTATGACCAGGGAGACGATGGCATTGTAATAAAATCCGGTCGTAATCAGGATGCGTGGAGGTTGAATGTACCTTCGGAAAATATTGTAATCCGTAATTGTCAAATACGGAAAGGGCATTCTTTATTGGGAATTGGCAGTGAAATGTCTGCGGGTGTTCGTAATGTATATATGCATGATTGTATAGCTCCCGATTCTGTTTTTCGTCTGATTTTTGCCAAGACAAACCATCGCAGAGGCGGATTCATAGAGAATATTTGGGTGAAAAATATCAAAGCGAGTAAGATGCAGCGTGTTTTAGAGATAGATACAGATGTATTATATCAGTGGAGAGATTTGGTGCCTACTTATAAAGATAGCCTTACGCGTATAAGTGATATTTATCTTGATAGTATCTTGTGTGATCGGGCAGAAGTTGTATATGATTTGAAGGGAGACGTCCGTTTGCCGATTAAAAGGGTTGAAATTAAAAATGTCTTTGTAAAAGAAGTGACAGATACCGTGAAGAATATAGTAAATGCAGAGGATATAAGAGAAGAGAATTTACGATATAACGAAAACAGCTAAAATAGATGGGACAGATTAAGAACTTATTAAATGCAGTGGTTGCCTTTAGCGTGGCGACTTCTTTGTATGCACAGCCTCATTATGATTATTCCAAACTTCAACGTGAAGATCTGGGAAGAGGCGTTGTGGCTATCCGTGAAAGCGAGAGTGCGGTATGCCTTTCCTGGCGTTATTTTTCATCTGATCCGGTTCAGACAACTTTTAATGTGTATCGGAATGGTGAGAAAATAGCGGAAGTTCCAAGTAACGTAGGGACTTTCTATAGGGATCTCTATGCAGGGGGCGAAAAGACAGTTTATACAGTAAAGGCTGTAGTCGACGGGAAGGAACAGCAGGGTAAGTGTGAGTCTTATATTTTACCCGCAGATGCTCCTATGGGATATTTGCAGATTCCGTTAGATAAGCCTGATGATGGGGTGACACCGGCAGGCGATACATTTACTTATAGTGCAAACGATGCCTCTATTGGTGATGTTGATGGAGACGGACAGTATGAAATCATTCTAAAATGGGATCCCTCCAATGCACGTGATAATTCCCATGATGGTTATACAGGAAATGTATTGTTGGATTGTTATCGTTTGACAGGGGAGAAGTTGTGGCGTATTGATTTAGGACGTAATATCCGTGCCGGAGCTCATTATACTCAGTTCATGGTGTTTGACCTGGATCATGATGGCAAAGCTGAAGTCGTAATGAAAACAGCCGATGGAACGGTAGATGGCAAAGGACAGGTGATCGGTAAAGCTGATGCTGATTATCGGGAAGCAGGAATTGCTAATGATAAAGAACATACCCGTACTCTTCAGGGACGAATTTTGAAGGGTAATGAATATTTGACGGTTTTTAGTGGGCTGACGGGTGAAGCGTTGAAAACCGTTGATTATGTGCCTGCTCGTGGAAATGTTCAGGACTGGGGAGATGATTATGCAAACCGTTGTGACCGTTTCTTGGCTTGTGTGGCTTATTTGGATGGAATCCATCCGAGTGTAGTGATGTGTCGCGGATATTATACGCGGACTGTCTTGGCTGCTTTTGACTGGGATGGAAAAGAACTTACCCAGCGTTGGGTATTTGATAGCAATAATCCGGGTGGAGAAGGATATGCCGGTCAAGGAAATCATAACCTGCGTGTAGGTGATGTGGATGGTGATGGATGTGATGAGATTGTATATGGATCTTGTGCAATAGACAATGACGGAAAGGGCCTTTATACGACAGGTATGGGGCATGGCGATGCCATGCACATGACGTGTTTTTCTCCTACAATGCAAGGACTTCAAGTGTGGGATTGCCATGAGAATAAAAAAGACGGTTCAAGTTTCCGTGATGCAGCTACGGGAAAAGTGCTGTTTCAAATAAAAAGCCCGATGGATGTCGGTCGTTGTATGGCTATGGATATTGATCCGCGTAATATCGGACTGGAGATGTGGTCTTCAGATTCGCATGGACTTCGCAACCTGCAAGGAGAAGTAATCGGATCGACTCCTAAATCAATGCCAGTTAATATGGCTGTATGGTGGGATGGTGACTTGCTTCGTGAACTATTGGATAAGAATACTGTGTTAAAATATGACTGGGAAGAGAATATATGCAAACCTTTAATTAATTTTGATGGGGCGGCTTTTAATAACGGTACCAAATCCAATCCTTGTTTACAAGGTGATTTGATTGGTGATTGGCGTGAAGAAGTGTTGGTGCGTGATGTGGATAGCAAAGCATTGCGTTTGTATGTGACAACCATCCCTACGCAATATCGTTTCCATACCTTTTTGGAGGATCCTATTTATCGTATCAGCATCGCGACGCAAAATGTTGCCTATAATCAGCCTACACAGCCCGGCTTCTATTTTGGGACAGATCTGGGGAAAGGTTTGTTTAGAGGATATGAGTTTAAGTAAGAAGATTAATTTAATACCATTAAGACATGAATCTGAAAACATTAAGTATGATGGGCACCCTGTTGTTCTTGGCAGGTTTAGGAGCCTATGCACAGAAAAAAAATGCAATGAATGACTCGAATACTCCCTTACATCTGTTGCAGCCGGAGTATAAAGTGCCTTATGGCGAATTGTCTGTAAAAGACATAAAGTCCGATATGGATCGCATCTTGCACTATCTGGAAGTTAATACCCCTACACGTGTAGTAGATAAGAAATCTGGAAAGGTAATAACCGACTATAACAAACTGGATGTAAATTCTCAACTGGAACGGGGAGCTTTCCGTTTGGCCAGTTACGAATGGGGAGTAACCTATTCGGCGATGCTTACTGCGGCCGAAACTACAGGTGATCAAGCTTATCTCAATTACGTAAAAGACCGATTTACGTTTCTTGCCGAAGTGGCTCCTCATTTCCGTCGTGTACTTGAGAAGGAAGGCGATGTCGATCCCCAGATGAAACAAATTCTGACTCCCCATGCCTTAGACGATGCCGGAGCTGTGTGCGTGGCTATGATCAAAGCCATGCAGAAAGATCCTTCGCTGAAGCTGGACGGGTTGATAGAAAATTATATGGACTTTATCTTGAATAAAGAATATCGGTTGGCTGATGGAACGTTTGCACGGACTCGCCCTCAGCATAACACGTTGTGGCTCGATGATATGTTTATGGGTATTCCGCCGGTAGCTTATTATTCTTATGTGGCGAGTGAGAAGAAGGAAAGTTATATGGCAGAAGCTTTGCGGCAGATTTTCCAATTTGCAGAGCGCATGTGGGTGTCCGAGAAACAGCTCTTCCGGCATGGATGGGTGGAAGGTATGCAGGATCATCCGGCTTTCCACTGGGGACGTGCTAACGGTTGGGCGTTGCTGACAATGTGTGAAGTGCTTGATGTATTGCCCGAGGATTATCCTCAGCGTGATAAACTATTGAAGCTTTTCCGTGCCCATGTCCGCGGATTGGCGGCATGTCAGAGCGGGGAAGGCTTTTGGCATCAATTACTCGATCGCAATGACTCGTACCTTGAAACATCGGCTACAGCCATTTATGTATATTGTTTCGCACATGCCATCAACAAGGGCTGGATTGACGCGATGGCCTATGGGCCTGTAGCCCAACTCGGTTGGCATGCCGTATCTACTCAAATCAATGAAGAGGGGCAGGTTGACGGAACTTGTGTCGGTACGGGCATGGCCTTTGATCCGGCATTCTATTATTATCGTCCGGTCAATGTGTATGCAGCCCATGGCTATGGCCCTGTGATATGGGCCGGTGCCGAGATGATTAAAATGCTTGGTGAGCAACACCCAAAGATGAATGACAGTGCCGTGCAATATTATCGGACAGAACAAAAGACGAATGAACCGATTTTCCATGTAACCGATGGGGATAAATAATGATAACTATCTATATTGATAAGGAGAATTTTTTATGAAACGTGAAGCTTTTAAGATGTTCTTGAAACCGGGTTTCGAGAAAGAGTATGAGAAAAGGCATGCAGCAATCTGGCCGGAGTTGAAAAAGATGCTTTCGGACGGTGGTGTTTATGATTATTCTATTTATTGGGATAAAGATACGAACATCCTGTTTGCTTGTCAAAAGACAAAGGGTGAGGAATCATCTCAGGATATGGGTGGCAATCCGATTGTCCAGAAGTGGTGGGACTATATGGCCGATATTATGGAAGTCAATCCTGATAATTCCCCTGTTACAATTCCGCTGCCTGAGGTGTTCCACATGGATTGATTGTGTGACACATTGTAAAAATAGTACATCGGTTTTTTCTGATGTACTATTTTTTTTGTACATTTGTTCGCTATGGAACATATTTGTGTATGAGAAAACTATTTTTACTACTTATATCTGTATTATTCAGTCTGTATGTCGCGGCTGATATTGAAATACGTTCGGAACATCTGACGACCAGTAATGGCATTTCCAATAACTCTGTTCGCTGTATGTATCAAGACAGCAAAGGGTTTATCTGGATGGGCACGCTGAACGGATTGAGCCGGTATGACGGCAATTCTTTTGTGACTTACCAGCCGAGTCAGGAAGGAGGAATTACGCTGGGCGATCATCGTATCCGTGATCTGGTAGAAGACAAGAACGGATTTTTGTGGATAGCGACGTTGGCAGAAGTATATAGCTGCTATGACCTGCAGCGGGAATGTTTTGTAGACTTCACGGGGTGTGGGGAATATCGGGAACTCTATAGCGACAAAATCATAGACCGTAATGGGAATGTTTGGCTTTGGCTGAATGGAAACGGATGCCGAAAAATAACCTATGCAGACGGACAGTTTTCCTCTACCGTATTCAAGGCGGAAAAGAATAATCTGCCTTCCGATCGGGTGGTATATGTATATGAGGATGCACAGGAAGGCATCTGGATTGGTACGGACAATGGGGTGGTTCAGGTTGTCGGGGATCGTACCGTTTTGACAGTTCCTTCTCATCAGGCTTCTAAGATTATTTCCGATGGAAGGGATCTTTTCTTTTTGTCGGCGGATGGCCGTTTTGCCGTAAAGAGAGGGGATGAGGAATGCAAGTATGTAGCTCGTCTGCAAGAAAGCGGAATCCACATTGATGGAGAACTGCGCATACAGGATGATTGGGTCATATTTACCAATAAGGGATGTTACGTATTCAATTTAAAAACGTTTGAACTCAGAAAGAATACGTTGTTGGATGTGCAGAACGGACAGGTACAGAAAGATAATCGTGGTAATTATTGGATATTCAATCATACCGGAAAGGTTTGGTATCTTGATGCGCAGACCCGTGCAGTCAAGTCTTTTCAGCTTATACCTTCCGATCGGGTAACTTATATAGACGAAGAACGTTATCATATAGTCTGGGACTCACGCGACCTGATCTGGATATCCACGTATGGAAACGGATTGTTTGTTTATGATCCGGCGCAGGATGTATTGCAGCACTTTACTGCCGATATGAGCGTTATCAGCCATGTAGCATCCAATTATCTTCTCTATCTTATAGAAGACCGAACTGGAGGAATCTGGGTAAGTACCGAATATGCGGGTGTTTCCCATATAATGGTGTTGAGTGAAGGCTCTGACAGGGTGTTCCCGGAAAAAGATTCATGGGACGGTCGCGCCAATGCCGTAAGGATGATTAATCGTATGGCAGGCGGAAACATCTGGTTAGGTACGCGCCAGGGTGGATTGTATGTGTACGATCAAGTGTCGCGAACATTGGAAAAACGTGACTTTTATGATTCGAACGTTTATGCTGTGGCCGAGGGTTCCGATGGTAGTCTTTGGTTAGGTACGCGTGGAAATGGCCTTTCTATTGACGGGAAATGGTATAGGAACACCTCGGACGATGCGTCTTCGCTGGGCAGTAACAGTATTTTTGCGATGCTGCGCGACCAAAAGGAGCGTATGTGGATCGGGACGTTTGGCGGAGGATTGAATTTGGCTGTACCGGACGAAGGAAGGGAGGAATATCATTTTCGACGTTTTTTTACCGATACGTATTCGCAGAGGCAGATACGGGTCATTTGTGAAGAACCGAATGGCTATTTGTGGGTTGGTTCGAGTGCGGGAATCTTTATTTTTCATCCCGACTCTCTTCTGCAAGATCCTCAGAATTATGTAGCTTATAATATAGACAACGGTGCCTTGCAAAGTAACGAAATCAAATGTATGCTGCACGACAGCAAAGGACGTATGTGGCTGGGTACGTCGGGCAAGGGTTTCAGTATGTGCCGTCCCGAGGGGAATTATAAAGATCTGGATTTCGTTCATTTCGACGTAAGCGACGGCTTGGTGAACAGCATGGTACAATCCATTGCTGAAGATCGGAACGGAAAGCTGTGGATTGCTACGGAGTTGGGGCTTTCTTGCTTCGACCCCGACCGCTATACGTTCGAAAACTTCTTCTTTTCATCCTATATCTTAGGGAATGTCTACAGCGAGAACAGTTATGCGGTGGCCGATGACGGAACACTGCTGTTCGGTTCGAATTACGGGCTGGTGGTTGTGGATCCCGAAGTTGTGGTGGATAATACACCGGAGCCGCCGATGGTGTCGTTCACCAATCTGCACGTCAACGGCATCGCCGTGCGTCCGGGCGATGTGGATTCGCCGTTAGAACGCGCGATGATCTATACAGACAAGATTGAACTGAAATATTTTCAGAATTCGTTCGTGATAGACTTCTCTACGTTTGAGTACTCGATGGTCAACGACATCAAATATACTTACCGTCTGGACAATTACGACCGAGGGTGGAGTTCTCTGTCGTCCCTGAATTTCGCTGCTTACAAAAACCTCGATCCGGGGCATTACACCCTGCGTGTAAAGGCGTGTAACGGCCAGGGTGTCTGGGCGAAGAAAGAAGCCGTCCTGCAGGTAGTCGTTGTTCCGCCGTTCTGGCGCACGGGATGGGCATTCTTCCTCTATGTGCTTGTGGCTGCCGTAATGTTCTATGTCATTTTCCGGTTGGTTCGCAATTTCAACGCCTTGCGTAACCGCATTCAGGTGGAGAAGCAGCTGACGGAGTACAAACTGGTCTTCTTTACCAATATCTCCCATGAGTTCCGCACACCGTTGACACTGATACAGGGTGCTTTGGAGAAGCTACAGCGTATGGAGAAAATTCCCAAAGAGATGAATTATTCGCTCAAGGTGATGGAGAAGAGTACTCAGCGCATGCTGCGTCTGATTAACCAGCTGCTTGAATTCCGTAAGATGCAGAACAACAAGCTGGGCCTCTCGTTGGAAGAAACGGATGTCATTACTTTCCTGTACGAGATATTCCTGAGTTTCAGTGATGCTGCCGAATCGAAGAATATGGATTTCCAGTTCGTGCCTTCGTGTACGTCCTACACGATGTTTATCGACAAGCGGCATTTGGATAAAGTGACCTACAACCTCCTATCCAACGCCTTCAAATACACTCCCAGCGGAGGAAAAGTGACCTTCACCGTCGATGTGGACGAGGAACGGAAAAAACTCGTCATTACCGTCCGCGATACGGGAGTCGGCATTCCGCCGGAAAAACGCAATGAACTGTTCAAGCGCTTCATGCAGAGTAGCTTTTCCGGGAGCAGCGTGGGAGTGGGCCTGCATTTAAGCCACGAGTTGGTCTGCGTGCATAAGGGTACCATTGAATTCAGCGAGAACGAGGGAGGAGGCTCTGTATTCACAGTGACCCTGCCTACAGACCCCTCTGTCTACGAGGAGAAAGACTTCCTTATTCCCCACAATGTCCTGCTCGAGGAAGAACGGAAGCACCAGGAGCAGGTGGCCGCTGCCCGCATGGAGGCCGATGTCGAGCTGCCCGAAGTGGATCCTCTCAACAAGAAGCGGGTGCTCATCATCGAGGACGATAACGACGTGCGCGAGTTTCTCAAGGAAGAAATCGGGCGTTATTTTGAAGTCGTGGCCGAGGCCGACGGTTTGGCCGGACTGGCGCGTGCCCGCGAATACGATGCCGACCTGATCATCTGCGACGTCCTGATGCCCGGCATGACAGGCTTTGAAGTGACCCGCAAGCTGAAAGACGACTTCAATACGAGCCATATCCCCATTATCCTGCTTACCGCCATGAGTTCCGTCGAGAGCCATTTGGCGGGTGTGGAGAGTGGGGCCGACGCCTACATCACCAAGCCTTTCAGTCCCAAACTGCTCTTGGCGCGTGCCTTCAAGCTGATAGAACAGCGCGAGAAGCTGAAGGAAAAGTTCTCCAACGCTCCCAACATGCTCCGCCCCAACATCTGCTCCTCCGACAAGGACAAGGCCTTTGCCGACCGGCTTCAGGCCGTTGTCGAACAACAACTGGAGAACACCCAGTTCACCGTCGACGAGTTTGCCTCCATTATGGGTTTGGGTCGTACAGTCTTCTACCGCAAGGTGCGTGGCGTGACCGGCTATTCGCCGAACGAGTACATCCGCATCGTGCGCATGAAAAAGGCTGCCGAGCTGCTGCTGGAGAGTAACTATACCGTGTCCGAGGTATCTTACAAGGTGGGCGTCAACGACCCGTTCTATTTCAGCAAGTGTTTCAAGCATCATTTCGGCGTCTCGCCTTCGGCCTATCGTGAAGGCACGAAGGCAAAGCCTGAAGACGCGTCTTCCGACGGGTCGGACGAGGCCTGAGCGCCGCTGTCCGTCCTGCCGCCGGGCCTTTTCGCATGTCTGTCCGGGCGGTATATGCCGTTGTCCGGTCAGCTTTCTTTCGCTTTGAAGGCGAGCGCGTACATGCGCATCTGCTTTACCATAGCCAGCAGGCCGTTGCTGCGGGTGGGTGAGAGGTGTTCCTGCAGGCCGATGCGGGGAATGAAGTAAAGGTCTGCGGCCAGGATTTCGTCGGGAGTGTGTCCCGAAAGCACCTTGATGAGCAGGGCAATAATGCCTTTTACGATGAGAGCGTCGCTCTCGGCCTGGAAGATGACTTTGCCGTCTTCTTCGTCGGCCTGCAGCCACACGCGACTTTGGCATCCTTCTATCAGGTTCTGGTTGGTCTTGTAGCGTTCGTCGAGGGGCGGCTGCTCGTTGCCCAAGTCGATGAGCAGCTGGTAGCGGTCCATCCAGTCGTCGAAGTCGCTGAATTCGGCGATGACTTCGTCTTGTATTTCGTTGATTGTCATATCTGTTGTTTTTTTGAAATTATTTCTCGTTATAGATTACCTCCAGCACCGTCTGCCCTACGGCCATCAGCGTGTTCTTGTCTATCACGTCCATGGTGTCGCCCGTGGTGTGCCAGAAATCGCCGAAGCCTGTGTCGCACTTCGGGTCGTAGTTGATAATGTCCACGCAGGGTATCTTGCGCAGGTTGTAGACGTAGAGATGGTCGTCCGTCACCTCCGTTCCGTCCTCTTTGGGGAAGAAGGAACCGAAGCCCAGACGGTGGGCGGCGTCCCAGATCTTTTTTACCTGCCTGCCTGCCGTGCGTTTGGAGAAAAGCTCCTGATAGAAAGTGGCGTTCTTGCCGCCTACCATGTCGAGCAGGATGCCGAAGCGGGCATTGTAGTTATCCACATGGGGCACGCGTCCCCAATATTGCGAACCGAGACACCAGGTGTCGGGCCTGTACGGCCCCTTGTAGAAGATAGGTGTGCCGTAGTCTTCGGCGTCGAAGAAGATGATGTCGATACCGATGGCAGGTGCCTGCTTTTGCAGTTGGCGGGCCACTTCGAGCAGCACACCCACGCCGCTGGCTCCGTCGTTCACGCCCAGGATGGGTGTCTTGTGTTTCGCCTTGTCCGGGTCTTCGTCGGCATAGGGGCGGCTGTCCCAGTGGGCGAAGAGCAGTACGCGGCGACGGCTGTCGGGATTATAGGCGCCGATGATGTTGCGTGCCTTCAGGATCGTGTTGTCGTAGGCCACGAGATCGGCATATTCATTGTAAACCTTGGCACCGAACTGTTCCAGTTTGGCGGCTAAGTAGTCGCCGCAAGCCCGATGGGCTGTCGTGTTGGGTACGCGGGGGCCGAAGTCGGCTTGAGCCTGAACATAGGTGTAGGCGCTGTCGGCATTGAACGGGGGAACGTTGACGGTTTCTTTCTTGTCCTTGTCTTCCTTCAGGCTGGAGGCGTTGCTCTTGTTGCCGCAGGCCACGGCAGCCACTACCATTAGCAGGAGCAGGGAAGCAAAGGTGCATTGTTTTCTTTTCATAATTAGGGGCTTATTTATCTAATGAAATATACTTTTTTAATAAGGAAATCGTCGGTTTATAATTGGAAAGTGAGCCGTACTTCTTTTTTACTAACATCCAACCGGACGGGAGCGCCATTGATGAGCGGCAAGTTCATCGTGACGTGTCCCACCGGAAAGTTGAAGCAGACGGGGTAGTCGTATTCCTTCACCAAGTCGGCCAAGGCTCCGTAGAGATCCTTGCCCAGCTGCTTCTTCTCTTCGTACTCGGTGAACTGGCCGATGATAAGGCCCGACAGGCGTTCCAGTATGCCGCCCAGTTTCAGGTTGTACATCATGCGTTCGATGGTGTGGGGGCGTTCGCCCACATCTTCTATAAAGAGTACGGTGCCGTCGGCAGGGATGTCGTAGGGCGTGCCGCGCAGGCCGTTGAAGACGGAGAAGTTGCCTCCGCGCAGAGTACCTTCGGCCGTACCGTGACGGTTCAGCTTGTGAGTGTCGCAGGTATAGCTGAAACTTCCTTCGGGTGTGACGATAGTTCCGGTCAGGATGTCGCGCAGGGCTTGTGCGGAGAAATCATCTTCAGGCTCTACAGTCAGGTGACGTGCCATTGGCGCATGCAGTGATGCGAAACCTTCCTTCTGCCACAGGTTGTGCAGAACGGTGATGTCGCTGAAACCGATAAGCCACTTGGGCGACTTCCTGAAGCAGCAGAAGTCTATCTTGCCTATGAGGTGCACCGCTCCATATCCGCCGCGACTGCACAGGATGGCCCGCGTGTCCAGGTCGTCCATTGCCGCTTGCAGATCCTCCAGCCGTTGGCTGATGGTACCTGCATACTGGCCGTAGGAACTTCCTGCGTGACGCGATAGTACGGGATGCAGTCCCCATGAGGTCAGCCGCTCGACGGCTCCTTTCAGGAATGACTTGTCTATCTTCCCGGAAGGCGACAGGATGACGACTTTGTCGCTTTCGTGCAGGTAAGGAGGAATAATCAGTTTGTCCATATACGTCCATCTTAATCTATGTCGCTGCAAAAATAGTGAAAGGTGAGAGCAATACAAAATAAGCTCGTTTATTTTGCATGGCGGAACACCGCCTCCTGTTTTATGGTTCACCGCAGATTATGCGGATTGTTTCTGTTTCATCGTCTGTCACTGATAGAAAAATCTGTGTCCATTCGGGTATCTGTAGCCCGCCTTGTTGCGTTTTTCCGTAGTGAAAAGACCTTCCGTTGTCAAAATGTTATTGAATGGATGCAAAAACAACGGAGTGAATGCTGTATTTCTCGACATTTTTTCGGATATTTGCTGAAAATCTAACGTTCATGAAGCCTATACGTAACTTTGACCAACTGACGGAACACCTGAAGAAGCTGAACTGCAGGAAGCGTATTGCCGTAGTCTGTGCCAACGATCCCAACACCGAGTATGCTATCGCAAGAGCCTTGGAAGAAGGCATTGCCGAGTTTCTGATGATAGGCGATTCGGCCATCCTTGAGAAATATCCTTCGCTGAAGCGATACCCCGATTACATCCGCACCATCCACATCGAAGATCCCGATGAGGCGGCCCGCGAGGCAGTACGCATCGTGCGTGCGGGAGAGGCCGACATTCTGATGAAGGGCATCATCAACACCGACAACCTGCTTCACGCCATTCTCGACAAGGAACGCGGCCTCTTGCCTAAGGGCAGGGTGCTGACCCACCTGGCCGTGATGCAGATACCGGCTTACGACAAGTTGCTGTTCTTCTCGGACGCCGCCGTCATTCCGCAGCCCACGCTGCAACAGCGCATTGAAATGATCTGGTACGCCATCCGCACCTGTCGTCGTTTCGGTATCGAGCAGCCCCGCATCGCCCTGATACACTGCACGGAGAAGGTCAGCGCCAAGTTCCCCCATTCGCTGGACTATGTGAATATCATCGAGCTGGCCGAAGCGGGCGAGTTCGGCGACGTCATCATCGACGGCCCGCTGGACGTGAAGACCTCGTGCGAGAAGACCAGTGGCGGCATCAAGGGCATCGTCTCTCCCATCGACGGCGAGGCCGATGTGCTTATTTTCCCCAATATCGAGTCGGGCAACGTCTTCTACAAGGCGGTCTCCCTCTTTTCGCATGCCGACATGGCGGGATTGCTGCAAGGCCCCGTCTGTCCTGTGGTGCTGCCTTCGCGAAGCGACAGCGGCCTGTCCAAGTATTACAGCATCGCCATGGCGTGCCTTACGAGCGACGGGCAGGATATTGGCGGATAATGCAAATCCGTATTGGAAAACAAGCGGCATTGTTCTTCTGACAGGCTGCTTGTTCAAGGAGACTGCAATATAAAAGAATGAGATAATTAACTGAATAGCCAACGTTTAAACCTCAGAAGCGATTTCCAACTCCCGATGTGCCTGAATCATAGGAGGAAGTTGTCAATCATTCACCATATTTCATGAAGATATTAGTCATCAATCCCGGCTCCACCTCGACTAAGATGGCCGTTTTCGAGGACGAAAAGCCTGTTTTTGTTAAGACGCTGCGCCACTCTGTCGAAGAGCTGGTGCGCTTCCCGCGAGTCATCGACCAGTTTGAGTTCCGCAAGAACTTGGTGCTTGCCGAACTGGAGCACGAGGGCATCCCCTTTGTCTTCGATGCCATTATCGGGCGGGGCGGCTTGCTGAAGCCCATTCCCGGTGGTGTTTACGAGGTAAACGATGTGATGCTGAACGACTGTATGCACACCATGCGCACTCATGCCTGCAACTTAGGCTGCCTGATAGCCTCCGAACTGGCCCACGACCTGCCCGGCTGCCGGGCATTCATCGCCGACCCCGGTGTGGTGGACGAACTGGACGAAGTGGCACGTGTGACGGGATCGCCCCTTATGCCCCGCATCACCATCTGGCATGCCCTGAACCAGCGTGCCATTGCCCGCCGCTATGCCGCCGAGCGGACGGCGGAACAACCCGACAGGCCCGTGCGTTACGAAGACCTGAACCTGATTGTCTGTCATCTGGGTGGCGGCATTTCTGTGGCCGCCCACCGCAAGGGACGCTGTGTGGATGTGAACAATGCCCTCGACGGCGAAGGCCCTTTTTCGTCCGAGCGGGCCGGTACCTTGCCGGCGGGCGATCTTATCGACCTCTGCTTCTCCGGCAAATGGTCGCAGAGCGAACTGAAGAAGCGCATTTCGGGCCGTGCGGGCTTGGCGGCGCACTTGGGCACTACGGACGTACAGGCTGTGGTGAAGCGCATTGAGGAAGGTGACGAGCATGCCCGGTTGGTGTTAGACGCCATGATTTATCAGATAGCCAAGAGTGTGGGCGCAGCGGCAGTCGTACTCTATGGGCAGGTGGATGCGATCCTGCTGACGGGCGGTATCGCCCATTCGGACTACATTATCTCCCGCCTGAGAGAGCGCATCTCTTTCCTGGCGCCCGTCCGCGTCTACCCCGGCGAAGATGAACTGGAAGCCCTGGCGCTGAATGCGTTGGGTGCGTTGCGGGGCGAACTGACGGTGCAGGTGTATCAGTAACGTGCATTCGAGTCCCTTTTCAAAGAAACCGTCTGTTTCTTTGGAATTTTTTATTGTGCTTCGGCATCCTTCTGCTCTTCGGCTTTGCGTAACCAATAAAGCGCCTGTTCATCGTCTTGTGTTACGCCTTGACCCTTGTAATAACAAAGCCCTAATTTAATTTGTGCGTCGGCATATCCTTGTTCTGCGGCTTTGCGGAACCAATAAGCCGCCTGTGCATCGTCTTTTGTTACCCCTTGACCATTCGCATAACAAACCCCCAAATTATATCGTGCTTCGGCTAATCCTTGCTCTGCGGCTTTGTGGTACCAATAAACTGCCTGTGCATCGTCTTTTGTTACACCTTCACCATTGTAATAACAATTCCCTAAATTAAATTGTGCTTCGGCTAATCCTTGCTCTGCGGCTTTGCGGTACCAATAAATTGCTTGTGCAAAGTCTTTTGGTACACCTTGCCCCTTCTCATAATATATTCCTAAATAAAATTGTGCTTGGGCATGTCCTTGCTCTGCGGCTTGACGGTACCAATACACCGCCTGTGCAAAGTTTTTTGTTACACCTTCACCACTATAAAAACATACCGCTAATTTAAATTGTGCTTCGGCTAATCCTTGTTCTGCGGCTTTGCGGAGCCAATAAACCGCCTGTTCATCGTCTTGTGTCACGCCTTCACCCTTCTTATAACATGTCCCTAAATTACATTGTGCTTGGGCGTCTTCTTGCTCTGCGGCTTTACGGAGCCAATGCACCGCCTGTGTAATGTCTTTTGTTACACCTTGCCCCTTCTCATAGCAAACCCCTAAATTGCATTGTGCTGGGGCATATCCTTGCTTTGCGGCTTTTTGGTACCAATACACTGCCTGTGCAAAGTCTTTTGTTACACCTTCACCCTGGTAATAACAATGCCCTAAATTATATTGTGCTGGGGCGTATCCTTGCTCTGCGGCTTTTCGGTACCAATACACCGCCTGTTCATCATCTTTTGTTACACCTTCACCATTATCATAAAATATCCCTAAACTACATTGTGCTTGGGCGTCTCCTTGCTCTGCGGCTTTGCGAAACCAATACACTGCCTGTGTGTAATTTCCGGCATTGTAATATTCCAATCCTTTGTTGACATACCGTTGCGCATCTTGTGTGCATCCGGTTCCAAAGAGGAAAATGAAACAAAGTAATAAACCGATATTTTTCGGAGCAGCGGCGTAGTTCCGTGGCAGGGCTAACCGAATATCCGACTGACTCGGTACATGAAGAATGGC
>NZ_CANRPM010000009.1 GCF_947632445.1 uncultured Bacteroides sp. | reverse complement strand
GCGTACTGCCTCAGATAATGCGTGGGCACTGTTGTGATTTGCTTTCAAATTAGTATCTTTGAACCATTGGAGACAACATGGGCGCAGATGTACTGTTTAGACCAAGGGTTGTGATTTGCTTTCAAATTAGTATCTTTGAACCATTGGAGACAACATTCAGACTATACAACAGCTGGCTACATAAGTTGTGATTTGCTTTCAAATTAGTATCTTTGAACCATTGGAGACAACGCGTACTGCCTCAGATAATGCGTGGGCACTGTTGTGATTTGCTTTCAAATTAGTATCTTTGAACCATTGGAGACAACGTGATATCTTTGATATCCAGCTACGCAATGTTGTGATTTGCTTTCAAATTAGTATCTTTGAACCATTGGAGACAACGTTATGTAAAACATACGACAGTGACCTGAGTTGTGATTTGCTTTCAAATTAGTATCTTTGAACCATTGGAGACAACCGTAACCAGTGGAGATTAAGGAACTTTGAGTTGTGATTTGCTTTCAAATTAGTATCTTTGAACCATTGGAGACAACTGCCGACGGTGCAGCCGTTGTAGCCGACAGTTGTGATTTGCTTTCAAATTAGTATCTTTGAACCATTGGAGACAACTGTCCTTTGATGAAGCCAACGAGTTGCGGGGTTGTGATTTGCTTTCAAATTAGTATCTTTGAACCATTGGAGACAACACCTTTGTTTGTGTCGTTAGATGGGTCTGGTTGTGATTTGCTTTCAAATTAGTATCTTTGAACCATTGGAGACAACTTCTTGATTCTGCTGAACAGCACAGCAGCGTTGTGATTTGCTTTCAAATTAGTATCTTTGAACCATTGGAGACAACAAAATTCAGATGCCAAGTTCCTTAACCCTGGTTGTGATTTGCTTTCAAATTAGTATCTTTGAACCATTGGAGACAACTGCAAGCATCGGACGAGGAAGCGACCCGGGTTGTGATTTGCTTTCAAATTAGTATCTTTGAACCATTGGAGACAACTTTGTAGACGTGTTTTGCTTGTGGATAAGAGTTGTGATTTGCTTTCAAATTAGTATCTTTGAACCATTGGAGACAACAATTACAATTACAAAGTCAATTTTCCCCAGTTGTGATTTGCTTTCAAATTAGTATCTTTGAACCATTGGAGACAACTGATTATATGCAACCACGTATATAACAATGATTTACAAAGAAAATCAGAAATAAAAAAAGAACGTCTCCAAGAACAAATAATCCCACCAAAAGTGGGATTATTTGTTCTCAAAAAAGCTCCAATTGTTGGCCAGGAGTATTTACAACCTGAGGCTTCTTACCAAAAAACAATTCAAGATTACCAAATTGTTTGTCAGTAATGCAAAGGATGCCGACTTTACCGTACTCAGGTAAAAATGATTTTACTCGCTTGATATGAACATCCGCATTCTCGGAACTCGCACAATGACGAATATAAATGGAAAACTGAAACATAGTAAAACCGTCTTTCTGCAGTTTGTTCCGAAAATCAGTAGCGGCCTTTCGATCTTTTTTCGTATCGGTAGGCAAATCGAACAATACCAGCACCCACATAACTCGATATTCACTGATTCGGGTTGTCATCGCTCAGGATAAGCTATCCGCCTCAATTCACCATCGAAACACTTATACAACGAAGATGTGGTCTGTCCTACAGCTACCATCAACGGACTTCGTTTGCCTTCCATGAAGACATCCAGTGTGGGAATGGACAACAAACGGGCCTTCAGGCTTTTGGTTAATTCGGCCTGTACTCCAAATTCAACCATCAATTGGCACACAAGTTCGTCTACATACGGACGATAGGGTTCCATGATATCGTCGGCCAAGCAATAGGCGTTGTAACGGTTGTGATGATGAATGCCCAGCGTAGGAAGCAAACCACTAATCACCAGCGAACGTGCTACAATGGCACGCAGTATGGCATAGCCGTAGTTCAGTAAATGATTGGGAGGAGCTCCGTCGCGTGCCCTTACAAAATCTTCGACCTGAGGAAAAAGGTTTTTCCAATAATAGGCAGCTGCCCTAGCCTCCATATTGTCGGCATCACCACTTTTCACGCTTTCCGCCCAAACACGCATACACTTCACTTCTACGCCAGCATGGCTGGAAAGAACAGAAGCTTGGTTGTTAATCTTTGTCCTGATAGTTTGTTGCCACAACTGTTTCTTTAACGGCAGGGAAGCATCGAGCTGCTTGCGAAAACGCTCGTTTTGCGTGGTATGCCCGCATAAAGGCAGAAGTAACCCCACAGGCATGCTCTGGCGGTCACAGGTGATGACGGCACACGAATTGGCCAGCAACGCCTCCAACACTCCTGTAGTCAACGTAATGCGGCGATGGTCGAGTACCACTACACCAATGTCTTCTATCGGTTTGGTTACTTCCGCCTGTCGTTTCAGTATATCGGGCATGCCAGAATCGTCCTCCACTTCGGGTAATTTGATGACAAGCTGCTCGTTACGCAAAGACAAGTAGGCAGGATTGCTAAAATATAATGTTTTCTTGATCATATTCAATATTCACCTACAGCTACAATCCGTCCAATGTGATTGATACGGACTTTTATTATTCCTATAATACCTCCCAAACCACAACGTTTCCAAGTCATATCTTTCAATTCTTTTCTATCCTCAACTGTTGTTTCTAAATGGTGTCTGAAAACATAATCTTTGATAGTAAACTTCTGTACTCTAAATAAATTCGGACTTATCAAGGCATAATTACTTTCATCAGTCAAATCTATTTCTTCGGGATTGAAACCAGTCACAGGATTGGGAAAGACAAAATACTCATTCTGTTTCATTGTGAACAGGAACTGCCATCCATCCTCCTTGCGATACTCCTTATCTATAATCGGCAATCCCAAAGAAGCTCTCACTACGGCTTCGTAGAAAGAAACAACAACTTCTTGCAAATTGCCTTCTGCATCGCGATATATGGCTACATGATGATTATTGCCAGTATTCACAAAATCGACAGGTTGCTTTCTGCCGGAAGCATCAAGCATGATATGTCCGCCTACATCTTTTTTGTCATGCAGTGCAATGGCATTGTTCACTCCCGTAATTGTAACACGTTTGATAGTAATGCCTTTGGTTTTATTTAGGTAAATAGGATTCTCGTCGAGATTGACAAATGCCTTCTTCGGATCGCCTCCATACTCTTGCAGGCGTTCTTCCAGAACTTCTCGTACCTTCGTATCAATTACTTTAGTTACATTTAAATCAGGTGTCACTGCCTTACGAATAGTATAGAGCGTTTCTATAGAAACCGTTTTTACTTTCAAAGGTACTTCTGTTCGGTTATCCTTCAAATAAAGGGGATTCTTGTCCAATGCATTTTTACCTGTAAAGGCTTTCTTGGCATCGCCTCCAAATGCTTCGAGCCTTGCCTGTAATGCCTCCCGATAGCGGTGGTTGGCCACCTTGGATATCTGTTCGCCATCAAAGTTGCCACCCACTTTCTCCAACTTCGTCACATAACGACGTATAGAGCCATAAATGGTCTCGTTGTGCAACTGTCCACGCGGAGTAAGCTGTATTTTAGCTTGATGTCCACTTTCCTTTCGAGCCTTGTTGACATTGCGGGTAACCACCTTATTCTTTGCTTTGATGGAAACCAAAATATTTTCCAACTGCCGCTTAGCTTCGCCTCTGAAACCTTCAAAAGGCATCACGAAACGCAATTTACCATGACTGTCTCTATAAAGTTCTTTCTGTTCGATGGCATATATACTGCCCGACTTGTCGCTACGTGCATTCAGGTTGTTCAGATATTGGATAAAGCTATGTTTGGTAAAGGCGATGGTAAGCGCGTCCATAGCATGGTGACGGTGATCGTTGCGCTTTGTCCATTCCTTGATACGCCTGATTCTTCGCCCGTCCTTGTCGGTCCATTCCTCTGTCAACCCCTTCATGGCATACTTGTCCCAATTCAGTTCTTGCATGACGTCTACCAGCTGCCAGTCTTCACGTAGACGGTCGGTCACAGCACCTGTCGTAGATACGACCATCGGTACCAAATCCTCCAGAATTTCATGCGCCTTGCGGGCAATATACTGCGTGTCGCGTAAATCACGATTGATGAAGTCCGTCGGGATATCCTCCTGTTTCATCAGCAACTTGTCATGCTTGGATTTACTAATGACGCCTGCGGCCAGAAGTTCGTCCACTCGTTTCTTATATCGGGCAAGGCCTTCTTCTCCGTATTTGGCCGCCACATAATTCCAAGCCGTCCGATTGCTTTTCTCTGTATTGACCGAATGGTATTCCAACGTCTTGTTGGAAAAAGAATCATCGAATAAGCGGGCCTGTGGAAGAATATGTTCAATATCCACTTCCTTACTGAAAAGTTTCTCCTGAGGAATATATGTATCGGAATACAAGGTTTTGTAACCATTATTCTTTAACTCACAATACAGTTTGTAACGAATAATGTCATTGCGACTCACTTGCTGGATATCAAATTCTTTTTTTAGGATTCCCTTTATCCGTTCATGTTCCGAATTTGCTTTATTAATGGCAGCCGTCATTTCTTCACGTTCTTTGGCGTTTTTTTTCAATTCACGTGCCATTTCTATACGGATTTCGTCGGGCTTGCCATATTCATCGACCACCGCATTGACCACATTGATCATCTGATTAAGAATTTTTTCAACAACAGGATTGCGGAGGCTGTTGCGAGGAAGAAGTCCAAGATGGTCCTTATAATCCTTCTGCTCCAATTCCTCTTTGGTCAACGAGCGCCTTGAATGCTTGTAGCCGGCATATTCACAAGCCAGACTGTATTCGTTGCCTGCACGCATGTGTGGCAATATCCGGCGAATGGCTTTGGCACTCAGGTTGCTATAGTCCGGTTGGAAAGTGATACCGGCCACTACTTTAGCATATTCTTCGTCACAATGCAACAAAAATGCGACTTTTGCCACAAGCCCGTCTGTACCTGTCACCGAATTGTCCCCATCATACGAATAGAGCAAATGCCACAAGTGGTAAGAATCTTGTCTTTCAAGGTCTTTTCCCTGAAGCTGGGAATTGAAATGTAGTACAGAAGTATTGAAGTCAAGTCCTCCAAACACTCCTTCCACAATAGACATCACTTCCGAAGCCGGCATCTTGGAAAAAATATACTCGCCATGTCCCGTCATGGCAATAATGGTCTGATAGGCCTCAAACAAAGCGGCTTGTGTAGTGTTTCCTTCAATACTATCATAATTCAAATCCAGGCTCTTCGGCTTCTGATACAGCAGTTTCAAGGCTTCTGCTTTAGATAGTTTATTCTTAATCGCAAGTTCAGAAAACAAAGTTTCTTTCTCGTCCAATTCCAGAAAACGTTCGTCACCGGTAACCTTATCGCGTACTTTCAGGTTGTTGAGAACCTGCCAAATCTTAAACTCCTGAAACAAAGGAGAAGATTTCGGACATACTTTGGGACCTATTTCTACCATACGTACCTTTCCATCTTTCACCACTTCAATCTGACGTTTTTCCAATTCGCAACAGGCCACCAGCCCTTTCTGGCTTTTCAAGGGGCGCTGGTAAAAGATAGTGATATCTCGCAGAGCTTTTTTTCTGTCCACGGTCAGTTCGGGATGGTACTGGGCTTGTCTTTCCCAAATTGCTTCAAATTCGTTCAGATAATCCTGCCGATAGAACACTTTGTTCTTCACACTGAAATGGGGATCCTTGTCCAACTCCGACATAAGATACTGTCCTACAGTATGTTTATTGAAGAATAGGTCTTTGCTACGGTCGCTGATGGATCCCAAATAACCGCTGGAAGCATTGACATCCCTATTCACATCGCACAAGGAAGTTACCACTTCTTCTACAGCCAAATGTTTCTTCAAGGCATCGGCTCGTCGGCGATAGGCTTGCAGGCGTTTGTCCTTTTCCTTATTGTCGGCTGTGAAAAGATTGTATTGTTGCTTGAAAAGTTTGGAAGTCGTCTGGCTGCTCTTTCCTCGTACAAGTTCCTTGAATTGAGGAGTCAATATGTCAGGATAATATATACATTGATAATCCCATATTATGTCAAATTCGTTCAACAAGTCCGAACGATAAAAAGCAGGGATGTATTTTTTCCCTTTGGAAAGCAAAGAGTAAACATATTCACCAGGCGTTATGCCATTATGATATAATTCCATAGCTATTGTCATGCCGTCAATCAGCTGCCCCTCATCAGGAGACTTGGCTTTCCTGCAGCTTTTATAACCCCGCTTCTTGTTGATCATCAGTAGAACGCGGCCCAATTCTTCCAAAGAAATCTCTTCCGTCACAGCCCTTGCTCGTAAACGATATGTTTCAAAAGTCGTACGATTACCGCATTCGTACAATGGCGTATCTGGAGTTATCCATCCATACTCCTTCAAACACTGAATCAGATAGTCTCTACGTAATTTATATCGCTGGAGATTGCGGCGCATACTCCGTTTCAAGGTTCTGCCCGCATTGGTTGGAATACTTTTTCCTGCGTCAAAATTCGCTTGCTCGTCCACCGTCAGAGGATTAACTCTTACTCCCAACTTTACAATGGACGATTTTTCGTTAATAGCTTCTGCTTCATTAACCAAGGCCCAACCAATACTATTGGTTCCTAAATCAAGACCTAATATTCTTTTCATGGCATTCGAAAATTTTTATATCTGCTACAAATCTACAAAAAAAATGAGAAATTGTTTGTTCATTATTTTTTTCTCAGTATATTTGCCACACTAATTAATTTGAAGCAACTCACAATAAGGATTATTCCGTTGTGAAAACATTAGGTTCCCTCGTCCTATAACGGGGGATTTTTTTATGTTGTTATTTTTCTTTCATCTCACAAATAACTTTTAATCGCCTTTTCAATTCTTGACGGCCTTGCCGAATCAGCCACGCGCTCACCGTTGTTCAGTTCGTACAGCAGCCCGCATTCCGCGTCGAAGTCGTCCGGCAGGTGTCGTTCTACGTATCGGCTGTGCCTATTTGTCGAATAGGCCACATTCAACGAGCCTGTGTAGGGATAAAAAAAGGATTGGTAATCAAACGACTACCAATCCTTTTATCAGTCGGGGTGACTGGATTCGAACCAGCGACCACACGCCCCCCAGACGCGTACTCTAACCGGGCTGAGCTACACCCCGAATGCGATTGCGAAGGTACGGCTTTATTTTTAATCTGCAAACAGATGACCGACTTTTTCGCATGAAATGCAAAAAAATGCGGCTGAAGCCGTGCACGACGGGACTTTTTACAGCCCCATACATTCGCGGAAGAAGTCGAAAGTTTCAAAGATGGTCTCTTTGCCGGCTGTCCGGTTGAGGCTGATGTCGCCCACATCTTTCAGCAGGGTAAAGTTGATGATGCCGGCCGTATTCTTCTTGTCGTGCAGCATCAGTTCGTACAGTGTGTCGTAGTGCTTGCAGGTGAAGGAGAAGGCGCTGTAGTTTTCCCGGATAAACTGAATGACCCTGCGCATACGTTCTTGAGGGAAGCCTGCCTGAAGATACGAAAGATAAAGCTCGCAAACCAGTCCCCACGCTACGGCATAGCCATGAAGCACTGGGCGGTTTTCGGCTAAGGCCAAGCTTTCGAAGGCGTGCCCCATGGTGTGCCCGAGGTTGAGCGCCTTGCGGATGCCCTGTTCTTTAGGGTCTTGCTCCACAATGTTTTCCTTGACTTGTACGGAGCGGCCTACCATATCCTTTAGTCGGACATAATCGAGCTGTTCGGTGTCGAAAGCCAGAAGCTCGTCGAGATGTCGGGATGTACTGATGAGGCCGTGTTTCAGCATTTCGGCATAGCCGGAAAAGAAATTGCGGGCATCGAGGCTTTGCAGGAATTTTGTCTCGAGCAGCACACAAGCGGCAGGGGCGAAAGCACCGATTTCGTTCTTCAGACCATTGAAATTAATGCCCGTTTTTCCGCCCACCGAAGCGTCTACCATAGCCAACAGGGTGGTCGGGATGTTGATATAGGCGATGCCGCGCTTGAAGGTAGCCGCCGCAAAGCCCCCCAAGTCGGTAACCATGCCGCCACCCAGATTGATAAGGAGCGAGTGGCGCGTGGCACCTTGACGGCTCAATGCCTGCCAGACTTGGGCCAGCGTTTCCAATGTCTTGTTCACGTCTTCGGCTCCGATGACAATTTCCTGGGCTTGCTGCATGACGGGGATATCCTTGATTTCGGGTAGGCACAGGCAGTGGGTGTGTTCGTCGGTCAGGACAAAAAGTTTGTCGGGGGAACATTTTTCGATGGCTTGCGTCAGACTGCTTTCCAGTTCTTTGCACAATATCACTTCTTGTTTGCTCATGTTGTATCTGCTTTTTCTGCCGACAAAGATAGGACTTATCTTTGAAAGACGTATCTTTGCACCGATATTGTTCAACGAAAATCCGAAACTTATGAATGCATTGCTTCCTGTCTATTGCCGGCCTTTGGGCTACTTCATCATTGCTCTAGCGTTGTTCCTCCCGTTTCTGATGTTTCTGATGGGGCGGCTGACCGATGCCAATCTGTTGTTTTACAAAGAGTGCGCGAAGCTGTTGATGATGATGGGAGCGCTGATGATTATCTTTGCCTTGAGCAAACATGAATCTGAAGAGACGGTGAAAGTCCGCAACAAGGCTGTCCGTAATGCCATGTTCCTGACGGTATTGTATGTCTTTGGCATCATGCTTTATCGGGTGGCTCAGGACGATGTCTTTACCATAGACGGTTCGTCTTTTCTGATATTTTTGTTTATAAACGTCCTATGCCTGGAATTTGGTATAAAGAAATTATCCGCCAACCGTCTGTTTCGGCGGGACGACCGATAAAAAGACGAAAAAAAGTCTGTTCTCGTTAAACCTTTGACGAAGTTCCGTGTCAAAAGAACATCACGTTTAACAGATGATTTAAAGAATAGGTACAAATGAGAAAGACTTTTTTGCTGGCAGTGTTGCTATGGACTGTAGCGCTGTCGGCAGTATCGCAGAGTAAGATTATTTCCGTTTCGGGACGGCTTGTCGAAGATGACACCAAGGCTCCCGCTACACAGGCTACCATCCAGTTATTGTCTTTGCCGGACAGCGCTTATGTCGCAGGTGCGGCCAGTTCGGGAACCGGTAGTTTTATGTTGCCTAAGGTAAAGGCCGGTAAGTATGTCCTAAAAGTATCTTATATCGGTTATAAAACATTGTTTCTTCCCTTACAACTCACCGCTTCCGCTCCCAACAAACGTTTGGGTACGCTGACGTTGAAATCGGATGCCATCATGCTGTCCGAAGCAGTTGTGGTGGCCGAAGCGCCGCAGGTGCAGATTATAGAAGATACGGTGGCATTCAATTCTTCTGCCTATCGTACCCCGGAAGGGGCCATGCTCGAAGAGCTGGTAAAGAAGTTGCCGGGTGCGGAAGTGGATGACGATGGCAACGTAAAGATAAACGGCAAGGATATTTCCAAGATTATGGTGGATGGAAAGGAATTCTTTGGTGGTGATGTGAAAACGGGATTGAAGAACCTGCCGGTAGACATGATTGACAAGTTGAAAACGTATGATAAGAAATCGGACTTGGCGCGTATCACAGGTATCGACGATGGCGAGGAAGAAACGGTGCTCGACCTGACGGTCAAGAAAGGCATGAACAAAGGTATCTTCGGTAATGCAGACTTGTCAGGAGGAACGAAAGACCGTTATATGGGGCGCGCCATGATGAATTATTTTAATGATAAGACGCAGGTATCGTTCATCGCAGGTGCCAATAATGTAAACGACCAAGGTTTTTCGGGCGGTGGCGGCGGGCCGCGCTGGCGTAGGAATAACGGTTTGACTTCGACCAAGGAACTGGGTCTGAACTTTGCCACGGAGACGGAAAAGATTGAGTTAGGGGGCAGTGTACGTTACAATTATCGTGGTAATGATGTATATCGCGACGGCTACACCGAAAACTTCTTGACGGGTAGAGAATCTTCTTCGTTTAATAACTCCATTTCACAAACTTCCAGCGGGAATAAGGACTTCCGTGCAGATTTCCGGTTGGAATGGAAACCCGATACGCTGACCAACATCATATTCCGTCCGAATTTCAGTTGGGGAAAAAGCTATAGTACGGCCGATTCCAAGTCGGGCACTTTCAATAGTGATCCTTATGCCGTAGTTACAAATCCGAATGACTACCTTGATATAACCAAGCTCTCCAGGATAAATTTATCCGATGAGATTTTTAATGCAGACAATGAGGATCCGTTGGATTCTATCCGTGTCAATACCTCGAACAGCCTTTCGGGCAGTGACAGTAAGTCTCTTTCGGCAAATGCGTCCTTGCAGGTTAATCGTAAACTGAGTTCTATGGGGCGTAACATTACGTTCCGGGGGACAGTCGGCTATAACGATTCGGAGAGTACGCAGCATACAGCTTCCAATACCCGCTATTTCCAACAGAATGAAGACGGTACGGTAACTCCCGAAAACATCATCCGCCGTTATGTGGCCACCCCGAATGACGGTTACAACTATAGCCTGGAACTGACGTATAGTGAGCCGCTTTGGAAAGCTACCTTCTTGCAGTTCCGTTATAGTTTCAATTATAGTTATAGCAAGAGTGACAAGAAAGCCTATGATTTAGATGAAGATTGGAACTTTGGTGAGCCACTGCCCGATGATTATGAGGATGGTTATGACATGAGCTTGAGTAAATTTGCCGAATACAAGACCTATACGCATCGCTTCAGTCCCGGTTTGCGTTTCATTCGTCAGAAATATCAGTTGAGTGCCGGTGTGGATCTTGAGCCGCAAAAGACGTCGTTGTCCTATAAGAAGAATGTCATGGATACACTGGCTGTACGTAATGTCTTCAATGTAGCTCCAAACTTGGACTTCCGTTATCGTTTCTCGAAAGTAAGCCAGTTGCGTGTCACTTACCGTGGACGCAGCTCACAACCCGGCATGGAAAACTTGTTGGACGTAACGGATGACTCCAATCCGCTGAACATTACCAAGGGTAACCCTTACTTGAAGCCTTCTTTTAATCATAATCTTCGCATATTCTACAATACATACAACGCGGATCGCCAACAGGGAATTTTCTCGCATGTCAATATGCAGATAACGCAGAATAGCATCAGCAGTTCGCGTACCTATAATTCTTCTACGGGTGGATGGGTGACAAAACCGGAGAATATAAATGGAAATTGGAGCGCATTCGGTATGTTCGGCATCAATTCGGCACTGAAAAATAAGAAATTCAATATCGGCTCTTTCAGCAATCTGTCCTATAATAACAATGTGGGCTACCTGACAACCGGCAACGGAGCCGAGGCTGTACAGCAAAAGAATACAACCACCAACTTGACTTTGAATGAACGGTTGAATGGAACATACCGCAATGACTGGCTGGAGTTCGGGCTGAATGGAACATTCTCTTATTCAGTAGAAAAAGATAAATTGACTCCTTCCAACAACCAGCAACCTTATACTTATTCTTATGGGGCCAACACGACTGTCAGTATGCCTTGGGGAATGAGTCTGTCTACCAATATTGACAATCAGAGCCGTCGCGGTTATTCAGACTCCAGCATGAACCGTAACGAACTGATCTGGAATGCCCAGCTTTCACAAACTTTTCTGAAAGGAAGTGCTACCGTCAGCTTTGAGATGTATGATATCCTGCATCAGCAAAGTAATATCAGCCGTTCACTGACAGCAAGTGGACGTTCGGTATATAAATACAATGGCGTGAACAGTTATTGTATGTTGCATTTCATCTATCGTTTGAATATTTTCGGTGGAAAACAGGCTCGTGATAGACGTGAACCGATGCGCTTCCCTCCTGGAGGTCCTGGAGATGGGCCGAGACGCCCTCGTTTCTGATGAAATTAGTTTGCTTTTTCCCCATGTTTTTTCTACATTTGTTTTCCATATTAATGGTATGGAAAACAAATGTTTGATTGGGGTACTATAGTTGGATTAATTGCTACAACAACTTTTGATGTAGTGCATTTTGGTGTTGTGTTAGGAACAATTCTGGTGATTGTTCTTGATAACCGTAATCCTGTCAAAACGTTGGCATGGATATTGGTTTTGATTTTTCTGCCCATTGTGGGGCTTGTTCTTTATTTTTTCTTCGGACGGAGTCAGCGGCATGTGCGTATAATAAACCGAAAAGGATATAACAGCTTGCACAAAAAACCGGTGCTGGAGTATATGTCTCAAGCTTCCAGCCCTTTGCCATTGGCTTATAGCCGATTGATATCTTTATTCCGAAATACAAATCAATCTCTTCCTTTTGATGGTAATCGGATTGAAACTTTTACTTCAGGATATGCGATGTTGCAAGCTCTTTTGCGGGAGCTTCAAAAAGCCGTTCATCATATCCATTTGGAGTTTTATATTTTCGAAGACGATGCCGTAGGACGCATGATACGGGATGTATTGATAGAGAAGGCACAAAGTGGTGTAGAAGTTAGGTTTCTTTACGATGATGTAGGTTGTTGGCATGTCCCCAATCGTTTTTATGAAGAAATGCGTGAGGCGGGTGTGGAAGTTCGTAGTTTCCTGAAAGTCCGTTTCCCCCTGTTTACCAGTAAAGTCAATTATCGGAACCATCGAAAAGTGGTAGTCATCGACGGACGTATTGGGTTTGTTGGAGGAATGAATTTGGCAGATCGCTATGTGAAAGGCGTTCCATGGGGCGTATGGCGAGATACCCACCTGCTGATAGAAGGTAAGGCTGTACATGGATTACAGACAACTTTCTTATATGACTGGTATTTTGTAGACTGTACTCTGATGACCGCAGCCCGATATTTCCCAAAATTACAGCCTTGCGGCACATCATTGATACAGATTGTAACGAGCGAACCGGTGGGGCCTTGGAATGAGATAATGCAAGGACTGGTGATGGCTATCGGCTGCGCTAAAAGATATTTTTATATTCAAACGCCTTATTTTCTGCCGACAGATTCTATTCTTGTTGCACTGCATACAGCCGCTTTAGCGGGTGTGGACGTGCGGTTGATGCTTCCACAGAAGGCTGACTCCCGTATTATTCATCTGGCCTCCTGCTCCTTTCTGAATGGAATTTTGGTTGCAGGTGTAAAAGTTTATTTTTACAAAAAAGGTTTTCTACATTCCAAATTGATGGTGTCTGATGACGCGTTATCTACAGTAGGGTCCACCAATATGGATTTCAGGAGCTTCGAACACAACTTTGAGGTAAATGCCTTTATCTATGATGTAGAGACTGCTTTGCTGATGCGTGAGATCTTTTTACAGGATCAACGAGATTGTGTGCAACTACATTTGAAGACGTGGGCTAAACGTCCTTGGTATAGAAAGGCTATGGAAAGTCTGGTTCGCCTATTGGCTCCATTGTTGTAATTGCAATTTTATTGAAAAAAAGAGAAGTTTACGCTTCCATAGACGCGGCGTTCGATAAAGTGGGGATGAGTTTCGAAATTGTTTTTCTTTCCATGTTCCAACACGAAAAGGCCCTCTTCTTTGAGTAGTTCATGTTCGAATATCAGGCTGGGAATTGTTTCCAGATCTTTCAGTTCATATGGAGGATCTGCAAATATGAAGTCAAACTGGTTGTGACAACTTTGAATATACTTGAAGACATCTCCTCTGATGGAAATACATTTATCGGTTTTGACTTCATTCATAACTTTACAGATGAAGGCATGATGGTCTCGGTCTTTTTCAATACTGATCACTTGGTCGCATCCGCGTGATACCAGTTCCAGACTAATGCTGCCGGTGCCGGCGAACAAATCGAGCGCATGTATATTGTCTTCAAAATCCAGATAGTTTGACAATACATTAAACAAATTTTCTTTGGCGAAATCTGTCGTGGGACGTGCCTTGAAAGAATGAGGGATGTCGAAACGGCGTCTTTTGTATATTCCGCTAATTACTCGCATTGGGTGATGGCTTGTAGGTCGAGGTTAGTGGCAGGATTGGTAATAAAAACCTGCCGTATGTATTTTCTTAATTCCTTCAGTAATGGTTCCTTGGAGGCTAATAATCCAGTCAGATGGAGCTCGTCGCGTTCCTGGTCAAATCTCAGCTGTTTCCAGATGTAAAGTATATAGTAGATGCGATCCGATGCTTCTTTGCATGAAAAAGAGTTGGCTAACAATAACCGGTTACGCTCAAAAGAATAAACGTCGGTCGCTTTTTTCCGCAGGTTGACATACATTTTCTGGTTGTTCCCCAGTCTGCTCTTAGAAGAGAAATATTCAATAAATATACTGGCTTGGGAATAGAAATGCGCTTCGGGATATTGATCGCACAAGAAAGTATAAACACTTTTGTCCATACCGAATATGACCACTGTATCATTTCTATGGAGAATGTTATATTGTATTATCTCATTTTCTTGGGTAGAGAAATTATGGTAGAAAATGGTTTCAGCCTGTTCGTCTTCAAAATATTCCAAAGGAATAAAAGTAAAGCGGTTATTGGCTATTAGAATATTGATACGCCGATAGGGAAGGTTTAGCCATTCCATTTCTTTGAACACTTGTTTAAGGTTCGCTGTTAAGGAAGATCCTTCGTTAACGGAATATTCATAAACAGCATATCCGTTCTCTTCCAATGGGTTGAGTACAGAAAAAGAAAATCCATCCGTACTAAGACGGATGGATAATGTATATTGCTTTGATTTACCGAAATCAAGTTGCTCTATCATATATATTCAGGAAAATTATTCCCAGTTACCTGCATTGTTGTTTGCAGTTTCCAAGCTACCAATCATCAGACCTGCGTATTTACCCAATTTAGTCTGAAGGTCAATCTTGTTGGCGATTTCCTGGGGATCCAAACCGTTCAGGTAAACAGTGTACGGAGTCTTAACTTCAAGCAGGCAGAAAGGAGCACCCGACTTGGCTGTATCGTTCTTGATAGCCATTTCAAACTGTGCGCCGTTACCGAAAGGTACATATCTCATAGAGTCAGCATTAAAGCCTTTGGGGAAAATTGTATCCAATACGGCAGTCCACAAAGTGTCACGCTCAAAGTTTTCCAATCCCCATTTCTTTACTTCAGCATAGTTACCGGTCTTTTTAGCTTTGTTAATGATGCTGATTGCCTTCTTCTCTGTCAGACCATCTTCCATTTGCTTATCTGTCAACTCTCCTTTTTTATAAATAAAAGGCAGTTTGGCAGTCTTCACAAAGTGAATCAGCGTGTCAAAGCTGGGTGTATACTGCAAGTTATTCAAGTTGCGGTATTCAGTCTGAGCTTTGCGGATGTCTATCAGACGGGCAATAACTGCTTGCTCTCTGCTCTTCTCTGCTTTCTCGAAATTGATCGGCCCCATAATGCTGGTATAGCAGATATAGACCAATGCTAAGGCACACAAGCCTAAAACGATGTTAAATACGGTTTTCATGATAAATATGTTTTTTAGTTTACTATATTCGCACCGCAAAAATAAGAGAAATAAATTTAATAACGATAGTTCCCGTTACTTTTTTCTCATACGAAAATGATAAATAACTATTTAGAAAGGCAAATTAAGGAAAATTTTCCTTACCAGCCAACTGCAGAGCAAGAAAATACGCTAAAAATGTTGTCGCAGTTTCTATGTTTAAGAGAGAAGAATATTGCATTTCTGCTACGTGGTTACGCAGGTACGGGAAAAACCTCTCTGATCGGAGCACTGGTTAGGATGTTGGATAAGCTTGAACAGAAGGTAGTGCTTTTGGCACCCACCGGACGGGCTGCCAAGGTTTTTTCTGCTTATGCAGGACATCCGGCATTTACAATTCATAAGAAGATATACAGGCAACGAACTTTTTCAGGCGGAGGCGGAATTTTCGATTTGAATGACAATCTGACAACGCATACTTTATATATCGTGGATGAGGCTTCAATGATATCCAATGAAGGACTCTCAGGAACGATGTTTGGTACGGGACGTCTGCTTGATGATTTGGTACAGTTTGTCTATTCTGGGGAAGGGTGTCGTCTGTTGTTGATGGGAGATACGGCACAGCTGCCTCCTGTGGGCGAAGAACTCAGTCCTGCTTTGTTTACAGAGGCACTGAGGAGTTATGGTTTGGAGATCGTTGAGGCTGATTTAACACAAGTCGTTCGTCAGGAACAACAATCGGGTATTTTGTGGAATGCCACCCGACTGCGTAAGCATATAGCGGAAGATGCCATGGAGGCATTACCGCCTGTGCGGGTATCTTGTTTTCCCGATGTCAAAATACTTTCTGGCAATGAATTGATTGATGCTTTGTCGACCTGCTATGATCAGGATGGCATAGACGAAACGATTGTCATCTGCCGTTCTAACAAACGGGCAAATATTTATAATCAGGGCATACGGTCGCAAATTCTGTGGCGAGAGGATGAATTGGAAGGAGGCGATCTTTTGATGGTAGCCAAGAATAACTATTATTGGACTGAGAAAGAAAAAGATTTGGATTTCATAGCCAATGGAGAGACAGCGGTCGTGCGTCGCGTGAGACGCACGACTGACATGTATGGTTTTCGCTTTGCGGATGTTTTGTTGTCTTTTCCCGATTGGCAGGATGCCGAATTGGAAACCCGATTGTTACTTGATACGTTGCATAGCGATGCTCCGGCCTTGTCACGCGAGGACAATGAACGTTTTTTTCAAAGTGTACTTGAGGATTATGCTGACGTACCTCTGAAGAAGGAGCGGATGAAAAAAATGAAGGCTGACCCTTATTATAATGCTTTACAGGTAAAATATGCTTATGCAGTGACTTGTCACAAAGCGCAGGGTGGGCAATGGAAAAATGTGTTTTTGGATCAGGGATATATTGCGGATGACTACCTGACACCCGACTATTTCCGTTGGCTTTATACAGCTTTTACCCGAGCTACGGGAACGATTTATTTGGTCAATTATCCGGCGGATCGTGTGGAGTAGGCTTAGTGAGAAGGGAATGCCTGGTGTGTCATTTGTCGGCTAAGGAAAGTTTGCATGAATCCCCGTACACTCAAGTAAGCCAGGAAGGCCAACCAAAGGGCATGGTTTCCCCATGTGCGATGCAGGGTATAATACAGAAGGAAAAAGCAACCGGTTGCTACTGCCATGGATTGTAGCATTCCTCTTGTGTTGGTAGCGCCGATGTAGATCCCGTCCCAAATAAAGGCGGCCATGCCGGCTATCGGGATAATCAAAGCCCATCCTAAATAGTTCCCGGAAGCTTCTATCACTTCTGTTTCATCAGTTAGCAATGTTAGGAAAGCATTGCCGCCTGTGGCGTAGGCGATAGTGAATAGTAAAGCCATGATGCCTCCCCAGGCGAACAAGTGTTTCCGTGTACAAGTGTATGCCGGATAGTTTTGAGCTCCGATGTGTTTGCCGATAAGGGCTTCGCCTGCGTATGCAAATCCGTCCATTATATAGGAATAAAGTGTGAACAGTTGCATTAGCAAGGTGTTGACAGCCAGTATAATTTCTCCTTGTTCTGCTCCCGATGAAGTAAAGAATAAGGTGACTGCCACCAGGCAGAGTGTACGTAAGAAGATGTCGCGATTTATTTGAAAGAAATGCCACATGGCTTGTTGTTCCCATAGTCCTTTCCTACTGAAAAACTTCCATAGACCCCCATAATGCCGTATCCATAGCCCTATCCCCATCAGAAAACCTGCATATTGGGCTATTAAGGTTCCAAGTGCTATTCCTTCCACCTTTAGCCCGCCTATATATACCAAGCAAAGACTGGCAATGATGTTCACCACATTTTGTGTGATGGCGATAGTCATCGGAATATGTGAGTTTTGCATCCCGATATACCATCCGGTGAGTCCATAGAGACCTAAGGTAGCAGGAGCTCCCCAGATACAGATGTGAAAATAGGTTGTAGCCAGCCCCTTGATTTCTTCGGTAGGATGGATGAAGAGAAAAGCTGCTTCTTTAATCGGGATCTGCAGAATGATAAGAGCGAACGCGGCCATCATTCCGATGCCAACGGAACGGACTACCATTTGAGCCATTTCGCCCGTTAAATGTTTCCCAAAAAGTTGGGCGGTCATGCCGCTTGTACCCATACGTAAAAACGCAAAAATCCAATAGATGATGTTGAACAACATTCCACCCACTGCGATAGCACCGATATAAGCGGCATTGCCTAAATGGCCGACAATGGTAACGTCCACCAAACCCAGCAGGGGAACTGTAATATTCGATACGATAGCCGGAAGGGCGATATTCAGTATTTGCTTGTCGGTTTCTTTCATTGCGCTTGCAAAGATACGCAGAAATGCTAATGGAGAGAATTTATCAATGGTATTTGTCCAATATTTCCTTGACTTATCATGGTTTGACAGTACTATAGACTAAGCACTACACGGTCGCCCAAGCGCTTAGCCATGATGCCTTGTATTTCGCGTAGCTCGCTGTAGCGTTGCATGATGGCGTTGCATTGTGTCTCGTCCTGCACTACTTTGGGATCCTGCAGGGCACGCATCATGTGTTTTAGTTCCTCGCCCACGATGGCATACTTGAAGTTAGTGGTAAGCAACGGTACCAGCTCGTAGAGCCGTTCTTCGTCGGTTACAATCTTCTGATTCTTGTAGTGGTACTTGCTCAGCTGATAACGGTCGCTGATGAGTTCCGTACTCAGGCGGCTGATGACGGAGTCGGGATGTGTCAGGAAGTAGTGTTCAGCCCGGAAACCTTCGTCATGCAGGTGGGCGGCGGCCTCCGCCATCATCTGGCGATGGAGCGGATTGTGGAAAGCCAGGTCGTCCCGCTGAAGGTCGGCCACCACGAACTCGATGACTGTTATGGGGATTTCCTTGCCCTCTTCGTCAGCCACGTTGTACATAACGCGCTCGCCATAGCGGACGACCATCTGCAGGATGAGCCGCTCGTAACGGTAGAATTCCTGCCCTTCTTTGTCCTCTTGAGGGATAAAGGATGTGTAGTTGTCCCTTGTTTCCGCAGTAACCGGCGTCGGTGTGGAAGGATCTTCAGAGTGGAGGGTGGCTGGATGGGCTTCGGAGGGTAGGTTATCTGCTGTGGGAGCAGCGAGATTATCCTCCTGCACTTGTGGGCTGTCAGTCGGTTGTGTGCCTGACGTGTTGCGGTGGCGTTCGCGTTCACGCTGTTCGGCCTTGCGTTCGGCTTCCTTTTCGCGGCGTTTGGCCACTTCGGAAACAAGCAGGCGGTCTTCGACATGCAGTAGCTGGGCACATTCTTTTATATATACGTCGCGCACGATGGCTTCGGGGATCACGGAGATGCTCTGCACAATGTTGCCTATCAGTTCGGCCCGGCGGATGGGATCCTGTCCCGCGTCTTCCATCAACAGATTGGTCTTGAAGCGGATAAAGTCCGTTTCGTGCTCCTTGATGAAGGCTTGAAACTCTGTGGAGTTGTGCTTGCGGGCATAGGAATCGGGGTCGTCGCCGTCGGGCAGGAGACATACTTTGATGTTCATCCCCTCTTCGAGCAGCATGTCGATGCCGCGCAAAGAGGCCTTGATGCCGGCGGCATCGCCGTCGTAGAGCACTGTCAGGTTGTTGGTAAAACGGCGTATCAACCTGATTTGCTGCGTGGTGAGCGCCGTACCCGATGAGGCCACTACATTCTCCACCCCGCTTTGGTGCATGGAAATGACATCTGTGTAACCTTCCACCAGGTAGCAGCGATCCTGCTTGATGATGGTCTGTTTGGCCTGATACATGCCGTAGAGTTCGTTACTCTTGTGATAGATTTCCGATTCGGGTGAGTTGACGTACTTCACTTTCACGCCTTTGGTGGCAGCAGCCAGCACGCGTCCACCGAAAGCGACCACCTTGCCGCTCAGCGTATGGACGGGGAAGATGACGCGTCCCCAGAAACGGTCGCGCAGGCGATGGTCGTCTGTCTCGTAGCAAAGGCCGGTTTTCACCAGATATTCCTCCTTGTATCCTTTGCTAATGGCTTCCTTGGACATGGCGTCGTGGCTTTCGGTGCAGTAGCCCAGCTGAAACTTCTCGATGATGTCGTCGCGGAAGCCCCGGTTGCGGAAATAAGCCATGCCGATGTTACGCCCCTCTTCGGTCTGCCGCAAGGTGCGGCGGAAGTAGTCGTTGGCCCATTGGTTGACCACGAACAGACTCTCGCGCTCGCTCTGTGCAGCCTTCTCTTCGCCCGTCAGCTCGCGTTCTTTGATTTCGATTCCGTATTTCTTGGCCAGGAAACGCAGGGCGTCCGGGTAACTAAGCTGTTCGTGCTCCATGATGAAATGGACGGCATTCCCCCCTTTGCCGCAGGCGAAACACTTACAAAGGCCCTTGGCGGGCGAGACGTAGAACGAGGGCGTCTTGTCGTCGTGAAAAGGACAGAGGCCCACGTAGTTGACACCGCGCTTGCGCAGGGTCACGAAGTCCGACACAACGTCGTAAATCTGCGCCGCGTCCAGTATCCGATCTATGGTGGCTTGGTCTATCATTTCGGTGGACAAAGGTACGGGTTATTTTCGGATAATGTATCGTCCGGCAGGCAGTATTGACGGAGAAAAAGTGGAAATATCTTTTTGTCGACCGTCGACATTTTGATTTTCCTCATAGCTGAGATTTGTTTCTTTCGGACTCAAAGTCGGGTTGATGCAACGGACGCGAAGCGGGAAAGGAGCATCCAATCGGAACTTCAGGACGAAAGCATCCGTTTTGACGGCGGAAATGTATCACTTCGGGTGCATAAAGCGTCACTTTACATTCGTTTGAGTGCTCCGTTCCAGACACAATTGCCCATAATGTAGAGTGTGGGCTGTCCTTCTGCCTTGAGTACGCAGCCTGAAGAGGTGCCCATCATCTCATGTTTCTTCAGGCAGCAACCGGAAAAGACTTTCACATCCTATTCGACGGATTGCAAGAACGGGATTTATGTCATTTGATTTTCTCCCGAATCTTTGTCAGGTATTGCCTCATGCCGTCGGCATCCTTCCGTTCGATGATGTCGAGCAGGCTCTTCAGCTCCGTGCGGATGTTGGCCACTTGGGCGGGTGTGCGGGGGTTGAAGAGGATTTCCTGCAACAGGTAATCGTCTTCGTTCAGCAGGCCGCGGGCAATGGCCATGTGCTTCTTGAAGGTAGTGCCCGGCGCGTCCTGATGTTTCATCACGGCAGCGAAGACAAAAGTCGACACGAAAGGAATGGACAAGGAGTAGGCCACTGTCTCGTCGTGCTCGTCGAAGGTGTATTCAAAGATGTTCAGCTTCAGCGTCTGATAGAGATCTTTGAAGAAGATACGGCCCAGGTGGTCGCCTTCAGTGATAATAATGGCATTCTCCGTGCTCAGGTTGCTGAGGCTGGCAAACGTGGGACCAAACATGGGATGCGTGGACACGTAGCGGAAGCCGCTTTCCTTGTAGAAAGCCTTCAGGCCGGTCTTCACGGAGGCAATGTCGCTCAGGATGCAGTCCTTGGGCAGCACAGGCAGCACCTGGCGGAAGGCGTCAAGGGTGTATTTCACCGTAGCGGCGTTAATCACCAGTTCGGGTTCAAATTCCTTTATTTCGTCCGGCGTGGTGAAACGGTAGGTGTTGTAGACGAAGCGCAGCTGGTGCGGATTGACGTCGAACACAGCCGTTTCGTGCTGGAAACTCAGTACGTCGTTGAAGAAGGAGCCCATCTTTCCAGCTCCGAGGATCAGAATTCTCATAGATTACTTATTGATTATTTCCATCTGCTGCCTTATACTCTCTTCGTGTATGGCATCGAACACTTTCTTAATAAAGTCGGCATCCATACCGCACGAGGCGCCCTGTGAACCGCGTTTCTCCAGAATTTCGTTGTAACGGCCTGTCTGGAGGATGGTCATGCCGTGCTCTTTCTTATAGGTACCGATTTCGCGTGCCACACGCATTCGCTTGGCCAGTACCTGGATCAGGTCGTTGTCGCATTCGTCGATTTGCTTGCGCAGTTCGTTCAGGTTCTCGGTGCTTTGGTTCGTTTCGCGGATGACGAGCAGGTTCAGGATGTAGTCCAGAATGTCCGGTGTCACCTGCTGGGCAGCGTCGCTCCAGGCGCAGTCGGGGTTACAATGGCTTTCCACAATGAGACCGTCGAAGCCCAAATCCATAGCTTGCTGACACAGCGGAGCTATCAACTCACGCTTACCGCCGATGTGACTCGGATCGCACAGGATAGGCAGGTCGGGGATGCGGCGGCGCAGCTCGATGGGGATGTGCCACTGCGGCAGGTTGCGGTAGATGCGCTTGTCGTAGGCCGAGAAACCGCGGTGGATGGCTGCCAGTCGCTTCAGTCCGGCTTGGTTGATGCGTTCGAGGGCTCCTATCCACAGTTCGAGGTCGGGGTTTACGGGGTTCTTTACCAGCACGGGAATGTCCACGCCGCGCAGCGAGTCGGCTATTTCCTGCATGGCAAAGGGGTTGGCAGCCGTGCGGGCACCGATCCACAGGATGTCGACACCGGCCTTCAGGGCCTCGAATACATGCTTGGCCGTAGCTACTTCGGTAGCTATGTACATACCCGTTTCCTGCTTCACTTCCTTGAGCCAGGGCAGCCCGTCCACACCCACGCCTTCGAAACCTCCGGGCTTGGTGCGGGGTTTCCAGATGCCGGCACGGAATATCTTGATGCCTCGGCCGGCCAGTTGGCGTGCGGTTTCCATCACTTGTTCTTCAGTTTCGGCGCTGCAAGGGCCTGCAATCACCAGAGGACGCTTTTCGTCCACACCCGGAAGCGTAATTTTCTCTAATTCGAGTTCCATAACGATTGAA
Source organism: uncultured Bacteroides sp. (assembly GCF_947632445.1). GTDB lineage: Bacteria > Bacteroidota > Bacteroidia > Bacteroidales > Bacteroidaceae > Bacteroides. Next base: position 51,240 of record NZ_CANRPM010000009.1, on the reverse strand, counting down.
TTAAGAATGATGAATGAAGAATGAAGCATTTCCTCTTGCGTTCTTGCGGCTTCATCATTGTAGTTCTTCTATTTATTATTAATTGTTTCTATGTCTTGCGAATGAAGCGGTTTGAAATTCTTCATTCCTTGTTTTTCATTTTCTTGATTCTCTCCAGCGCTTCCTCCAGTTTCGCGTCCTTACAGCAGAGCGAGATGCGGATGTATCGCGCCCCGTTCGAGCCGAAGATGAAGCCGGGAGTGATGAAGACGCGGGCTTCGTGGAGCACATGTTCAGTCAGTTCCTCCACGTCCTTGCATGTGTCGGGGATGCGTCCCCAAAGGAACATGCCCACCTGCCGCTCGTCATAGGTGCAGCCCAGTGTGTGCATAATTTCTCCGGCCAGGCGGCGACGGTTCCGATAGTTGCGGTTATTGCCTTCGTACCAGTCGGTGTCAGCTTCGAGAGCTGTGGCGGCGGCCAGCTGCATGGCGCGGAACATACCGCTGTCGATGTTGCTCTTCACCTTCAGCACCCATTGCACGAACTGCGGATTCGAGGCGAGCATACCGATGCGCCAGCCCGGCATGTTGTGGCTCTTACTCATGGAGTTGAACTCTATACAGCACTCCTTTGCGCCCGGCACGCTGAGGATGCTCAGCGGATGGTCGTTCAGGATGAAGCTGTAGGGATTGTCATTCACGATGATGATGCCTTTCCTGCGGGCAAAATCTACCAGCCGTCTGTAAAGTTCGGGAGTGGCAGGTGCACCGGTAGGCATGTTGGGGTAGTTAGTCCACATCAGCTTGACACGGCTCGTGTCCAGAGCTTCCAACTGTTCCCAGTCGGGCATCCAGCCGTCTTCTTCCTTCAGGTCGTAGTTCACCACTTCAGCGCCCAGTATCTTGCTTAGCGAGGTGTAGGTGGGGTAGCCCGGATTTGGAACCAATACCTGCTCGCCGGGGTTTACAAAAGCCAGTGTGACGTGCAGGATGCCTTCCTTCGAGCCGATGAGCGGCTGTATTTCTGTCTGCGGGTCGAGGTCTACTCCGTACCAGCGGCGATACCAGGCAGCAAAGCTCTTGCGCAGTTCGGGGATGCCTATATAAGGCATGTACCCGTGTCCGTCGGGATTCTGTGCCGCTTCGCACAACGTGCGGATGGTCTGTTCGGAGGGCGGCATGTCGGGGCTTCCGATGCCCAAGCTGATGACGTCCATGCCCTGCGCATTCATCTGTGCCACTTCTTTCAATTTACGTGAGAAGTAGTATTCGCTGACCGAAGTCAGCCGGTCGGCCGGCCGGTAGCCTGTTCCTTTATCAGAGTGTTGATTTTCCATCTTCGTATTCTCCTAATATCTTTAATTCTTTGGTCAGCGGGCTGATGGCGGCAAGCGCCTGTTTGTATCGCAAGAGCTGGTCGAACATGACATCCACGTAGAACTGGTATTCCCATTCCCGTCCGATGATGGGCAGTGACTGGATCTTGGTCAGGTTGATGCGGTAGAACGAGAGGATGGACAGTACCTGCGAGAGGCTCCCCTCGGTGTGAGGCAGGGTGAACACTAAGCTGGCCTTGTCGGGTTCGCGGTTACGATGGCGGTTCAGCTCGTCCACCTGCCACGGGTCGGCCACCACGAGGAAGCGGGTGAAGTTATGCTTGTTCGTCTCGATGCCCTCCTGCAGCACCTTCATGCCATAAAGTTCGGCTGCGGCTTTCGCACAGATGGCGGCATGCCCTTTCAGATGTTCCTTCTTGATGATTTCGGCGCTGAGGGCCGTGTCCTCGCTTTCCACAACCTTGATATTCGGGTGCAGGCTCAGGAACTCGCGGCATTGCATCAGGGCGATGGGGTGTGAGTTGACCTCGGTGATGTCGTCCCAGTCCTCCTCAGGCAGGCAGACGAAGCTGTGTGAGATGCGCAGCTTGTGCTCGCCGATGATTTGCGTACCGCTCTGTCTCAGCAGTTCGTTGTTGTAGAGCAGACTACCCGCAATGGTGTTCTCGATGGCCAGCATGCCGATGACCTGGCTGTCCTGACGGATCGACTTGAACACGTCTTCAAACGTAGCGCAACAAATCAGTTCGAGGTCTTCGCCTTCGAAGTATCGGTGTGCTGCAATGTCGTGGAAGGAACCCAGCGTTCCTTGAATGGCTATTCGTCTCATATCGTTGTATTAACAAAAAACCCGCTTCCAAATCATGGGAGCGGGATCCGTATCTTTCATTTCAGTCCTTTATTCAGTTCTTAAGCGTCACTGTCACTTGACACATACAAACTCCCGCTCTACTCTGTGGCTAAAGTAAAAGTAAAAGAAGAAGTAATATGCGTAAGCAAACAGATTCATATTTCGCTTTTGTTGTTATTTCGTCGGCAAATGTAATGCTTTTCTTTGAAATGCAAACAATATTCCATGTTTTTTTTGAAAAACGTATCAATTTTATTCCACTGAACAAGGATGATTGTGGGAAATGGCAGAAATTCGGGTAACGAATAGGCGACCGTGATTATTTCTGCGGAACCCCGTTTTTGAGTATTATATGTATTTCTGCGCGACGACATCCCCCGTAGAACGTGGTATTGCACCGAAAGGATAATGTATATATTTATTACCAATGCCGAACACCCTTCCCTGTCGACTCGGAACATCGGCTTCTGTCGATACGGAAGATCGACGATGATCGATACGGAGGATCGATGATGATCGATACGGAAGATCGATGATGATCGATACGGAGGATCGATTGAACCCCCCCCCTCCAGAACACCTTCTGACGGGGGTCTGAACCCCCCCCCCTTTCCGGCGAAGGCAAATGGGCGGGAAAACGGCCGGAAAGGAGGCTTCAACTGTCAGTATTTTTCATCTAATTCCCGCATCAATGTGCCTCCGGCCGGTTGTTGTATTCGCCGTTGAAGGCCTCGCTTTCCTTCGGGTTCAGCTCCAGCCCCTTCTTCATGTCTTCCGTGGCTCCGTCTTTGTCGCCGTTCAGCAGCTTGGCACGGCCGCGTTCATGGTATGCCTTGGCAAAGTTGGGATTCAGTTCGATTGCTTCGTCAAAGACGGCGATTGCCTCCGTCATTTTCTTCTGTCCGATATACAGTCGGCCCAGGTACAGATAGGCCTGTTCGTTGAACGGATTATCGTCTGTCACCTTGCGGTAGTCGGCTTCGGCTTCTTCCGGTTGTCCGTTGGCTTCTTTGATACGGCCGCGGAGCAGCAAAGCGTTCTCTTCGCCGGAGTCCCGGCTCAGGATGGCTTCAATATCTTCCGTAGCCTCTTTGTATTGCTGCATCTTTATCAGTGCCTCGGCACGCAGCAGACGCGCTTCCGTGAAGTCGTCCTTCAGCAGGATGGCCTTTGTCAGGTGGGCAATGCACATGATGCCGTCGCCCTGTCCGTCCGTCGCCTTGCCCAGCAGATAGTGGGCCATTGCGTTGCCTTCTTCGATGGCAATGGCTTTCCGGGCAGCCTCAGCCATAGCCGGATAGTCTTCCTGCACGAAACATACATTGGCCAGGTTCAGGAACGTGTTGGTGTGTGTCGGTTCGATTTGCGCCATGCGCTCCAGCAGGCGGCGTGCCTCGGCCAGCCGGTTGGTCTGTATATAGACCTGTACCAGGTACCCCATCGTCTCGAAATCTTCCTGCAGGGCCAGCGCTTCCTGAAAGCATTTGACGGCATAGTCGCTGCGTCCCATGCGTTGGGCACGCATACCGTCGTATTTGAATATCTCGAAGTTCTTTTGTTTATTCTTCTGTTGCTCCTCTTCGGAATCGGAGGGCTTCCCGGAGAACAATGATTTGAAAAATCCCATAGCTGTTTCTGATTGATTGCGGGACAAAAGTAATGAATTATTTTCTGATTTGCAGCATTCCGTGACGGGCAAATATTTGTTTGTCGTCCATCATCCGGCGCAAAGTCTCTGTCAGCAGGTCTTTCTCTACAAGAAGCCGGTCGGCCAGGGCTGCCGGCGTAAGGGGATGGCCGTCCAGACAGTGTAAAATCCTCTCGGACAGATCGTCGGCCGTCCTGTCTGTCGTGGTCTTATGCCTGAGTCTGAGACAGGTGTCGCACTGGCCGCAGTCGTGTTCGTTCTGTTCGCCGAAGTAGTGCAGCAGCATGCGGCTGCGGCAAGAGGTATCGTTGGTGACGTATTCGAGCATCGCCTTGATACGCTGCTCGCAGCGTGCCTTCCGCTCTTCGTAGACGGCGGGCGGAATGTTCAGCCGGTCGCTCTCCACCCGCTCGCGCGTATAAATAATATAAGGTGTCTTTTTGCGGGGGATGTAGCTGACAATGCGCCGCCGGGAGAGTTCCTTCAACATTTCGTAGACTTGCCGGTGGGTAAGGCCGGTGCGCACGGCCAATGTCTCCTCGCTGATGAAAGCGTAGTCCGTAAACAGGCCGGTGTAGGAGCGCAAAGCTGTCTGGATAAGGCGCTCCATCTCCTCCCCCGGTTCGTGCAGCCTGTACAGTTCTTCACGCCCTATGCTGAAGAGCAGGCGCGAGGCGTTGTCCTGTTCGTCGGTATATTCCAAATAGCCGGCCTGCGTCAGGATTTTCAGGGCACTGTCTACCGGAACGGGGAAGTACTTGAACTTGCGGCAGAAGTCCTCGATGTCGAACTCGCGCACACAGCCCCGTCCGTCGCCCATCGCCATTTCGTAGTAGTATTGCAGATGCTCGTAGACGTCGCGGATGTAATCTTTTCCCGGATAGTTGTCGGAGATGCGCTTGCGCAGGGTGGTGCCGTCCGATTTGGCGTAGAGGATGATGGCGTAGGACTTCCGCCCGTCGCGACCTGCACGGCCCGCCTCCTGAAAGTAGGCTTCAATGGAGTCGGGCAAGTCCAGGTGGATGACCAGCCGCACGTCCGGCTTGTCGATGCCCATGCCGAAAGCGTTGGTGGCTACCATCACACGGCTCTCGCCCTTCTGCCACCGCTGTTGGCGGATGTCCTTCACGGCATCGTCCAGTCCGGCGTGGTAAAAGTCGGCGGTGATGCCCTGCTGTTGCAGCCATTCGGCCACCTCTTTGGTACGCCGGCGGTTGCGCACGTAGAGGATGGCACTGCCCTCCATGCGTTGCAGGATGTGCAGCAGCTCTACGGCCTTGTTCTCCGTCTGCCGCACCACGTAGGCCAGATTGGTTCGCTCGAAGCTCATGCGGAATACATTCTCCTCGCGGAATTCCAATCGCTGCTGGATGTCTTTCACCACTTCCGGCGTGGCGGTGGCGGTCAGGGCCAGTACGGGAACGCCCGGCAGCAGGCGGCGTACCTCGGCTATTTTCAGGTAGGCGGGGCGGAAATCGTACCCCCATTGCGAGATGCAATGGCTTTCGTCCACCGTGATCAGACTGATTTTCATCTTGGCCAGCTTGATACGGAAGATTTCCGTGTCCAACCGTTCGGGCGAGATGTAGAGAAACTTGTAGTTGCCGAAGATGGCGTTTTCCAACGTCGTGATGATGTCCTGACGGTTCATGCCCGAATAGACGGCCAAAGCCTTGATGCCCCGCCGCTTCAGGTTCTGCACCTGGTCTTTCATCAGGGCGATGAGCGGGGTGATGACCAAGCACATGCCTTCCCGCGCCAGGGCGGGCACCTGAAAGGTAACGGACTTTCCGCCCCCGGTCGGCATCAGTCCCAACGTATCGCGCCCCTCGCCGATGCTGCGGATGATGTCCTCCTGTATGCCGCGAAAGGAGTCGTAGCCCCAATATTGCTTCAGTATTTCCTTGTAGTCCATGACCGCCCGGTTCGGTTTGATGAGTGTGAACGATTGGTGCACCGATTGGCAGAAATTCAGGCACGGCCTGAGAGCGTCAATTCGGCTTGATATCCTCTATCTGGAGCTGCACTTCGCCCCTCTTGTGGGTATTCTCCTCGATGGTGAAGCAGATGTCGAACGAGCGTTTCGTCTTGATGTAGCGCACGTGCGAGCTTTGGCCGAAAGCGATGCCGTTCATCACGTTGTTCGACTTGTTGTCCACCAGTTCCAGCTTGATGTGCTCCTGGTCTCGGCCCACCACCTTGCTCGTGCCGTAGTCGTAGACGTTGTGGGTGCAGAACGTCGGCTTCGTGTTCTCCGGCCCGAAAGGGTTGAACTTCTTCAGGTCATTGAAGAACTTGGGCGTGATGTCCTTGAAGTCTATTTCGGCGTCGATGTCGATTACGGCGCTGGTCTGTTCCGGCAGGATGTGTTGGGACACGAACTCTTCGAACCGCTCGGTAAAGGCGGGCACGTTCTCCACCTTCATCGACAGGCCGGCGGCGTAGGTGTGTCCGCCGAAGTTCTCAAGCAGGTCGCGGCAGTATTCGATGGCCTTGTACACGTCGAAGCCTGAGACGGAGCGTGCCGAACCGGTAGCCATGTCGTTGGTGCGCGTCAGCACGACGGCGGGGCGATAGTAGACTTCCGTCAGGCGTGAGGCCACGATGCCGATGACGCCCTTGTGCCACGCTTCGTTGTAAATCACGATGGAGCGGCGGTCGGACAGTCCGTCCAGCCCCTCCACGATGTGGTTGGCCTCTTCGGTCATACTCTTGTCCAAGTCTTTGCGCGTCTCGTTGTACTGGTTGATTTGTCCGGCCTTCTCGCGGGCGGTGGAGAAGTCTTTTTCCGTCAGCAGGTCTACGGCCTCCTTGCCGTTCTGGATGCGTCCCGACGCATTGATGCGCGGCCCGATCTTAAAGACGATGTCGCCGATGGTCAGTTCCTTGTCCGTCAGTCCGCAGACGTCGATGATAGCCTTCAGGCCGATGCTGGGGTTGCTGTTAAGCTGCTTCAGACCGTGATAGGCCAGGATGCGGTTCTCGCCCATAATGGGTACGATGTCCGAAGCGATGCTTACGGCGACAAGGTCGAGCAGGGGAATCAGGTGATGGAACTCGATGCCGTTGCTCATCGTAAAGGCCTGCATGAACTTGAAGCCCACGCCGCAGCCCGACAGGTGTTCGTAGGGGTACGTGTTGTCCGCACGTTTGGCGTTCAGGATGGCCACAGCAGGCGGCAGCTCCTCGTCGGGCACGTGGTGGTCGCAGATAATGAAATCAATGCCTTTCTCCCGCGCATACGTAATCTCCTCTACGGCCTTGATGCCGCAATCCAGCACGATGACGAGCTTCACGCCCGTCTCCACAGCATAGTCCACTCCCTTGTAGGACACCCCGTAGCCTTCGTTGTAGCGGTCGGGGATGTAATAGTCGATGTTCGAATAAAACTGTTGAATAAACTTGTAGACCAGTGCCACAGCGGTGGTACCGTCCACGTCATAGTCTCCGTAAATCAGAATCCGTTCTTTCTTTCCCATAGCCTTGTTCAGGCGTGCCACAGCTGCGTCCATGTCCTTCATCAGGAACGGGTCGTGCAGGTCGGGCAGTTGCGGACGGAAGAATTTCCGCGCAGCAGCGGCGGTCGTGATGCCGCGTTCGATGAGCAGTTGGCCAAGTATGGGGCTAATGCCCAACTCCTGCGCCAGCTGCCGGCTCGCTTCTGCCTGTTCGGGGGTTATGGGTTGATAATTCCATTTGTAAGTCATTATATATATTGTTTTTTCTTTTTCAGGTCTCAGGTGTCGGGCGAGCGAAAACGGCCCATTTTCCCAACAAGTCGTAAAGGTAGCAAAAAGTCTTGGAACAAGAGCAAAAAAGAACATAAAATCTTTCTTAATGGAAAAAAACGGGCGGAACTCATTGCCGGCGAATTTTAATCATTTTGGATAAGTCCGGGAAGGCTCAAAATAGTCCTGTCACATCAAATAACAGATTATCAATAAATTAGTGCGACACCTTAGTACCTTTGGTAAACATTTCCGTGAAAAAATAAAAAATACCTTTCCTTTAAAGGCAGCCTATTTTTTATTTTATTTCAAAAAAGTTTGCACAGCCCTGTCACGTGTCGCAGCAACCGACTGTATATCAGCAAATTGGTGTGACAGGACTATTTTATTCGTGATAAAACCCCGTTTTTTTTCCTCTTTTTTTCACGGGCAGATTTTTCCGTCCTGACACCGTGCTTGCTGACCCTCTGACGAAGTGCTTCGTCTCCTCCCCAGAAAGCACTGCATGACACCCTCACGCAGCACTGCGTCGGGACTTCAGGAAGTGCTGCGTGGCGGAGTAAGAAAATAGTAAGTTCACCCGAAGACAGCCGCCGATACCGTCTGCTGCCTACAGCCTGATGGTAACCATCGTAGCGCCGAACCCGTATTCCTGGAAGGAAGCGTCCTGTGCCTTGCAGGCGGGGTACTTGCGCTTCAGCTCATCCAGCAGCGCCCGGCGCAATACGCCGTCGCCCTTGCCGTGAATAAAGACGATACGCTGTTCGCGCTTGTTCCTGTACTGTTCCATCACTTCGCGGAACTTGTCGAGCTGGTAGTTCAGCATCTCGCCATTGGTCATGCCGCGAGTGTCGTCCAGCAGTTCGCCGATGTGCAGATCCACCTCGATGATGTCGTTCTTGCCTCCCCGCTTGACGACGGACTGCGGCTTGCGGGGCGCATTGTCGACCGCCCGTTTCTGCAACAACGCTTCCTGGATGTCCTCGGCCGACACATAGACTTGCTTGGCCGGCCGGTCATTTTCTACGATCCCGTATAGCAGCGCCGGTGTTTCAAAGAAATCGGTCTGTTGGAAGGTATGGAGTTTGTAGAATTTCACCGTGTCGATACGCAATTCTACGCTGACAGCAGGTTTCAACTGAAAGGAGCGGCGGTCTTTGAAAGCTGTCAGTTGTACGGCTACGCGTTCCAAGTCGTTGAGCAAGGCCTTTTCAAACTCTTCGAGTAGCAGCTTTGTGTTCGGCTCTATCAGCCCGTGCGAGCGTACCGACCATGCCTTGCCTTCGGCACCGAGGTAAGTATAATAGAGGTAGTAGTTGCTGTCGTTCACCAGATAGCTTTCAAAGGACGTGGTGCTGACCGCCTTGATGTCAACAGGTACAAAAGCCAAGTAGACGTTGAGCACGTCGCCGCCCTTCATTTCCGGCTGGAGGCTGACTGACATTTCGGGCTTTTCCACGCGGTGCATCGGCTGTTCGGCCGGTTGCGGCGTAGCGGGGCGAGCCGGCTGTTCTTCGGTCTTCTTCTTTGAGGCCTTGGCGGCTTTCGAGGCAGGCGTGGGTACGTTATAGTCGTCCGTCTCGATCGCGACCACTTCACGGATGTGCATCGGAATGTCAAACCCGTCGGCATCTTCCACCAGCACGATGTCTTTTCCCTGAAATCCGGCGACCTTTCCGCCACCCACTTCGCTCAGAAAGCGAACTTTGTCTCCTATCTTTATCATAACCGCTCTGTTTTTAAGTCATCAGGCAAGACGGGCCGGTACGGCTGTTGCATTGCTCCCGTTTACCACATCCGTCTGTCTTCGGGGCAAAGGTACGGCAAACGCGGGAAAAGACAAAGCGGAAAACGAAGTTTCGTCATCGTTTCTGCTTCGGGCGGAGTACATAACCTTGTCCGGGCGGGAGGACGATTATCCGGTATCTGTACCATGTTTTGCAGACTCAGAGTGTTAAATAATGTTTTTTAATTCGTTTTTTTTCTGGATTGAGTATTTACAATTAATATTTTATTTAATTTTGCCTCCAGTTTCAGAACAAGTATTAAAGAACCGATGAAAAGCTCTTCGATTTTTTATGATTGGAAAGAAACGTGTGAATATTTCTTATTTGTTTAATCTTAAAACTAAGTGAGAATGGAAAAATTTTCATTTAAAGGGCATTACATAACATGCCTTGTTTTCTCCATGCTTTTGCCACCTTTTGCCTTGATGGCCTCTCCTGACAAGTTGTCGAGTGGCAAGAATGCAGTCATGGAAGTACAGCAACAACAAAAAAAACGTACGATTACGGGTCAGGTACTCGATGCGGCGGACCAGTCTCCCCTGATTGGAGTAAACGTACAAGTAAAAAATGCCGGTGTCGGTACCATTACGGATGTCGACGGACGCTTCACGCTGCAAGCAACGGGACGTGATGTCCTGGTGTTCAGCTACATCGGATACAAGTCCCAAGAAGTGGAAGTCGGCGACCTCGGCGTAGTCAATGTTACGTTGAGTTCGGACAACGAGATGCTGGAAGAAGTCGTGGTTGTCGGTGCCGGCACGCAGAAGAAGGTGAGTGTGACGGGCGCAATTACCAATGTGAAGGGTGCGACTTTGAAGGTGCCCACTTCCTCGCTGACCACCTCTTTCGCCGGTCGTCTGGCCGGTGTGATTTCTACCGTGAGCAGTGGTGCTCCGGGTGAGGCTGCCAGCTTTTACATTCGTGGTATCAGCACTTTCGGCGGTCGCGCCACTCCGCTTATTATGCTCGATGACGTGGAGATTTCCGCATCCGACCTTAACAACATCCCGGCCGAAACCATCGAAAGTTTCTCAATCCTGAAAGATGCCTCTGCCACCGCCATCTACGGTTCGCGAGGTGCCAACGGTGTGATGTTGATTACCACGAAGAGCGGTAAGGAAAACGAGCGTACACAAATCAACGTGAGCGTGGAAAATTCCTTCAATGTGATGACCGATTTCCCTGAGTTCGTGGACGGAGCCACCTGGATGGAACTGTACAACGAGGCTTCGCGTACCCGTTCCACTTCCGAAAGCTGGACTCCCCGCTACAGTCAGGAACAGATTGACAACACGCGCAACCACGTGAACCCCTACATGTATCCTGATGTAAACTGGGAAGACGCCATTTTCAAGCACATGGCTCTGAGCCAGCGTGCCAACGTGAACGTGCAGGGCGGTGGAAGCAAAGCTACCTATTACATGAGTATCCAAGCCAACCACGACACGGGTTTGCTAAATACCAAGAAAGTGTATTCCTACAACAACAACATCAACAACTGGGGATACAACTTCCAGAACAACATCACCTACAAGCTGACCTCCAGTACCAAGGTGGATCTGCGTATGAATGCCCAAATTCGTAACAATCATGGGCCTAATTACAGTACGGGCACCCTCTTTGGTATGATTCAGACTACGAATCCCGTCAGCTTCCCGGTTACGTTCCCCGCTCAGGAAGGTGATACGCACGTGCGTTTCGGTAGTGCTATTCTGAGTGGTACCAACGTGCGCGACAATCCTTATGCCTACATGTTGACCAGCTATAGAAATTACCAGGAGAACACCGTGAACACCTCGTTGAAAGTCACCCAGAATTTCGACTTTATCACGAAAGGCCTGAGTGCGACAGCGCTCATTGACTTCAAGAACTGGTCGAGCAACAGCTTTAACCGCAGCATCGAACCCTATTACTACCGCATCGTAGACGGCAGCTTCGATCCCGCTACCGGTACCTATGAACTGGAACGTGTGGGTACCAGCGGTACAGACTACATAGCCGAAAGTGGCATTTCCAGAGGCGGTGACAATACCTTCTTCTTGCAGGCCACAGTGAACTACAACCGCCAGTTCGGCAATCACAACATCGGAGGTATGTTACTCTATATGCAGCGCGAATACAAGGCCGATGTACTGCCCAACCGTAACCAAGGCTTCTCCGGGCGTTTCACTTATGACTACGCCCAGCGTTACTTGGCCGAACTGAATTTCGGTTACAACGGAACCGAACGTCTGGCCAAGCACGACCGTTTCGAGTTCTTCCCTGCCATTTCTTTAGGATGGATGATAAGCAACGAACCTTTCTTTGAACCCCTTACCAAGTGGGTTAACTCCTTTAAGCTGAGAGGTTCCTACGGTTTGGTAGGTAGCGATGAGACCGGTAGTGCTGCAGGGGCACCCCACTTCCTCTATATCGACCAGGTGAACGTTATCGGTAGCGGGCGTCCCGGCTTTACGTTCGGTGAGTCTCTCAACATTACTAAATACGGCCCCTTGATGACACAGTATGCCGTGTTGAATGCAGGTTGGGAACGCGTGAAAAAACTGGACGTAGGTTTCGACGCTACCTTATTCAAAGACTGGTCGCTGACGTTCGACTTCTTTTACGACAAACGTTACAACATCCTGCTGCATCGTGAAGCATGGCCGGAATCTCTGGCTTACTACACTGCCAAGCCTTGGAGCAACAAAGGTAAGGTGGACAACTGGGGATATGAGCTGAGTACCACTTACCGGAAGCAGGTTAACAAGGATCTGGCTGTAGAGTTGCGCGGCAATTTCACTTACACGCAGAACAAATATGTAGACCTTGACGAACCCCTCTATCCTTATGTATGGCAGACCTCGACGGGCAAGCCGTTAAGCGCCACTTACGGTTACATTGCCGAAGGACTGTTCCAGAGCCAGGAAGAGATCGACAACAGTCCTATACAGAACTTAGGCAGTACTGTCATGCCGGGTGATGTCAAATATCGGGATGTGGACGGCAACGGTATCATCAACAGTGAAGACCGGGTTATGATTTCCGAATACGGCGGAACTCCACGCATTCAGTATGGTCTGGGACTTAACATAGACTACAAAGGCTGGAATTTCGGTATGTTCTTCAACGGGTCTGCCAAACGCATCATCATGATGAGCGGTATTTCACCCTTCGGACAAAACGACAACAACGTGATGAAATTCATTGCCGACAATTACTGGAGCGAAGCCAACCCCAACCCCAACGCCAAGTATCCTCGCTTGGGTCTGACCGGTTCCATGACAGCCAATAACACGGTGGGCAGTACTTACTGGATGCGCAACGGAAGTTTCATGCGCTTCAAGACCTTAGAAATCGGCTACCGCATCAATCAGCATGCACGTATCTATTTCACGGGCGACAATCTGCTGGTGTTCAGTCCATTCAAGGAATGGGATCCTGAACTGGCTTCCTGGAACTCCTATCCGTTCCAGCACACGTTCAACATTGGCGCACAACTTACTTTTTAAATGTATTAACTTGATAATTACGAGAAAAGATGAAAACATCCTTATTTAGAAATATCCGTAATGCCGTGCTCACGCTGTTGTTACTATGCGGTATCTCCTCGTGCAACTATCTGGACATTGTGCCCGTCGAGCAGGCCGACTTGAGCGACGCAAACCAAAACAACGAAACCACTCTCGGTTTTTTGTTCTCTTGTTATGCCGGCATTCGCAATCCCATGAGTTACACGGCCTTTGAGCAAGGTTGTGATGAGTACGTGCTGCCTCCTCTCTGGGGACATGGCGGCCAGTACATCCAGTGGAACAACAACACTCCCGGCGGTATCTATGACGGCTGGTCGTGGGGTAACAATAACTACCGTTTCATCGGCCAGTGCTATCTGTTCCAGCGCGAACTGCATAACGCCGTAGAAAGTACCGAGCAAGAGAAAGCCATGTATCTGGCTGAGACAAACTTCCTCATAGCTTACTACCACATGCAGACGCTTATCGCCTATGGTCCCTGCGCTATTACGAGTGAATATATTGACCAAACGGCACCAGAGTCCGCTTACCCCGGGCGCAGTCATTTTGACTATGTGGTGGATTGGATCTGCAGCAAGTTCGACGAGGCGATTGAAAGTGGCTCTCTGCCCGCCACGCGTTCGGGCGACGAATGGGGCCGTGCCACTACGGTTATGGCCAAGGCACTGAAAGCCCGCCTGCGCGTGTATGCCGCTTCTCCGCTGTGGAACGGCAGTTTCCCCTATCCCGAATGGGTCAATAAAAATTATGAGACTCCGGGTTATGGCAAGGAATTAGTAAGCCATACCTACGATGCCCAAAAGTGGGAAGTTGCCCGTCAGGCTTGTGAAGAGGCCTATAATGCCGCTATAGCTGCCGGCCACAAACTCTTCTCCCTCGAAGATGCCCGGGCCAAGATCAGCCAGGACGGTCTGTCCGAAAACCTGCCTTACGTGCCTTTGCGTGACGAGAACAATCCCGAAACCGGTGTGGAGGACAAGGAGTTCAAAGAACGTGTGCTGCTGATGCGCTACGTCACCGCCACCCGTTTAAATGAAGGCAACATGGAAATCATTTGGGGTATCGCAAACCAGGGTGATGTCCTGATTGCTTCATTGCCCCACTGCATTCATCCGAACAATTCCAACGGCTGGCACAGCGGTTACTCCGGGGTAAGCCCCACGCTGAACAGCATCAAGTGGTTCTATACCGAAAACGGCAAACCGGTCGATCAAGACCCTGCTTTCTATCCTGAAGATCAATGGTTCCAGAGTGCGGGTGCATCGGGCAGAATTTATGGCCATGCCAGCAGCACGGCCAGTCGCAGTGACATCATCAAGTTGAATGCCCGTCGCGAACCGCGTTTTTACGCCTGGATTGCGTTTGACGGCGGCGACTTTGGCACGAAGCTGTACAACGGTAATCCTCTGACCTTAAACTTGAGAAACGGCCAAATGCACGGCTATAATGCCGAACTGTTCAATCGAGACAACTGTCAGACGGGCTACTTGAGTCAGAAATACCTTGCACCGGCTTCTTATTATAGCAACAGCGGTAGTACAATGGAGAACAAACCCCGCCCGTTGATCCGCATGGCCGAACTGTATCTCAACTTGGCCGAGTGTTATGCAAACCAGGGCAATGCTGCCAAGACGCTGGAGTTTCTGAATCCTATCCGCGAACGCGCCGGCATCCCGGCCCTGACGCAGGAGGAATTGGGAAATCAGGCTCAGATGGTGAAATGGGTGCAGAACGAACGCTCCGTCGAGCTCTTCAACGAAGGCCAGCGCTATTACGACGTGCGGCGTTGGATGCTTGCCCCGCAAACCATGGGTGCCGGTGTCCGCAAGGGCCTGAATGCTACGGTCGTAGATCCCGACTTTACGACTTTCAACACGGAGACTACCATCGACCAGAATTTCGCATGGCATAACCGTTTATATCTGTTGCCGCTTTTTGCCAACGAGGTGTACAAGAATCCGCAGTTTGTGCAGGCTCCCGGCTATTAATTATTTAACAATCTGAAAGAGTATGAAAAGAACTGTATATTTGACAAACTTACTGCTGGCAAGCGTACTGCTTGTCTTGGGCAGTTGCGAAACATACGACGATCTGTTTCCCGAGGAATACCATGCTACCCTGACGTTGCAGACTTCGGGTACGGTAGCCAATGCGTTATATACCACCGGCTTCGACGGCGAATATGAGTTCACCGTGATGAAAGGTGGTAGCGAACCGGAATTGTCCGCTACCGGCAGGGTGGAGTCCATGAATGCCGCCGAGTTCGCACAATATTGTGAGACGTGGAACCTGAGCTACACGATGATTCCCCCTCAATACTATTCGCTGGAAAATAACGACCTGTCTTTTGCCGGGGCCGATCAGCGTTACGCCAAGGTGAAAACCATCTTCAAGACCAGCGAGCTGAAGACTTTGTTTGAAGCCAGCCCGAACACCCGTTACGCCCTGCCTTTGCTGCTGACCAGTACGGAAGCTACGGTGAACGACAGCCTGTTGCTGCTTGTGCCGAACATTATGACGCCTAATGTCAGATTCAGCCGGACAGAATATCTTGACGGTAACTTATTGGCCAGTTTCGCCGCCGGTAGTGAAGACCGCCAGACCCTGGAGGTGCCGGTAGTGCTTCCTATTGACAACCAGTGGGACTTTACCGCGACGGCTGTGGCTGCTCCTGAAGCCTTCGACAGCTATAATGCTTCGCATGGCGGTATTTACACCCTGCTCCCTGAAGAGAACTACACGCTGGCGGACAATGGCACCATCATGTTCACTTCAGATCAGACTTCGGCCCGACTATCCATTGATGTAACCCGCCCGAATGACATGAAGAAATACATTCTGCCCGTCAGGCTGACCAGGTGTTCGTTTGAAGACTTCGACTTGGACGAGTCCATCATCTACATCGGTATTTACAACGGTTTAGTAGATTTGACGGTGGACATGCTGAGTGCCAATTCTATAGAAACGAACTATCAAGACGGTACCGGTTTGGCCGGTCTGATAGATGGTCGCGGAGCCGGTTTGCATTTCCACTCCAGTTGGAGTGCGCCCGTGGGTGATCCTACTTACGGCAACTATATTCAGGTGAATTTGAAGCGCCCCATGAGCACTGTACAATTCGAGTACTACACCCGCTTCGAGAATGCCAGTTCGGCGCCCAAGGTTATCGAGGTGTTTATAAGTTACGACGGCAGCAGCTGGGAAAGCCTCAGTGGTGAGATAAGCGAAGGTTTGCCCAATACCGGTAACGCTCGCTATCTGTCGCCCGTCTTCGATGCAGGCCACGAGTTCAGTTATTTCCGCTTCTGTGTGTTACAGGGTAATGGGAACTGCCGAACGGGCGGCTTCTTCAACTTGGGCGAATTTGGTCTGTGGGGCCTTTGATCATACAATTTTTCTAACCAACTAAATCTCATTTGAATAAAACGTGAAGAGGGTGACCCGAAAATCAAGTATTTAAGGGTCGCCCTTTTATTTAGCGCGAATAAAACCGGAATAGCAAGCTGCCCGCCATTGATAGACTTTACTCAATGGCGGGCAGTCTTTGATAGAAAGGGATGCTGTGTCTTCTCCATTACGACCGCAGGCTGCATAAAAAGGGACATGCGGACCGGACAAAGTGAACGGAGCCTTGTATCGTCTCCTGCAAAGTTTATGGAAGTCTATTTCAAGCCATGAGTTATGTCGTATTGGAAGGATTTGCCAGAGGAATAGGGGAACCTTTGTCAAATAATCCGTACCTTTGCGTCCGAAATAAGCCTATAATTATGAAACCAGATCCCAGACATATCCATATCAGCGAGTTCAACTATCCGCTGCCCGACGAGTGTATCGCCAAGTTTCCGTTGCCTGTGCGCGACCAATCCAAACTGCTGGTTTACCGACATGGCGGGGTGACGGAAGACCGCTTCACTTCTCTGCCCGACTATGTGCCGGCCGGCAGCCTGATGGTTTTCAACAATACCAAGGTCATCCAGGCTCGCCTGCATTTCCGCAAGGAGACGGGGGCGCTTATCGAGGTATTCTGCCTCGAACCGATGGAACCGAATGATTACGCTCTGAACTTCCAGCAGACGGAACATGCTGCCTGGCTTTGCATGATAGGCAACCTGAAAAAATGGAAAGGAGGCTCCCTGCGTCGCGAGATGACGGTGAAGGGACGTCCGCTGACACTGACTGCCGAGCGGGGCGAATGTCGCGGTACCAGTCACTGGGTAGACTTCCGCTGGGACAATGCCGAAGTAACCTTTGCCGACATTCTCGAAGTGTTCGGCGAACTGCCTATTCCACCTTACCTGAACCGCGAGACGCAGGAAAGCGACAAGACAACTTATCAGACTGTCTATTCCAAAGTAAAAGGATCCGTAGCTGCGCCTACTGCCGGATTGCACTTCACTCCCCGCGTGCTCGACGCCCTGCGCACGAAGGGAGTCGATTTGGAGGAACTGACACTGCACGTGGGAGCCGGTACCTTCAAGCCGGTGAAGAGCGAGGAAATCGAGGGGCACGAGATGCACACGGAATACATCTCCGTGTCTCGTGGCACGATAGACCAACTGATAGCTCACGACGGGCAGGCCATAGCGGTGGGTACCACGTCGGTACGTACCCTCGAAAGCCTCTATCACATTGGGGTCATGCTGCTGAAGAACCCCGATGCTACGGGAGAGGAACTGCACGTCCGTCAGTGGCAGCCTTATGAGATGCCGGAAGAGGCTCCCACATCGGTTGCAGCTCTGACAGCAGTTCGCGACTATCTGGACCATCACGGCATGGAGACCCTGCACACCCATACGCAAATTATCATTGCTCCGGGCTATGACTACCGCATCGTAAAGGCGATGGTGACCAACTTCCACCAGCCGCAGAGTACACTGCTGCTGCTTGTGTCGGCCTTCGTCCATGGTGACTGGCACACCATCTACGACTATGCGCTGGCACACGGCTTCCGCTTCCTGAGCTACGGCGACTCGTCGCTATTGATACCGTAAACTTTAGATTAGGAGATTATGAACCAAGACAACAAGCAAGAGATGTTCCCCCTCGTCGATGAAGAGGGTAATATCATCGGTGCCGCTACGCGCGGCGAGTGTCACAACGGTAGCAAGCTGCTGCACCCCGTTGTCCATCTGCATGTGTTCAACTCACGTGGTGAACTCTATCTGCAAAAACGACCCGAATGGAAAGACATACAGCCCGGCAAATGGGATACGGCTGTGGGCGGCCATGTGGATCTGGGTGAGAGTGTGGAACAGGCCCTGCGCCGCGAGGTGCGCGAGGAACTGGGCATCGTCGATTTTATGCCGCAGCAGGTGATGCACTACGTCTTCGAGTCGGCCCGCGAACGCGAACTGGTCTTCACATACAAGACTCTGTATGACGGCCCTGTCACCCCCAGCGACGAATTGGACGGCGGACGCTTCTGGCGCATCGAGGAAATCCGTGCCAACATGGGCAAGGGTGTCTTTACCCCCAACTTTGAAGGAGAGGTGGAGAAAGTCCTTTCTTACGTGAGTTGGGATAAGAAATTTCCCTTAAAAGTTGGTAATCACTGAATTATTTTGTACATCTAAGTCTGACAAACAATAAGTTACAAAATCAACGACAATGATTACCAAGGATAAAGTTACGGATATTTTCTGTATTATTGATGAGTTTGATAAGAATTTTGCTCTTGAATTGAAGAAAAATATTCTAAATGACGTGAGTTCGACATAAAATCAAAAGATAGCCAGTTGCCCGTCATTGATAAAGTTCACTTCAATGGCGGGGTTCTTTTCAAAGCAACAACAGACAGCAATAGCTGGCAATGAAATGTCTATTCTTTTCCGCTGCCACGCAGCACTTCCTGAAGTCCCGACACAGTGCTGCGTGAGGGTGTCATGCAGTGCTTTCTGAGGAGGGGACGAAGCACTTCGTCAGAGGGTCAGCAAGCACGGCGTCAGGACGGAAGAAATTGCCCGTGAAAAAAGAAGGAAGAAAAACGGGTTTTTGGCACGGGTAAAACAGTCCTGTCACACCAATTTACTGATATACAGCCGGTTGCTGCGACACGTGACAGGGCTGTGCAAACTTTTTTGAAATAAAATAAAAAATAGGCTACCTTTAAAGGCAAGGTATTTTTTATTTTTCGCGGAAATGTTTACCAAATGCCCTAAGGTGTCGCACTAATTTATTGAAAATCTGGCATTTGATGTGACAGGACTATTTTAAGCCCCCTCCCGGATTATTTCCAAAGTGATTTGGAAGCTTTCATAGACAAGATAGCTGATAAAAAAGGGAGGATGTTTGTTGTCCTCCGACCCTTATGCAACCGATGACGATGTAAGGTATATCACCCATATAGGGCACCCATATTCGTGTTATTGCGGAAGTTGAAAGGCTAAAATGCCTTGCGACTTCTACAATTTTTTATGATTGTCCGTCATGATCCTCTTTACGCTATTCTGTATGTCCCGACCGAGATAAATGATTTTCCGATTGGCAATGAATTTGTGCAACGATTCCTTTGCGGTTCGATTATTTTGATATACTTTTGTCCAAAGAGTTACTTGACATGCGCAAACGATTGATTACTTGATTCTTGTAGTTTCGACGCACAAAGACAGAGACGAGGTTGCACCTGTGAAATGAACTAAAACTGATTGACTGATTTCAGGCACAGTTTTGCAAAGGATCACAGATTTTACCGTATCCCTCCCTCACGAAATAAGAGATTATCAAACTATACCAGGAAATATGGAAGGGTTTATAGCTGATACATTATACGACCGATCAAAAAGGAAGAACAGCCTCATCAACAAAAAAATGATCGCACGGGTGCTGGGTATCCTACTATTTGTAGAAACTACCATGTTTCTGATTTGTGCACTGGTAGCTTGGATATATCAAGAACCGGAAACATTCACTTTCTTGCAAACTGCTGCCATCAATACCCTTGTCGGCATCCTTTTGATCCTACTGAGCCGTGGTGCGGAACGCAAGGTCAGCAAACGCGACGGTTATTGTATTGCCAGTCTGTCCTGGCTGCTTTTTTCAGTTTTCGGCATGTTGCCTTTCTACCTGAGCGGCAGTGTAGACAGCATCAGCAATGCTTTCTTTGAAACCATCTCAGGATTTACAACAACAGGAGCTACAATCATGGATAATATTGATGCCCAATCGCATGGCATCCTCTTTTGGCGTAGCTTTACCCAATGGATAGGCGGATTGGGTATTGTCTGTTTCGCCATTGCTATCCTGCCAATTTTCAGTGAAGGCAACGTACAGCTTTTTTCAGCCGAAGCGACAGGTGTCACTCAACACAAACTCCACCCGAAGATCAGTATCATGGTCAAATGGATTTGGGGAGTGTACCTTCTGCTCACAGCTGTCGTAACCTTCCTTCTCCACATTGGCGGAATGAATTGGTTTGATGCCATCTGCCACGCCTTTACCACTACCTCTACCGGCGGCTACTCCACCAAGCAAGCCAGTATAGCTTATTGGAACTCCCCCTTCATCGAATATGTAATCTCGTTCTTCATGATTATCTGTAGTTTCAACTTTGCCCTTTTCTATATGCTTCTTAAAGGGAAAGCCACAAAGTTTCTGCATGATGAAGAACTTCGGTGGTTCATCTGCTCCATTTTCTTATTGATTTTCATCATCGCAGCCTCACTGGTGGTCTGCAACAATTATGGTATCGAAGAAGCTTTTCGTAAATCACTTTTCCAGGTAGCCAGTATTCATACCTCCTGCGGGTTCAATACTGACAATTACGATCTATGGCCGCCATTCACCTGGGTACTGCTTATTTTTGCCATGATGGCAGGCGGATGTACAGGTTCAACGGCCGGAGGTATCAAGAACCTGCGCCTGATGATCATGGCTAAAGGTATCCGAAATCACTTCAAAAAGCTACTGCATCCCAATGCCGTTCTTCCAATACGAATCAACAAACAAGCCACCCCACCGAGTACAGTTATGGCTGTAGCTTTTTTTATCAGCCTCTACATGCTTATCATACTCGTCTGCTGGGCAATTCTGATATTTCTGGGTGTCAACTTCGACGAAGCTTTCAGTATTAGTGTTTCAAGTATCAGTAACGTAGGTCCGGGATTGGGTAATTACGGCCCTGCTTTCTCATGGGACACGCTACCCGATGCCGCCAAGTGGTTTCTGTCATTCCTGATGCTAATTGGCCGCTTGGAAATGTTCTGCGTCCTGTTGTTGTTCTATCCCAGTTTCTGGAAAAACAGATAGTGTAAAAAAACAGGCATCTGCTTTAGTTGGTTTCTCCCTTTTCCGGCGAATAAAAACGATCCAATTTTCACGTTACAAGTGGAAAGGAACAGATTGAATAGCATTTATAAGAAATAATAAAAAAACAAAAAGGAAAGGGGACCAGAAGGTTGCAGCCGCCAATAATGAGTATTTTTGTTTCAAAACAGAAAGGGACTTTTATGAACACGATATTTGATATTTTATTGCAACTTCCCCTATTCCAAGGATTTGCCGTAGAGGATTTCACTCGTATTCTGGAAAAAGTAAAGCTACATTTCGCCAAACAGAAAACGGGAGAGACGCTTGTTCAAGAAGGTACTCCGTGCGATAGGCTTATATTCATTCTAAACGGGAACATAGCGGCCACCACTAAATCGGTGCAAGAGCACTACAGCCTGACTGAATATTTTGAAGCTCCCTATCTGATCGAACCGCAATCATTATTCGGACTTTATACCACTTATTCGGCCAGATATACGGCTACCACTCCTATCAATAGCATCAGCATCAACAAGGAAGCGGTAATCAACGACCTGCTGAAATACGAAATTTTCCGACTCAACTATCTGAACATCGTCAGCAGCCAACTGCAATTATTGAACAAAAGTACGTGGGGATATACGCCTGACAACATAGAAGCACGCATCAGCAACTTCATACGTACACACCTAAAAAGACTGCAAGGAAGCAAATCGCTGAAAATAAAGATGGAAGATCTGGCTACCATTGTGAACGATACGCGCAACGGCGTATCAAAAGCCCTGAACAACATGCAGGACAAGGGACTGCTGGAACTGCATCGCGGGGAAATCGTCATCCCGGCAGCCGAAAAGCTATTTGCCTGAACCGTTGCCCTGTATCTCTACCTCTGTCACGACATCTTGGCCAAAGACCCCAACATTACGCGCATCGTTCGTTGCATCTATCTGTTCTTTATGTTAAAGTTGATGTGGCGAATGGATTGCGATTGATCATGTTTGCCGCATTTCATTGTTATACTTTTAGGAAAATCCTGTTCTTGTACATGACCCATAAAATGTAATAGATGACAGCGGCATTCACGCTTTCTATCAGAGCCGGATAGAAATCGCCTAAGAACTGTTCCAATCCATAGAACAACGATTCTCCCATACATCTGAAATTAATGACATTAGCCAACATATAGGCCACGATGGAGTTCATGCCGTACACCTTGAGACAAGTGATGCCTGAGCGGTGACCTTTGTAGTCAATCCAATAATAGAAGAGCCCCATCAACAGGAAACAGTAGCCACTGCTGACCAATACCATCGAACTGGTCCAAATCGTTTTGATGACGGGCATCTGGAAATTCCAGATCCAGCCAGCCGCGACCATTGTGAAGCCGAGGCCGAAATAGAGTTTTAATTTACGTTTCTCTTCCATCCGATCCTTAGCGATGTATCCGGCAAACAATCCGGTCAGCACAGTAACGATAAAGTTTAGGCTACTCCAAAGCCAAGTGTAATGATACCAAGGAGCCATGGTCACTTGTCCGTTCACAATTTGCGCTGTGTCACGAAAGCGTCCTAATACAGTGATGTCCAGCCATTCGGCCCAATTCCTTTGCGGTGTATAGTTACCGGATCCATAACCGTCTATGGATATGAATTGCATTCCTGCCCAATAAACGAGAAGCAGCAGGACGGCTGTAATGATTTGGGTTTTACGGTTAGTGTACAGAAAAAGTAAAGCAGTTACGATATAGCCAACGGCGATAGCCTGTAATGTATTGGAAAACAGATAAATCTGCTTTGGATTTAATGCCAGTAAATTCCCTTGGCAAATCATGCCGAAAAGCCAAAGGAGCAATACTCTCTTGAATAGTCGACGTAACAAGGGCCTTTTATCAGGCATATCCCGATAGCGGGCTAATGCGAAAGGCATGGAGGTGCCCGACATGAAAAGGAATAACGGCATGATTAAATCCCAAGGAGAAAAACCGGTCCATTTGACATGAGTAAACATCCACGTACAATGATTGGCCCATTCTGTGTCTGTAGCATGAAGCAATGACGACATTACGGGGCCTAAGGCTACTAAGAAAAATAAATCGAAACCACGAAGAGCATCCAGTGATTCCAATCGGGGATAAGTATTATTCATAAAAGTAAGCTCGAAATAGAGATTAATTTATTCATTTGATTAGTAGAAACATAACGGTAAAAGCATTCAATTTATAGTATTGAATTATACCATTTAAATGATTATCGCGATGCTTCCAAAGTCCAAAGTTATAGAGATTTATTGTTTGGCCGATGATTTTTGCAAGAAAATTGCCTTGCAACAGGGAAATATATGATTGAAGACCGAGCAGGCCGCCTTTGCAAAACCTCACAATGTTTTTTATGCTTGTTGTTCTCCTTACGGAAAGATTGTAGGCGGTGACAGAAGCCCACAGTCCGATCTCAAATGGGACATGACCCGGAGGGAAATATTATCAGCCTTCATTATGATACTTTGAGATTGAATATTCCCACCACGAAGAATTCTTACACCCTATCACAAATATCAGAAGGCTGATATACTACTCCGCCCATAATATCCGCAATTTCGCCATATCTATTTTTTTCAGTTCCATAGTAATAATCTCGCGATTTACAATAATTTCTTCAATTCCTCAATATCAGGTAAAGCGTTACGCAATTTTTCGGGCATATCCGCCGAAGTTGTATAAGTGGCGACACCCATAGGCTTGTTGTAGTCTTGGATGACATATTCCACATATTCTTTATCAGCCTCTTTGCATAGCACAATCCCTATGGTTGGGTTTTCATGCGGTTTTTTCACATGATCGTCCAAAATACGCAGATAGGCCATGAGTTGCCCAAGATACCCAGGCTTGAAAGAACCTGTCTTTAGTTCCACACATACCATTGCATTCAATTCGCGATTGAAGAAAAGCAAATCAGGGAAATGCTCTACGCCATAAACCTCCAAGTGATATTGATTACCTATAAAAGCGAAATCACGTCCAAAGGTCATAATGAACCGCTTGATATTTTGGACAATCTGTTGTTCCACCAATCGCTCGTCTATGTCTTCACTTTCACGTTCCCCGATTTCTTCCACATTGATAAAGTCGAGTGCGTACTCATCCTTGAACATCATTACAGCTCTGCGAGCCTCCTTTGCATCAAGCATCGTTTTCGAAAAGTTGTTGGAAAGGTGTTGTTGGCTGGCAAAGGCATTATTGTCAATGAGTTTTACAAGAGTTTCCACAGATAGGTGCTCTTGCGCACACCTCCGAATGTAATAGTATCGTTCTTGCAGTTCCTTTACCTTGCTTATAATTCTTGTATGATGTGTAAACGGCACGGCCAGGAACTCCATCACCGGGAAGTCTGCGGTATTGGGAATAGCCATTGCATGGTATATGTCTATTTGCTCAGTTTCGGTAATCGTAATTACTGGTCGTGACATTTCTTCTAATTCGGTAATTGCAATTACCGAATTAGAAGATTTGTGCAGACTGCTATCCAGCATATCCCACGCCTCATAGAACAACCTCATTTTTTTAAGGCTTTCGGCCGAAAAACCACGCAATCCCGGAAGTATTTTTCTGAGGTGATTGCTTATGCTTGCGAGCGCACCAGTTCCCCATTTCCCCTTTCGTGAATTTTGTGACACATACTTACCTACGCTGTAATACACGGCCAGCTGAATGCGGTTCTCTCCTTTCAAAACCTCATACTGACCTTGCAGTATAGCGGTTTTAATCGTTTCCGCCGCCTCTGTATAGATTACGGATATGTTGTTAGTCTGTTGCATCATGTTGCTCAAATCTATTTCACATGAACTCAATATAAAATTAAAATTGTTTTCTTGATTAATAGGAACATAGCGGTAAAAGCATTCAACTTATAGTATTGAATTATACCATTTAAATGATTATCGCGATGCTTCCAAAGTCCAAAGTTATAGAGATTTATTGTTTAGCCGATGATTTTTGCAAGAAATTTGCCTTACAACAGGGAAATATATGATTGAAGGCCGGGCAGGTCGGTATTGCAATAAATCCAATCACGTATTATATCTGATAATCAATGACAAAGTAAAATCCTTATTTTCATGTATACACCCGATAATGTAGATGATTGTGAGCCTTTGAAATCGAGAAACTTCTTAGAGAACATTAAAAGTGCGCCCAATAAAAATCAGGCGCACCGGAAAATCATTTAGCTCTACAATTTATCTGCTCGAATAATGAGAACGATGCGAGCTGTGAGAGCTGTGAGAGCTGTGAGAGCTATGGGAACTGTGGCTTGCGAGTAGATTAAACTCGGCAGAGGACTGTTCCAGCACCAACGTCTGTTCTTGCTGCTGTTCGATTTGAGTGTCGCTGTTTGTTACTTTAGCGACAATCTTTTCTCCAACAGAAGTACAGTAGCTCGCTCCTGCAAGAATTGCAGAGACTGCAAAGAATAAGAGTTTCTTCATTGATACCTCCTTCTTTTAATGTTAGACAATCAGTTAATTAACACACGATATATCGGATGATATATTTTGCTCAACCTTTTTAAAGAGGGCATCCCTTGAACCTTATTAAATGGCTTTTTGGGGGAACACCCTCACCCAATTGTATTTCTAGTATCTATCTGCTAGAATAGTGGAAGCTATGTGATCTGTGCGAACTATGAAAGCTGTGAAAAACATGAGAGCCATGCGAGCTATGGGACATGAAACTGTCTTGATTAGAAAAATTAAGAGCAGGTTGCAGTACCAATTGCTGCTGGCTTTGTTCTTCAATTTGTTGCTCAATTTCATGATTAGCAAACAGAGCCACAACCCTATCTGTCGCATTAGCCACAAAGCTAACACTAACAAAAACAACAGATACCGAAAAAATTATTTTTTCATAAGACCTCCTTTTAAAGTTAAACAAATGCTTTTTCTTCTTTATCATTATTTTTTTATAGCTATAACCTTAACGGATACACTTCCGTTGGTTGGTTTTGACTCTTTGTATTTTTGAATGTCGAATGATTCCGATAACAACTCTCTCAACTCTCCTTCTTTCGGCAATTCCATATAGTTCCCTGCACGATTCTCAGGAGTCTCAATAATTAGAACACCACTCTTCTTTAGTAACCTCGCAAAAATTGGTATAAAACTCTTGTTATAAAGATGAATATTTATCAAAACATCACAAACGTTGGAATCCGTGATATTAAGAATGTCTTTCTTTTTTATACGTACATCCGTGAGTCCATTTTGAGCAATGATATTTGAAACATACTCTATCGCTTCATCATCAATATCTACCGCTAGCACATTGAACCCTTGTTTAGCAAGCCACATTGTATATCTTCCATATCCACAAGGAATGTCAAGTACTTTGTTCCCAACAATATCAATATTTGTCAGGGCTGACGTTACAAAAGCTGATAATGATTGGTTTTCATCAATTGGTTTCGGCTGAGGAGTATAATTCAGCTTTGGTTTTATATGTTGGCTATGGTGAAGGCGGTTTGATTCGAAGAATCCAGCACATTGACCCTGCAATACGCATCCATCACACTCTGAAATGTATATGTCTTTCCAATCAGAAATAGACTGCTGGGCATAACATCTGATGTCTTCGGGTAACACGCATAACTGCGCATTGTAGATATATGGCTTCATTCCTCTGTCCGCGAGTAACAAGACCGCTTCCCGTAATTCTTCATTATAATCATAGGGGTCTATCCAAAGTTGATCGAAATGATCTTTTGCTAATCCGGTCGTTTCCATTTGCATAAAAGCAACTTGCGCAACAAATGGAAAGTTGTGGTAAATGTAATCTGCAAACTGAGGCAGCCGTTTATAGGTTTGCTTATGGACGACTATTCTAATTCCTATTCGTTGATGAAACAATGCAAGATTATATAATCCTTGCACGGTTTTATAAAAAGTTTTCGCTCCGACAATACGATTGTGTTCTTCTGCAATATCTGAAAAAAGCGGAATATCAATCTGCAAATCATGATGTCGGCATTTTGCCAGTTTCATAGCATATCCCTTGTCTGCAAACTTGACTCCATTTGAAAGAATACTAATGGCTGTTTTGGGAAGCTTTTTCTTTATATGGTTTATCAGGACGAATAAATTGTCACCAATAAGTGTAGGCTCTCCACCTGTTATACCGATTTCCTGAGTGTTTTTGTCAAATAGAGAAATCAGCTTCAGATTGAATGACGTTTTATCCTTTTCTTGTACAACTGGCGGCTGGGGACACATAATGCAACGATGGTTGCATCGTTCTGTAGCCATTATCGCATTATGATGGGATTGAATTTCATATAAGAAGATTATTTCTCCTTGCTTATTGATTATAACCACATCGCCTTCATTGAAGTCTCTAACGCTGTTGACTATACAATAAGGCTTACTATTACTTGCAATGTTTTCTTTTGTCGTAATTGTCGCAACATATCCAAACGCTGGACTTGATGTGTCCTTACTAACCCATATTTCGTTGGAACGCTGAAATATATTCTTTTCGAAAGTTATTCGTCCAACAATGTCCTCTTCTATATTAACTGATTTACCTTGAATCTGCTTCATAATTACTCAATTTAACCAAGACCAAAAAATTCTGTTTATCTCAGGGTCATGTTTGTGCAATAACTCAAACAAGTAATGTATGATTGATTTTGTCTTTTTGCACATTTCATTTGTAGGTCTAAAGCCTATCATATCCCCTTGTTCGGACATATTACGCACGGGGTCTGCACCGCAATAAGGTTGGAACACACATTCGGAACATACAGGCAGACACTCTGTACATGCAGAAGAAATTATGTGGTGTAAAAGATCACCATTGAACATTTCCTGATAACTGTTCTCATTCACATTGCCCAATCTGAAATAATAATTTTTGAAGCGCGCCATCATTCGGGCTTCATCCGATACATATACGCTTCCATCATAATCATAGATCACTCCTGCTATACCAACGCCTGCGGGAGATTGCAAATCAACAAAGCCAGTAGCAAACGGGGTAAGCATTCTCCTTAAAAGGAGCGCAGCAAATCCCTCTACAAAAAATGTCCCTTTCTTATTTAGTTCTATGATATAGTCAAGTCCCTCTTTGTAATTCTCAATGAAATCTTCTATTGGATAAGCAATCTTTTCCTTGTACTGTTTTGCAAAACCGTATGGATTAAGAGATCGTAAGAATATACTGTTGAACCCTAATCGTACATACTCGTCGATTATTTCTTTAAAACGTCCCAGACTATATTTTGATGTTGTCATAAGAGCGGATGTACAATCATTGTTCCCCCATATTCTCCGTATCATGGAGAGGTGCTTCTCAAAGATTGCATGATGGTCTAACTCCTTGTCTTGCAGCGGACGATTTGTATCGTGCAAATCTTTAGGACCATCCAATGATGTTGAAATCATGCAGTTGTGCTTCTTGAGGTATTTCACCATTTTTTCATTCAGGAGGGTCAAATTGGTACAAATAACAAAATCCAAATCTTTCTTTTTGAATAGGTTTTGCCACTCTGCTTCCTCAATGATATATTTCACCATCTCAAAATCTGTTGATGGGTCGCCGCCCTGAAACTCTATCTTGATGCACGGTGAAGGCGATTGGAAAATTGTTTTAACAATATTCTTAGCCGTTTGTTTTGTCATATCGGCAGAGTGGTCGTCCCGGTTTTTGCGTGCTACTTGGCAATATATGCAACTGGAGTTACAACGCAAGGTGGGAACAACCATGTGTAAAGAAGTAAAGTCACGAAGAATGCTTTTCTTTGTGCGAAATTTTGTTGCAAGCATTGAAACTACATCTTCTATCTTGTCTGTCGTGGCAATTTGTTTCGATTCAATGTCATAAAACAAATCACTGTGTGTATCTATTTTCCCATCTACAAAACGATGAAAGTCTTCGTTTTGCATGAAGATATATTCCCCGACTTCATTCGTAAGGAGGTATTCCGTATCATTAAACCGTTCAAAACGGAATGGCAATAACTGATAGCCCATATTCTTATTTTGAATTTACAGGTTTGAACGCTTCTTCAACTATCATATCACGAATATGTCCGAACTGTGCATTGACGTTATGTCGCAGTTGCTGGTCTATAAGTTCATTACAGAATTGTTTGGTTATATCTTCTGTTATAGTATTGTCATCTTTCGATTCAAAAATAACATTCACGAGATTCGGATTGTCTGCATCCGTCTGTTGATAGATATAAAATAGATGTGAGAATTTGTAGATGGATGCCGTTACAACCTCCTTTGTGTATAGATTAAAATCTACAATGACTTGAAACTTGTTGTTATCAAGTTCTACGACTGGAAACTTTATATTCGCCATAATATGTCCTCCAAGTCTTCCAGCCCCTCGAAGACCTCTTATTATTAAACACCGAAGCGTGGAACTGCAGTGCTACCACATTCTGATTTGGAGGTCGTAGGAATACCTTTAGCACGGATATGGTTAATAGCAGTCCACGCTATAGCGTGAGAACCACTATGCCATCCTTGTGCTAAATTTGAAAATTTCCTACGTTTCCAAATCACAAGATAAGCATAACGCTTCTTTCTTTTCTAATATGTCTTGGAGAGAGTCGCCTCAATCCAGTTACAAAAGTAGAGATTTTCTGTGATAATCTCCTTTATTTTAATGTTTTTCTTTTCATTTAAGGTCTAATTTCTATATTAACGTGAGTTCGACATAAAATCCAAAGACAGCAAGTTGTCCGTCATTGATAAAGTTCACTTCAATGGTGGGGGTCTTTTCAAAGCAACAACAGGCTGCGATAGCTGACAATGGATTGGCAATGAAATGTCTATTCCCTTCTGCTGTCACGCAGCACTTTCTGAAGTCTCGACGCAGTGCTGCGTGAGGGTGTCATGCAGTGCTGTATGAGGAGTGGACGAAGCACTTTGTCAGAGGGTCAGCAAGCACGGCGTCAGACAGGAAGAACCTGCCTGTGAAAAAAATAGTATTATTCCCATGACTATTAGTAATCTGAATGCAGAAGTACAATATTCTTCCAGCGTCACAATA
Organism: uncultured Bacteroides sp.; assembly: GCF_947632445.1. Classification (GTDB taxonomy): domain Bacteria; phylum Bacteroidota; class Bacteroidia; order Bacteroidales; family Bacteroidaceae; genus Bacteroides. The sequence continues at coordinate 21,104 of NZ_CANRPM010000009.1, read as the reverse complement.
GCAACCCACATATAGCGTGAGAGCCACCATGCCTTCTCTCGTAAATCACATGATACCCAAATACTGTTTAAACCGTGCTACATCGCCATTCAAGACAAGCGCTTCGGGAAAGTCTGCCTCGCAAATGAGTTCCGATACATATTCATAATTGGCTATATCGAACGAAATGTGGGCGTCACTGCCCAGGATGACGGGTACTTCGTACTGCTTGCACAGTCGGAGGATTTCCAGGTTGTTGGGACGGGCCTCTTCCTTGTGGCGGCAGGGCTTCAAGGAACTGTTGTTGATTTCGAGCAGCGTGTGGTGTTCCTTCGCCGCAAGAACAATGGGTTCGAACAGCAAGCGGGCCGTACCGTCGCCGGGATGACTGATGATGTGAATGTAGGGATTGGCTATCACGCGCAGCAGTCCCTGCGTGTTCTCCTCAGGTGTGCCCGGCTGATAGCATAGCGAATGGATGCCGGCAATGCGCAGGTCGAGCTTCTTCAGGTGTGTCTCGTCCAAGTCGAGGTGTCCCTCCGTATCGAGCAGGTTGATTTCCGCCCCAAGCAATAGTTCTATTCCATACATACGTCTGGGCACGACATGCAGGTTACGGAAATAAATCAGGTCGCAGGTACCGGGAATACCGGGCGTATGTTCGGTGATGCCCAGCAGTTCCAGTCCCTTGTCGGCAGCCGCCTGCGCCATCTCCTGCAGGGTGCTGAAAGCATGCCCGCTGGCCAACGTGTGCGTATGTATGTCTAATGCTATCTTCATATCTTTATTCCTGTTATATTCTACATCGGGTCGACATCGTAATAGACAATGAGCGACTTGAAACGGTCTTCGGCCACCATCTCCTGCTGCACCTGCACCAGCAACTGACGTGCACGCGCCATCGGAGCATTGGTTTCTATTTTGAGGACAACCTTGCGAATGAACAGTGTCTGTATGCGGGCCACGGGTGGTTTGTCGGGCCCCAATATTCGTGCGCCGAATACTGCACGCAGCTTGGCAGCCATAGTCTGCGCCATGACATCGAGCAGCTGCTCGTTGCGATGCTTCAGATAGACGTACACCAGCCGATAGTAAGGTGGATAGCGGAACAACTGCCGCTCAGCCAACTGCCCGGCCACCATTCCCTCGAAGTCATTGTGCATTACCTGCGGGATGATGGGGTGGTCGATGCTCTTGGTCTGTAGCACCACCCGACCCTGCCTGTTCTTGCGTCCGGCCCGCCCGGCCACTTGGGCCATCAGCTGGAAGGCACGCTCGTAGGCACGGAAGTCGGGATAGTTCATCATAATGTCGGCATTGAGAATGCCCACCACACTGACGTGGTCGAAGTCCAGTCCTTTGGACACCATCTGCGTACCGATGAGGATGTCCGTCCGCCCCTGCTGGAAGTCGCGGATAATGCGTTCGTAGGCCGCACGGGTACGGGTGGTGTCCAAGTCCATACGGGCCACACGGGCCTCAGGGAAGATGGCCTTCACATCGTCTTCTATCTTCTCTGTACCGAAACCGCGATTGCGCAAGTCCACTCCCTCGCAAGCGGGACACTGGCGGGGCACGGGTTGTGTGTAGCCGCAGTAGTGGCAGGTAAGCCGGTTGAGCCCCTTATGATAGGTAAGGCTGACGTCGCAATTCTTGCACTTGGGCACCCAGCCGCATGTGTGGCACTCGATCATCGGTGCAAAGCCTCGACGGTTCTGGAAGAGAATGACCTGCTCTTTCTGCTCCAGCGCCTTGCGCACGTATTGCAGCAGCAGGGGTGAGAAAGGGCCGTTCATGCGCTTCTTGCGCTGCAATTCCTTAATATCGACAGGAATGATTTCGGGCAACCGGATTTCCCGGTAACGTTCCTTCAACTCCACCAAAGCATATTTACCGCCCTCGGTGGCATTGTACCAGCTCTCCACACTGGGCGTAGCGGTGCCCAGCAAGGTCTTGGCCCCGCACATGGAAGCCAGCACGATAGCCGCATTGCGGGCATGGTAGCGGGGAGCAGGATCCTGCTGTTTGTAGGTATTCTCGTGCTCCTCGTCGACGATGACCAGTCCCAGCCGCCGGAAAGGCAGGAAGAGAGACGAACGCACACCCAGGATAATGTCGTAGGGTTCATGGGAAAGCTGCTTCTGCCATACCTCCACCCGTTCGGCATCGGGAAACTTGGAATGATAGATACCTAACCGGCTGCCGAACACACGTTTCAAGCGTTCGGTTATCTGGGTAGTCAGGGCGATTTCGGGCAGTAGATAGAGCACTTGTCTACCCTGACGAACCGCCTCGTCAATCAAGTGGATATAGATTTCGGTTTTGCCGCTGGAAGTGACTCCGTGAAGCAGGCAGACATTTTTCTCGCGGAACGAAGCTCGGATTTCGTCGAAAGCCTGCTGCTGGTGCACGTTCAGCGCATTGAGAGGTATCACGGCCTGCGAAACGGTTTCCAGTCGCCCCACTTCCTGTTGATAGACCTCGAACACGCCCTTGTCCACCAACCCGCTGAACACGGCAGGCGTGGCACCCGAACGCTTCAGCAACTCGGCTTTGGAAACTTCCTTGACAGTCTGTCCGCTCAAGAAACCGGAAAGCCCGATATATTTCAGCAGCAGGTCCAACTGCTTTGGCGCCCGGCGTTGCAGTTCGTCGAAGAAGAAGTGCAGCCGCCGTTCGTTACGTGCGGCTTCGGTGAGACGCACCCGCATCTCCGTTTTAGGCTTGTAGGTACGTTTCAATTCTTCTTTCACAAAGAGGGCGTCCTTTTCGAGCAGCGACTTCACTACGGCGAGGATATTCTTCAGTCCGCTGTCCTTCTCCAGCCGGGTCACCGTCTGTTCAGGTTCGATGGCCAGCAGGTCGAGCACCTTCTGTTCTCGCTCAGGAAGCGGTTCTGTGGTTTCGAAGTCGGGATTATACTCCACTACCGTCTCGCTCTCCAGCTTCAGTCCCGACGGCAAGGCCGCCTTGTAAACATCTCCTTGCGTACAAAGGTAATAGTCGGCCAGCCACTCCCAAAATTTAAACTGCAAAGGCAACAGAATGGGTTGTCCGTCGAGTACAGCCGACACTTCCTTCACTTCGTATCCTTGTGGCTTCAGGCAATGCACATTACGCACAATACCCGTATAGAATTTCTTCCTACCAAAGGATACGACCACCCGACAGCCCGTCTGTACCTGTCCGTCCATCTCAGGCGGCAAGGCATACGTAAAACAAGCCTGCAAGGGCAAGGGCAATATGACATCGACAAACTTTTCCATCGTGACTGCAAAGATACGATAAAAAAACAGCGCTGCCAATCAAAAAGGTTGGCAGCGCCATTGACTTGTCAAACAACTGTTTTTCTAAAACATATATGCCAATGAGATTTGCCAGGTCTTGGTCTTGGAATTGGCCTCCCTCTGTACATCTTTCTTAGTAAAACTATCCCCCAAAGGGATCTGATAATTCACACCGCCCTGTAGATGGTGAACCAACTTCACACCGGCACCGATATTCAGTCCGACCTGTTTCTTTTTAGCTTCAAAACCCTGTAAATCCATATCCTTGAAATTGAAGAAGAAATCCGGCCCTGCAGCTACATAAATACCGAACATACTGCCCAATCCAAGCGTATATTTCAGATTGACAGGAATTTCCATACCCTGTTGTTTGAAATCATCTTTATCGCGCTGCGAATACATCACAGCCCCATCTATACCCAAACCAATAACCGGTATTGTAAATTCGGCCATCGGGCCAATAAAGAAACCGGCACGGTTGTCCTTATTGCCTTCAGGCCCACCGTTCCAATCAATCTTCGACATATTCACACCGCCTTTCACGCCCCATTTAAGCTGAGCCTGGGCAGGCGTAGCCAATGTCATACAGCACACGGCTACCCACAAGATACTTAAAAACTTTTTCATATTCTTCCTTTTAAAGTTTTGGGCAAATATATAAAAATATTCCATGAAAAGAGCATAATCTAACAGAAAACTGCTACCTTTGCACGACTAAACGAAGGAAAGATGCCGGAGTGGTCGATCGGGCCGCACTCGAAATGCGGTGAACGGGTAACTGTTCCCAGGGTTCGAATCCCTGTCTCTCCGCAACAAACGCTGAAAATCAGCAAATTGCAAAACAAACACCCAGTTTTACACCCAAGAATGTAAAGTCGGGTGTTTTTGTTTTATTTAAGATAATACAACCACTACATAATAAAAGAGTAGCGATATTAAAAGAATCCGATGAGAAAAGACTAATATTTATCTATCCATTCAGTTTGATTTTTCAGGACTTTACATCGTCCTGAAAGTATTTGTTATTGTATTCCAACGTCAGGAGTGGATTATAATACAAGTTTTTTGTGTGGATAGAATTTCGTTTTGCTTAATGTACGAAAGTACTTATCTATAAACGCATGAAATATTAGCACAATGAATCATTGGAAATCAACTTTGGCCGTGATAGGAATAGGCCAACTCATATCTATTTTAACAAGTACGATTGTTGGCTTCTCCATTATTTTTTGGATTAGCAACGAATTTAAATCCCCGACAGCTTTATCTCTGGCTATTTTAGCTGGATTTTTACCACAATTTGTATTAGGCTTGTTTGCCGGGGTCTATGTTGACAGATGGAATCGAAAGAAAACGATGTTTTATTCGGACTTGTTCATCGCGTTCTGTACCCTATGTCTTTTTATTGTGATAACCAAGGGTTATAAAGACCTTTCTTTTTTTTATCTATTGACTGCTTGTCGTTCAATAGGCAGTACGTTTCATGCACCTGCTTTACAGGCAAGCATCCCTCTACTGGTTCCCAAGCACCATCTTGTCAGGGTATCAGGTTTGTACCATTCCATTCAATCCTTCAGTGAGGTGATAGCTCCCGTTGTAGGGGCAAGCCTCGTTGTTTGGCTTCCCATACAGTATATTCTGCTCATAGATGTGATCGGAGCTGTTGCTGCTTGTCTGACCTTACTTTGTGTCCAGATTCCTTCTCTTCAAAAAACGAAAGTTCTTCCAGATTTCAAAAAAGAACTGACGGAATGTTGGCATACCTTGCGGCGTACAATGGGCATTTTGCCTTTATTCGTATGCTTTACGCTGGTGACTTTTGTCCTTATGCCTGTTTTTACGTTATTTCCTTTTATGACGCTTCTGCATTTCAACGGAAACATTTTGCAAATGGGAGTTGTGGAAATGGGTTGGGGCTCAGGGGCATTGTTGGGCGGTTTAGTACTTGCCTGTAAGGCTTTGAAAAGCAAGCAAACATTAGTGATGCATACGGCTTATGTGATATTGGGATTGTATCTGATTAGCGCCAGTTATTTACCATCAAGCGCATTTATAGGTTTTGTTTGCCTAACATTTACAGGAGGCATAGCCTATTCCATTTACCATGCGCTTTTCATCGCTATTATTCAGCAGAACTTGGCTTCGGACATGCTTGGACGGACTTTTTCTCTCATCTTTAGTTTGAGTACCTTTCCATCAATGCTGGGTATCGTAGCTTCAGGATATTGGGTGGAAGCATGGGGTATCACATCCGTCTTTATGATCAGCGGATGGGTTATCTTTCTGATTGGAGTGGGTGCAAATTTTATTTCTTCAATCAAGCAGTTGGATAATTACGCATAGTATTATTTATTAAAGAATTATTATATGACAAAGAAAGAACACACTACGATTACAGAGTTATTTCAAGTTTTGGACTTGTTGGAAAGCCTGGACATGCAGTTTTGGTTGGATGGAGGCTGGGGAGTGGATGTCTTGTACGGACAGCAAACCCGCTTGCATAGAGATATTGACATTGATTTTGATGCCAATTATACAGACCAACTCCTTGATCTTTTGCAGGAGAGAGGATATCAAATTGAAACAAATTGGTTGCCCACCCGTATGGAACTGTATAGCAAAGAATTAGGCTATATTGATATCCATCCTTTTGTCTTGAATGCGGACGGCACTTCCAAACAAGCCGACTTGGATGGAGGCTGGTATGAATTTCAACCGGACTATTTTGGAACAGCAGTCTTTGAAGGCAGAAGCATCCCTTGCATTTCTGCAAAAGGGCAACAAGTATTCCATTCGGGCTACGATTTAAGAGAGAAGGATATTCACGATTTATCTATAATTAAACAATGTATAACAACAATGAGCCTAACAATTAGATAAGAACAAGAAAATGACAGAAAAACAAATTGTCTGGTATATCTTACTTACAGAAGTAAAGATAGACAGTGACACCCAGTCTGTCACATCCCTGAGTGTAGCTCCATTGGCAGTCTTGCCGGAATTCCAGCGTAAGGGAATTGGGGGGGGGATGTTGATTCAGTAAGCCCATCAGAGGGCAGCACTTTTGGGTTACGGCACAGCAGTCGTATTGGGGCATAAAGAGTATTATCCTCGATTTGGCTATCGCAAGGCTATCGATTTAGGAATTGAATTTCCTTTCGAAGTCTCTCATGAATATTGCATGGTGGCTGAATTAATACCTGGAGCTACTGAGAATGTGAAAGGTATGGTTTGTTATCCAACTGACTTTAAATAGTTTAACAAGTAAAATTCATTATATAACTCGGACTGGGTATTTCAATTTCCCAGTCCGTATTCTGATAGTACTTATTCAATTGGAAGATTGTGTTGCTTCAAGAATGAAAGTTTATCCCAATACCCTCTTTGAAAGACGATTTTGTTATCTTTTACATGAAAAAATCCGCATCCACGAAGTCCAAGAGAGTCTTTCCATTCCATGATAGCCCATTCGCCATCTTCAAAAATATTTTCCACCATACAAACCATTTTAGCAGTGGCAAATTCATTCACAAACATTTTGTAGATTGATTCTTTACCTATTATTGGTTCGTTTGCGACTTGATGATTTACTGCATTAGTAGCATACAGCTCTGCTATATGATAAGCATCTGCTTTGTTAAAGCAATCTATCCATTTTTCCAAAACTTCTTTAGGCTTCATTTTTTATAAATTCTTAGGATTTTGATTCTGTAATAAAAACAATCTGTTTGGATGCATAGATACTTGATTTTATTAATAATAGGCTATTCTATATTCTAAATCCTCTGGATTTTTGCTCTCTCTGCACCGAGTTACGTAGATTCTGCTGTAACTTTTCCCATTGTTCCTTAAACCATTGTACTATGGGTTGTCGGTTTATGGTCAGCATAAGCTTACCACTATCCATCGGATGTTTCTCAACCCTAAAAATATCATTCTTGATGTCAAATTTCCACCTGTGTTCTTCGGAATAAATTTTGCCACTACATTGTATGGATTCTTTCTTTGTCAAGAGGTTTTCTATCATGTCTTTGGTAAACCCGATAACAGCGCATAATTTTTCCATTCTCAACATCTCTTTGAACATGGGAAACCATTTGTGGGCTTTTTCAAGCAAGGTGCTCAATCGTGATATTTCCTTGTCTTTGGCTTCAAGTTCTTGATTATGTATTCTTTGAAGATTACGAATTTGTCTGCTATGCTGTTCCTGTATTTGTTGTATCTGAATTTTTAATTCATCAGTAGCTTTGTCCCGTTTGGTAATTTCCTGATGTAGCTGCTCGATGTGATGTTCCAGTTCTTTCAGCTTACCGCTTCCGAAAAGAGAACCTACACCGCTTGCTATGGCGGTAGCAGCATTGGTGGCTGTTTTCTTTAGTTTGTCCGTGCGTATCTCTGCTTTTACCTGTTTGAGTTCCTGTTCGGCAAGGCTTACTTGTTGTTCCTTGTGTCGCTTGGTTTCCTCTATACGTTGCAGTTCGGCTTTCTGCTTCTCAATGATGAAATCATTTCGTTCCAGATGCTCTTTACCTGTGACAGCTTTTGCCTGTCCACGTTCCATCAGGAGAATATCGGAAGCAAGGGTCTGCATGGTTGCCATATCCTCGTCATTGAGCTTTCGGCTCTTTCCAGTTTCATGGTTCATCCAGTCGAATACGACATGAGCATGATAATTTGGTTTGAACCATCTGTTACCGACTTGGAAGCTCTCCTTGTCTTCTGCTTCCGGCTGACCGTTCAGCCAATGCCCTTCGTCTTTATGCAGGAAAATCTGTAGCGGAGTGATGCCCCAGCGTCTTTGGCACTCTTCACCGAATTTGCGTACATCAGCCAGTGTGGTGTCCGGTCTGATAAGCAATACTCCTTCACGGATGGGTGAGCATCCCGCCACCTTGATAATCTTTCCATTCTTTCCCTTGCGTTCCCTTTCCTTTTCCTGCATGGCACGTCCGGTCTTTTCCTTGACCATTTGCTTGATATTGTCATAATGAGTTCGCAGTTCGGGAGTGCCGAAGTCGGGATTTATCCACTGTTCGTTATCGGTGGAAAGTTCGGGAACGACATAGATTCTGGACTCCCCGATATTACGCATATACTCGGCAGTCCTTCGGTTGTGTGCCTCGCTCGATGCGATGTTGCAAGGCTTGATATGTATGCTTGATTTTGTTGCCATAGCTTCTTTCCTTTGTTTACAATTGATTTACTTTGCTCGCTTTCGCAGAGGGGTTCTTAGGGGTAACCCATAAGCGGAGATTGCAAAGAGAGGGTCACTCTTTGCTCGGGGTTCTCAGGGGTGAAACGCCCTGAGTGGGTCATTAGGGCAAAGCCCTAATCCCCTCGGGAGAGCCCACAACTACGAAAGCGAAGCGTGTAGTTATAGTGGGCTATAACTGGAAGCCGTTCTTCTTTTCCGGTGATTGGCTGCGCACCCCTTTGGCGGACTGGAGCTGCCTTTTTCTTTCAATCTGTTTCTGTAAGTATTCGTTCAAGTCCTTGCATCCTCTGTAAATCTGCGAAGCGTCCCGGAGGTACCGCTCTCTGCCGTATTCCATGCGGATTTGCCGGAGTGCTTCCAGTCCTGCATGGTCGTTGTCGAAAAAGCAGTGGATGCGTTCGTAATTGCCCAACGGATAGAGAGCCTTGTTTACATTCGATACGGAGTTCAATACAATGTAGTCCTGCCCGTCCAATTCCGGATAATTTGGGCAGCTCTCTTGTCTCAATGTCAAAAAGGAGAGGTAGTCCATAAATCCCTCGAACACATAACAGGTATTCCTCGCTTTTCCCGACTGCCTGATGTGGGAGATTTCCTTTGGGGCGATGCAGCCCTTGAAATAGCGGTTGCGGATTTCATATCCACACGAACCATTGGGAAAGGCGATGGCAAAGTACCGCTTGCCGTTGTGAGTGAAACGTGCTTCACTACATTCTCTTTTCGCCAGTTTTATGTTAATTCCTCTACCTTGTAAGTAGGCAAGCAGGGCAGTAGATGACAGCGGAACAATCTCCAACTGTTGGAAGCTCGGCTCGGAAGAGTTTTGCTTTCCAAAAGAGAAAGATACCGGGCGCACGTGCGGTGTCTGCTCTGCTATCCGTTTCAAGATGTAAGGTACATGGTCGGTAGCGTACAGGTGTGCAGCCAGTTCTATGATACCACCACCTTTACCCAAACCGAAGTCATACCATTGTTCACGTTCGGTATTTACCTTGAACGAGGCTTCGGCTTCTTCCCTTAACGGTGATTTATACCACAGATTGACACCTTGTTGCTTGACGGGAGAATATCCTAAACTATGCAGATAATCCGCTATTCTGATTTGCTTGGCTGTCTGTATATCCATAAAATGATTGTTTTAGTAGTTGGTGAATTGGTTTATTTTTCTTTTTGCCCGTACCTTTTTAGGAAGTACGGTCTATAATCACTTCACTAAATTCTCGTATATATAGGATACGGTAATAAAGTGAAGTGATTTAGTCCCATTCCCCAAGCACTTCACTATATTCCTAATATATACACCCCGAGAATAAAGTGAAGTGATTGCAGGGAAATGGGCTAATAGTGGAAGTCAGGCATGAATGTGTATTTTCTGCCTGTCTCCTGCACTATCATCCGTTTGTTGCGGAGCATGGTGATGAGCGATACCGCCTTTTTATGGTTCAGCTTTACACCCACTGACATATAGGTCTTGATTAAGGCATCTTCCAGTTCCTTGTAGCCGTATTCCTCTTTCAGCCCGAAAACGGCTTCCAATGCGATACGGTGCTGCTGCTCGGTGATATGCCTGTAAGGGTCGAACTTCTCTTCTTCGGGTCTTCCCGGCTTCTTTGTTTCAGGTTTGTATCCCTCAATGAGTTCGGGAAGGGCTTTGTCGTTGATACGGAATGCGAAAGGCTCAAAGTCCATTGCCCGGATGTGAATGGCTGAAACATGGCTGATGTCACCGTTGCCCTTGTCCTTTTCTACCTGCAATACGGTTTCCGCCTTGTTGTTCAACTCCGTACCAATGTGCCCTCTTGCGTTCTCATCCCCTTTGTTCTGATGCAGTATCGTATGGATATGTATCTGCCTGTCGTCCGTCCACTGCATCAGCTTGGATATGATGCGTGTTGATTCACTGGGGCTGTTGATGTCATACACCATATCCCGTATGCCGTCTATAATTACAAGACCGATTTCGGGTGTATTGTAAATAGCCTGTTCCACAATCCTGATACGCTGCTCAGGCGTGTATTTTCTTAAGGCAAGAAATTCAAGATTCTCATTGTCCCTATCATCTGGCAAACCAGCCATTCGCAAAATGCGCGTCATGACTTTCAGACAATGGTAAGGGCTTTGCTCTGTATCAACATAAAGCACTTTCCGCTTATCTTCAGGCAGTTCAGCCACATACCGCAGCACTGTGCCGTTCTTCAATGCAGCGGCTACGATAGCCGATACATTGAACGTTTTTTTACTTTTGGCTTTGCCGATGGATGCGCTGAAATTACCCAATGTCCCAATGACAGAATCATGTACTTTAAGGATTTCAGGTGCTTTCTCATAACTTTTCGACAGGCTCAAACGTGAGGCTTGCCAAAGGATTATGGCTTCTTCAGCCGATATTTCCTTAGTCTCTTTCATATAGTCCATAGCCATGCCTCCCGTTATTTCCGTCCTCCTGTTTTCTTTCCAGCCAGTTCAAGGGCAAGCTCAACATCCACGATAATCTTACGTCCTATCTGAGTGATTGCCTTGTCAATCTTTCCGCTTTTCTTGATACGGTTGGCGGTGGGTAGGCTGCACCCGAACAGTTTGGCTATGCCCAGTATTCCGTACACATATTTTCTTTCTGTGTCTGTAATGGGCTGTGGCTGCGTTTCCGTTTGACGGGAAGCGTGCTTACTTAGGAATATGAACTCTTCACCTGTCATCTGCCAGACGGGTTTTGATAATAATTCTTGAAGATTTTTCATCGTTCAATCTATTTAGTCGTTTAACAATCAGCCCTGCGCACTGGCTGTTATCTCTGTTCTCGAACGATGCAAAATTAGGTAGGGTTGTAAGTGGTAAGGATGTGGTTGATATAAATGGAATATCTTGTTATTTATCTGAATATCAGATAATAAAAATACCACTCAAAAATTTAATTTGAGTGGTAAAAGTGGTTGTTTCGTAAAATGTCAGGGCATATCACAGATTATCGGAATATACCATCCATTTCTTTGGCAAATTTCCGGTTGCTGTCACTGGGGAAATCGGAAACAGGCTCTTTGTACTTTGACTTGTAGTAGCTTTCCTCAATATCCAATATTTTCAGGATATTCCTCTTCCAATTCTCCCTGTCCTGTTTGGGCAGTTTTTCGCTCATCAGGAATATCAGATAGCAGGTACGTATTTTTTCTCTCGGTCTGATTTGGGGTTTGGTGTCGCTTGGTAGCAGGTTCATGCAGGTATAGAAATCATGTTCGGAAATATTCTCGAACTGTTCTCCCACGCAGGTTACATGAATGAGCGAAAGCAGTTCCATATTGAAATACTCAGTCTGTTTCGTTCCCAGCACTTCTTCCTGTATGTTGGGGGCATTTGGTTCTTGTTCGGCTGGCTCTTCCGGCTCGTTTGTTTCATCAAATACATATTTCGCCAATGTCTCTTTGAGGTGGCAGCCCAGCCGATAGATTTCATTGAAACGGCTTTTTGCATATTGCAGGGCTTTCTCTCTGGTCTGTTTTTGCAGATCGTAGAGTTCGGTCAGCTTGTATTTTTTCTCCTCGTATTCATCTTTGCACCGTTCATATTCCATTTCCGCACGCTTTTCATCCTCTGCAGTGTGTTCCCGATAACCTATGGAATCGTATCGGTGGTATGCTTCGTTTAGCGGAGCATGGAGCTTGGTCGTCTTGTATTGCTGTTCTTCTATGGCTTCTTTATAGATTTCTGAAACTCGGAAGCAGATATTGTAAACGGTCTGTTCATCCGGCATACATCCTTTCTTGTAATAACTTATGTTTTCGCATACTTCCTTTTTCAGGCTATTCAGAATCAGTGTGTATTGCTCCTGTGGAAGATGAAACACCAGTTCAAGAATGGCTGTTTCAAGAACCGTTACATCATTGTAGTCCAGATAGAACTTGGTAATGAATTTCTGCTTTTCAAAAGAGAAACCTTTATTATCAAACCAGTCTTTATATATTCTGTTCAATTCTCCGTATCGGGGAATCAGCGTTGTAATTACATCTTTCATGGACGCAACTATTTTTGAGTGTTATTGTCTTTGTCAAGGAAAGAGGCCAGTTCTTCTTCCACTTCTTCCACGCTGGGCAACGCTGATTTCAGTTTCTCGGGAATCGCTTTGCTCAATTGGTAATCGCTGATGCCGATGGGCTGGTCATAGCCTGTCAATGCGTATTGTGCCACAACTTCGTCTTTTCCCTTGCATAGCAACAACCCGATAGTCTTGTTGTCATTCTCTCCCCTCAGTTTATCATCCACCACATTGATGTAGAAGTTCAGTTGTCCTGCATACTCCGGTTTGAATGGGGTAGCCTTTAATTCTACCACGATATATGCGTGCAACGGAATGGAATATAGAATCAGGTCGGCAAAGAAATCGCTGTTTCCGACTTGGAAGTGCTTCTGCCGGGCAACGAAGGCAAAACCGTTGCCCATTTCCAACAGGTAGCGGGTAACGTGTTTCACCAGCTGTTCTTCAATATCCCTTTCGTCTGCTTTTTCTTTGGCTCCTGCCAAATCAAAGATGTACGGGTCTTTGAGTAGGTAATTGGCAAGGTCGCTTTGTGGAGCCGGAAGTGTGGTCGTGAAATTGTTTACCTTGTTGTTGCTGATTTGTCGGCTATACAAATCACTGTCAATTTGCATTTTCAATACATTGCTGCTCCATCCCATTTCCACAGACTGCTTCATGTACCAGTAGCTTAGACCTAAAGGTAGCGAACTGTCAAGTATAGTCATTTGGCTTGTCCAGTTTATTTTGGCTATAGGAGAGGTCAAGAAAACTTCTTCTATTTCCCTGATTCCCATCCTGTAAATGGCAGACACGGTTTTTCCCACATCTTCAAATTGCGCAGGAACTTCCTGCGTAATTGCTAATGATTGACAATCAATCGATTGCATTTGCGCAGTAAGTTCCTGCGTAAATTGCTTGTCATTCAGTTTTAATACTTCATTGGTCACACTCTGTATGGTTGGGACAGACAGGCTTGCATCTGTTTCTATGAAACTTTGCAACGCTCTTAAAGGATATGCTTTTGCAAACTGGCACATATAGGTAAGGTTACGTTCCGAATAGCCTTTCTTTTCAGGGTAATGCAGTCGGATAGCCTTTGCCAACTGCTTGATGATTTTGCTTCCCCATCCGTGCAGCTGCTGGTGATAAAGGATGTAATTGCCTATCTTCCAGTAATGGAACAGCATTTGTGCATTGGCTGCAACAATCAGCCTTACTTGTGCCTGTTCTATTTCCGAACCGACCGCTTGTATGAATGCATCAAAATTCGTTTTCTCTATGTTGGATTCCTTGTTGCTCATATTGTGATGATAATTTCTACAAATATAGTCATTGGTAACTATCTATGAAACTGTTTGATACTTTTATAGTTGATTAAACTTGTTCATGGCATTTGCCTTAATATCATCCGCTATGTCAATGTAGGGTTTCATAGCTTTGTAGTCGCTGTGTCCCGTCCATTTCATGACCACCTGTGCCGGGATTCCGAGAGCCAGCGCATTGCAGATGAATGTCCTTCTTCCTGCATGGGTACTGAGCAAAGCGTATTTGGGTGTGACTTCATCAATACGTTCATTTCCCTTGTAGTAGGTTTCCCGTACAGGCTCGTTGATTTCTGCCAGTTCGCCCAGCTCTTTCAGGTAATCGTTCATCTTCTGGTTGCTGATGACGGGCAGAGCCATGTAATTCTCGAAATGGATGTCCTTGTATTTGTCCAGTATGGCTTTGCTGTATTTGTTCAGTTCAATCGTCAGGCTGTCGGCAGTCTTGACTGTGGTTATTTCGATGTGGTCGGACTTCACATCGCTTCTTTTCAGATTGCGAACATCCGAATACCGCAAACTCGTAAAGCAGCAGAACAGGAAAACATCACGCACACGTTCCAGGTATTGCTTATCCTTGGGTATCTGGTAGTCTTTCAGCTTGTTCAGTTCATCCCAAGTCAGGAAGATTACTTTTTTCGAGGTGGTTTTCAGTTTCGGTTTGAACGTATCGTATGCAATGTTCTGATGATGTCCTTTCTTGAAGCTCCAGCGCAGGAACCATTTGAGGAATCCCATTTGCTTGCCGATGGTGCTGTTTCTCATATCCTTGGTGTCACGCAGGAAGTTGACGTATTCGTTCAATCCAAACTCGTTGAAATAGTTGAACGTTGCATCCTCCTTGAACTCTTTGAGGTGGTTCCTCACTGCTGCAAATTTTTCATAGGTGGATGCCGTCCAGTTATTCTGGTTACCGCACTCTTTTACAAACTCATCGAACACCTCCCAAAAGCTGACAGGGGCTTCTTCCGGCTGTTCTTCGCTGGTGTCTTTCATTCTCATGTTGAAAGCTTCCTTCAACTGTTGGGTCGTTGGCATGACCTCCTGCACCTCAAATTCCTTGAAAATATTCTGGATTTCGGCATAGTATTTCAGCAAGTCCGTATTGATTTCGGCTGCACTTTGCTTTAGCTTGTTGGTACATCCGTTCTTTACCCGCTGCTTATCTGCATCCCATTTGGCTACGTCAATCCGGTAGCCCGTTGTAAACTCGATGCGTTGGCTGGCAAAGATGACACGCATACGGATGGGTACGTTCTCTACGATTGGCACACCGTTCTTTTTCCGGCTCTCCAATGCAAAAATGATGTTGCGCTTGATATTCATAATTGGGTGCGTTTGAAATTCTACACCCAAATATACACCCAATTATTGAGATAGCAAAAGACATTTAGAAACATTTACTTTTACTCTATATTGTAATTTACACTTGATTATCAGTCGTTTGCAGTTTTATGATATTCTGTGAAAGTATAAGTTCGAGAGCCTCTCTTTCCGCAGAAAAGGATGTAAGTCTGATTACAAGATTTGCATCCTTTTTCTCTTCATAAAATCATACGCTAAGATTTCATTACGGACCATGCCGCTTTGTGCAATGGCATTACCCACTTCTTCCCTTTTATACTAAACCACGCGTAAGCATTCCTTGTGGCGATATACCATATTGTTTCTTAAAAGCAGCAATAAAGTGGGTACGGTTAATAAATCCAACTTCAAGACAAACGTCCGATACAGTTTTACCTCCTTTTTTCAAAAGATAATATGCCTTTTCTAATCTCTTTGAAGTAAGCCAGCGTTGTGGTGTTATATCGTTTACCTTGGAAAAGTCGCGCTTGAACGTAGCAAGGCTTCTCCCAGAATAACTTGCGAACTCACCGAGCGTAAGATGCAGCATATAATTCTCCTCCATGAACTCCATCAGGTCAATTTTCCACGGCTCGTTGAAGTCGAAAAGCGTAGGATAAAACCGTTCATTCATATGGAGTAAAATCTCGATAGTCTCACGCATCTTGCCGATAAGGAAGACTTCATCGGGTTTTATTGAAGTATCTTTGATAAAAGGCATCAGCGTTTGGAACATAGCATCGAACTCCGGCGACTGTTCCAACCGAATAGCTGCACAATGCAGTCGTTTCGGGCGTTCGGGCAAAACGGATTTGTCCATATTGCTGAAATAATGTTTCAGGAACGAACGTTCGAGGCGCACGGAAATGGCAGCGTATGGCTCATTGCCTATAGTCCGCTTCGTAAGTTTTACACGTTGATTTCGTTTGACAAAGACACTCTCGCCAGCCTGCACACGAGTAGTTGTTTCACCATCCTCCACAATGATTTCGCCCGACACGACATAGGTCACGACGTGTACGGGTATCTTGTGTTCATAGAGCGTGTCGTAGGGTGCAAGGAAGCCAAATACGACATCGGAATAACGATAGAGGATAGGATTTGCCATAGTTTCAGCGTGTTGCTATTTTATTCAACCAATTATCTACTTCTTCCTTCCAATTGCCCATATTGTCTGGGGTGTTGGTTTTTGTGTCCACCTGATAGCGGTTGTAAATGGAAAATCCATCAAGTACATTGGCATCAGGGCAGAGTTTCTTTACGTCTTGCAATTTCTTGCCACTCGTACCGTTGGTCATGAATGGGATAACCGTCTTTCCCTTGAAAGAATGCTGGTGCAGGAAGCTGCGCAACGGATTGGATATATTGCCCCACCAGCACGGTGTTCCCACGAAGATAATATCATAGTCGGTAATGTCTAACAATGTAGGATTCAGTTCAGGTTCGTATGCCTTTCCCTGTTTGCCTACTACCGCTACACAAGAGTCATAGTCGGTAGGATAAGGTTTGACGGCTTGAATTTGATGTACATCCGCACCCAGCTTTTGTGCTATATAGTCGCCTACAGCTTTTGTATTTCCACCCCAAGAATAGTAGGCAACCAATATATTCTTCTTTTTTATTTCTATCTTGCCTTCTTGCTTATTGCTGCAAGAAATCATACCGAATAGTACCATAATCAGAATAATAAGTTTGTTCATAATTTATATTTTCTGCATTTCTCGGTGCAGTGCCCAATTCCTGATAACTCCAGTTCTCGCAATTTTCTTGTCTTCATCTTCCGGTTTCTTCTATTTTAAGTTTTTACCCAATTCGTATGCCAGCTGCGGATAGGGCGAAGCTGTGTCAGTCACAACAAAGCCGGCGGCGTGCAGTTCTCCTGCATCCTCCCATCGGTGAAATGATAGGATTTGACAGTACATACCGATAGTCGGTTCTGCCACTTCTGTCGTGCTTTGTCCCATCGTGGTAATCAACACCGCTTTCTTGCCGTAAATCTTTGCCGGGTCGGCATTTTTGCCATTGAACGGGCCATAGAAACGGTCGATAACGGCTTTCAGTTGGGCAGAGGCTGCAAAGTAGTAAATCGGGGTGATGAATACCACTACATCCGCTTCCAGCAAGTGTGGAACGACCTGTTCGAAATCATCTTTTTGCACACAATCGCCGTGTTTGAAGCAATGGTTGCAAGCCATGCAGCCACCTACCTTGTGATGAGCACAATCGAATACAAATACATCATGTCCAGCTTCCATCGCACCTTTCACAAATTGTTCCGCCAAATAATTGGAGTTCCCGCGCTTACGAGGACTTCCTGTCAATACCAATACTTTCATATTATCAGTTATGCAATTTTCTGCTTGCAAAGTTATAACTGATAACAATTTATAGTGTCGTTTTACGGCTCAATGTTTGTAACCAATTTTGCCAAATGAATGTTGAGTTGTGAAGCAATAATGTAGATTATATATAGATATACTTGCCCCCCCCCTTGCACTAACCACAGAAGATTTATTTTCAATGATTTGCGTATTTCAAAAGAAAGGCATATCTTTGAACCCAAGAGTTAGGCAGACAAACAGCGGTCAAAGTGGACATGCCAACAGACTGGAAACCGCTATTGTTTCGTTGCCTATTTGATTTCTTGAAATATAAGATATTGTAGCATAGGCGACTAGTACTATAGGTTCAAAAACCTGCCTTCCCGCTGAAAGAATGTAAGTCTGATTACAAGATTTGCATCCTTTTCTCTTCATAAAATCATACGCCATGAAATCGCCGTTCTGACGGCTATCATGGACAAACAAAACGTTGATTGTTTATTTATGATACAGATCCGAAAGACTCAAATAGAAGATATAGACCTCCTGATGGACATCTTTGAACAGGGTAAACGCATCATGCGGAAAAACGGTAACCTAAAACAATGGACCGGGAACTATCCCGACCGAGATTTGATCAAGAAAGATATTGAAGCCGGTCACAGTTGTGTCTGTCTGGACGAAAAGGGAAATATCATCGGCACCTTTACCTTCATCCCTGGCAAAGATCCTACCTATGCCCGCATCTACGAAGGACAATGGTTGGACGACGAACGTCCCTATGCTACCATCCACAGACTGGCCAGTACGGAAGACAGTCACGGTGTAGCCGCCGCCTGTATAGAGTGGTGCTACACCCGGATACAGAACCTGCGGGCAGACACTCATCGCGACAACCTCATCCTGCAACACATCCTGCAAAAACACGGTTTCCGTTACTGCGGCATCATCTACCTGATGAACGGCGAAGAACGGTTGGCATACCAGAAGATGAAAGACTGTGTATCTCTCACTTATGGAAATTGAGAAGAAATGGACTCCGCCTATTCATAACCGGAGCTTAATTATGAACCGATTCATGCATATTTTTGAAAACAGAATCCAGATATAAGAAGAAACTTACAACTGAATCCTGTTTCCATTTACACAAAATTTTGGACAGTATCGCTATTTGCCGTCCCAGCGACTGGGGATCTTTTCAAAGATAGCTTTAATACGTTTCATGTCGAGTTTAGGAGTACGATTGTAGTAATATACACCATTCTTTTCTTGCTCCACATCAGTCAGCTGTGTATAGCAGAATCCCCATACATGAGGAGAGGCCAACAATGCATCAATCTGTCCTTCCAACCGTTTGTAGAAATCTTCTTCATTTGCGAGCATTCTACCGTATCCCCAGGAGTCTTTGCGGTCTTTCTCTGCCATCCAGCCTATCCCTCCAAATTCGTCCAATATGTAAGGCTGTCCTTCATATACGGCAAGGTGTGTTTTGTTACGGCTGTTACGGTAGGGCTCTTTCCCTTCCTCAAACTTCAGTTGCTCGGCCAGTTTCTTACCGTCTTGTTCGTAGTTGTGTACACTCCAGATGTCGGTGATTACGTGACTATCTCCACTGGCATCGTTTATCGGTCGGGTAGGATCGAATCCTTTTGTCATGTGATATACATCGGCCACCAGACGGATATAAGCATAGGCTCCGCCGCTCCATGTCTCGTTGAAAGGAGTCCACGTCACTAATGAGGGATGATTGCGGTCGCGTAGCACTATTTCAGACCATTCTCCAATGAAGTTGCGTGCAGCCAGTTCATCATTTACATCCAATCCCCAGCTTGCCGATTCTCCCCAAGTGATATATCCCAATTTGTCTGCCCAATAGTAATATCTCTCATCGAATACTTTCTGATGCAGACGTGCACCATTGAAACCGGCTTCTTTTCCTAACACAATATCGTTTTTCAACGCTTCATCGCTTGGTGCAGTCCAGATTCCGTCTGGATAATATCCCTGATCCAGTACCAGACGCTGGTAATATGGTTCGTTGTTAAGGTAGAAGATTCCGTTGGCGATATGTACTTTACGCATTCCTACATAGGATTTCACTTCATCTATCACATTCCCTTCTGAGTCCTTTACACGATAGATTACATCGTACAGATTCGGAGTTTCCGGCGTCCACAATTTCATATTTTTCATTGGCAGTACGATGACAGATCCGTTGCAACTGCTGACCTCTTTCTTTGCCACTGTTTTCTTACCGTCCAATACGGTGACTTCCAGTGTTCCTTCATTTGATTCTTTATAGAATTCCGGCATCACTACCAGTTGGTTTTGGTCAATGTCAGGGCGTGCAAATATGCTTTTCAGCCCATTGGGAGATACTGCCTCCATCCATACAGTTCGCCAGATACCTGTCACACGTGTATATGAACATCCACCCGAGTAGAAGTTGGGACATTGTTTTCCACCTGTCTGTTTCCCTGAACGGAGATCGTCTTTGACGAAAACTACCAGATTGTGTATATTCCCCGGTTTTGCATAGCGGGTCAGATCAATAGAGAAAGAAGATCTGCCTCCGAAATGGCGTGCTATAAAGTTACCGTCAATAAAGATTTCGGCACAATAATCCACTGCCCCGAAGTTCAGTAAAATCTTTTTGCCTTCCCATTCCGAAGGAATAGATAAAGAACGCTGATACCACATCTGATTGATAAAGTCTGTGTGGGCTACTCCAGACAGTTTGCTTTCCGGGCAGAAAGGCACTACAATGTTATTTGCAAACTTCTCTGCTTTTTGCAGGTTTCTGTCTTTACCAGAGTTCCCAAAGTCGAACTCATACGTCCATGTTCCATTCAGATTTATCCATTCGGAACGTTCGAACTGTGGTCTGGGGTATTCCGGGCGTGGAATATCTTCCGAAGACGCATTCCATACATTCATTAAGGCTGCTAAAGCCGCTACAATGATTTTTTTCATGGTTTTTGTTTATTAAAGATTAAGCTATATTGCTGTTCACATCTCAGTGAACAAGTTTGTTTGCTTTACATATTTTGTTGCTGTCTATTCTATTTTATAACTCTTTTTATTCTTTGTGTCATTCGATTCTTACCACTTCTCCCAAAGCCGGAATTTTTACCCGTATATTCCCCTTTTTTCTTGCTTCTGCAGCAAACACGGTAGAAGGATCGTGCAGAGGTTTATCCGATAAATCAAACATTCCGTAGTGCATTGGGATAGTAATGTCAGCTCTCATTTCTGCAGCTGCTGTTAGTGATTTATAAGGCGATATTATGGTTGGGGCGCATATAAACCAACATGAATTGTCTGTCGCCACAACCAACCATAAAGAAACAGCCCGATAATAATAGGACCGATACAAATTTTAGTTTCATGCTTGCTAATTAACGGCCATTAATATTCATCCTCGTTGAAGAAAAGATTAACAATTCTCTTTCAATTAGTTAGTTATTACTATCAAACTTTTGGGGACAACTATTTCACCATGAAACACGATAAAAAGCGGTCAATCTTCCCCAAAGCCTGTTTATTATCACTTTTTCCTGACTTCGTCAACGTGTCACCCAAAAATCGTCAGAGAACAGAGGTGCGATGCGTTGATGACGTTTCATG
>NZ_CANRPM010000008.1 GCF_947632445.1 uncultured Bacteroides sp. | reverse complement strand
CAAGACTAACCTTGCTGAACTGTAATAAATAATTTATTTTTGTCCAATAACTGTAACGGTTATTCAGGACTAGTCACTGTCATGTTATTATAGCCCCCAGATCACTTTGGAAATAATCCGGGAGAGGGCTCAAAATAGTCCTGTCAACAAAATCGACTGATTATCAATGGATATTGTTGACAGGACAAGGTCTTTGGTAAACATTTCCGTGAAAAAATAAAAAATACCTTTCCTTTAAAGGCAGCCTATTTTTTATTTTATTTCAAGAAAGTTTGTACAGCTCCTGTCACTGTCGACGTAACTCGCTGATAATGAAGCGATATTGTTGACAGGACTATTTTACTCGTGATAAAACCCCGTTTTTCTTCCGTCTTTCTTCACGGGTAATTCTTTCCGTCCTGATACCGTGCTTGCTGACCCTCTGACGAAGTGCTTCGTCCCCTCCTCAGAAAGCACTGCATGACACCCTCACGAAGCACTGCGTCGGGACTTCAGGAAGTGCTGCGTGGCAGCGGAAAGAAATAGACATTTCATTGTCGATTCATTGCCGGCTATCGCAGCCTGTTGTCGCTTTGAAAAGAAACCCGCCATTGATCAATATTTAATCAATGGCGGGCAACCGGCTATCTTTTGATTTATGTCGGATTCACATTATTATACTTTTCGGATTTCCCAGAAGTTGAAGTCATCAGGGAAACTCGATTGTTTCCACGTAGGCTTCTCCGAAGAGTGACGCATACTGACCATTCAGGATAACGCATAAATATAAAGGTATGTTCAGCGTGTTTCCTTCCATGATTGCGCCACCTTGATATACAAAGTAGGTCATGCCATAGTTGCCATATTCGTATCCGGTAGCCTGAGCGTCAAATCCAATCAAGCTTTGTCCGTCTTCACTCAGGCTAAATATGATAGGATAACCTTGCACGATGCAGTCGGGCAGGCGGTAGATGTTTCCTTCGGCAGCCTTTTCGATGGGTTGCGGCCATGATTCTTCAAAGTTTCCAGAGGTATAGAAGCCGGTTCCGTAGCTTTCCCATGTCAGAAGCCTTTGAGCCTGAATTTTAATGCTCCCTTCAGCCGAAGGCGATTGGTTTTCTTCGGCGATGGCCAGTGTGATAGTGTACCTATTAGTAACACCCAAGTTGTCAATGGAACCGAAATCCAGTTCTGCATAGGCCATTTCTTCACTGTCAGCAAAACTGATTGTAGATGAAGCCAATGTAAAGATGGAAGCGGTTGCTTCAGTCATGTCAGCAGTAATGGTAATGATAGCATCACCCTTTGTTGTACTTCTATAAACAGGTACTTTCAGTTTGCCTTGGTCGTCTGCCGTCAGTTCCACGTTCATTTGTGCAGCGGCAAAACTATATGCGGCAATTTCATCGGGAGTATAGATGGCTCCCACAACATCGGTGTCGCAGGAGGTGAAAGTCATTAGGGCTATTGAGGCACACACGGCCAATTGGGTTATTATCTTATTCTTCATATTACTCGTTGTTTAAATATCCATTATTACATAACAATCGGGTTCTGGTCTGCCGGCGTAATATTTGCATTACCGTCGAATTCCGACTGAGGGAGCGGGAAGATAAAGAGCGGAGAGGCTGCATCTGTGTTCTTTGTCGATACGGTTTCCGTATGGTTTGAACCTTCGTACACACGGTTGTATCCCAGCCCTAAGCGTTGTAGGTCAAAGATGCGTCCGGCTTCACCCCACAATTCCACGCGGCGTTGGAACAGGATTTCGTCCATCAATGTTCTCAACGGGTCGTTCGTGTTGGTATTGTACGTGTTTGCATCGGTACGTGCAGCCAGCCTTTCTGCAAAATTCGGGTCACGCAAACTGCCCAGTTGAGTAATTGTAGTGCGCGCTTGGCCGAATTGCGATTGGTGACATTCGGCTTCGGCTTTTATCAGCACCATTTCTTCGGCACGCATCAGCAGATAGTCACCTGTCCAAGTGGTGTAGTCGGCCATTTTGAACTTAAGCTGGCAGTAGCTTGTCATTGAGCCGTTCCCCTCTAAATTTTCATCTTCCAAAGGTGCACGGAACCAGGCGGATTTTCTTGTATCGGTATCGGATATCAGGTTGTAGAGTCCTGAGCTGATACATTGTTGTGCTTCTGAAGCATACATACCCGGAGCATCGGCATCCATGTGAGAGAAGAAGCCCCAAAAGCCCTCGCTTTGGTCGGTAGTGATTACACATCCCCACATCACGTCGCTTACGCTACAGTCATTGTTCCCACTCAGTTCGCTGACCGTAGCCAGTGCAAGTCCGTTCTTTTTCAAAGCCTCTGTAGCTGCGGCAGCCGCAGTAGCATAGTCGTGCTGTACCAGTGCAAAACGAGCCTTAAAGCCATTGGCTACGTAGTAATCTACATTGGAGATATGGCTCTGTGTCTTGCCTTCGAGCAATTCGATGGCACGATTGATGTCGCTGTTAATCTGATCGTAAGTCTCTTGTACCGTGCCACGTGGTTTTCCTTCTGTTCCGGCAGCGGTAGGCTCAGTATAAACAGGCACGCCCGGTGCATTTTCATGCCCTTTGTAAGTCTGCTGGTACAGTTGTATCAGATAGAAGTATGCATAGGCACGCATGGCATAGGCCTGTCCTATAATGTTGTCTTTCTCTTCGGGATCCCCATTCATTGTCTGTTCGGCAGCAATGATGTAGTTTACATTACTGATGATGGTGTAATAGAAGTTCCATACAGAGTATGAACGACCGGATGTATTAGTATAGTCGCCATGCACGTTCAACCGGTAGTCTTCGTAAAACCATCCCTGTCCTTGAGAGTACATCAGATGGTCTTCGGCCATCAAGTCCGCTAAAAGCTGGATAGCGGTCTGACCGTTATTTTCTTCTCCCCAGCTTGTACTCCATCCTCCGGTATATAACAGACGATATACACCATTGATGGCGGTCTTGGCACTTGTTACATCGGCAAAGATTGTACTTCCCGATACTTGGTCGGTCGGTTCTGTATTCAGTTCATCAAGACAAGAACTGAACCCTAAGGCACCGGCCAGTGATAATATATAAATGAGTTTCTTCATATTTATATCCTTATTATGTTTTAGTTAAAATGTTACATCAATCCCGAATGAGATAGTCCGTGTGGGCACATATCCGAAGTTTGTACCTCCGGTGAAGTTGTATTGTGGATTCATACCCTTCAAGTGGGTCAGAATAAATACGTTATCGGCTGTTGCACTCAAACGTAAGGATTGCATCCCTGCTTTCTTTAACCAATTGGAAGGTAAGGTATATCCTATGGAAACATTTTTCATTGTGAAGTAAGAGGCGTCAATCAGATCATTGTCTGTGGTGATGTAGCTTTTGCCAATTTCGATGCGGGGAATATCTGTGATGTCACCCGGCTGTTTCCATGCACGTTCCAGATGAGCACTTCTTGCATAACCTACATAATTGCCATACAGTAATGTCCCATAAACGCTATCCAATACTTTACCGCCAATGGAGTAAGTGAACAGGAAGTTTAGATCGAAACCTTTGTATTTGAATCCACTGCCGATAGAACCGTACAAGTCGGGAATACGGCTTCCTTGTATTTCTCTACAGTTCGTGGCTACTGACATGTCGTCGGTAATATATTTCTCTCCTTTGTTTCCATTTTCATCTGTATCCCATGCCCAGTACAGCTGTTTACCGGTAGCCGGATCTACTCCGGCCGCTGAAGCTGTATAGAATGAATTCAGTGTTTCACCTTCACGGATAATATAGCTACCGCTAATGATTTCAGGTTTGTCGGCCAGCTGCAATACTTTGTTCTTAATAGTCGACCCGAGTAAAGACAGGTTCCAGCTAAAGTTGGAAGTCTTGATAATGTCGGTCGACAACGAGATGTCCCAACCTTGGTTGCGCATACTACCGATGTTCTTGTTGTAACCGTCGAATCCCAATGATGTAGCCATCGGATAATTCATCAACATGTCAGTGGTCTTACGTTGATACCACTCCACACCGATAGAAAGACGATCAAAGAGTTTTGCCTCAATACCAATATTCAAGTTTGCGTTCTTTTCCCACTTCAGGTCAATGCTTTCCAATGAAGTAAGAACCGAACCACTTTCTGTAGCATTAGGATAGGCTAAACTATAAAACGATTGCCAGGCATAATAGGTACCTAAGTTATCATTACCTTGCACACCGTAACTTGCCTTTACAGACAGGTTGTTTATCCAACTGAGGTCTTGCATGAACTCTTCCCCAGAGATGCGCCAGTTACCGCCAACCGACCAGAAAGTACCCCAACGATTGTCTTCGTGGAAGCGAGAGGAACCGTCAGTACGCAAACTGGCTGAAAGATAATATTTATCGTCGAAATCATAGTTGAGACGGGAGAGAACAGATTCTACGGCATAATTGTCTTGGTAAGACGATGCGTCTACAACGGTAGTGGCAGCATCCATTTCATACAAGCCGCCGAAAGGGAATCCTGTTTTTTGTCCCGACAGATAGTCGTAACGGTATTTGTAGAACTCATGTCCTACCATTACATCAAAATGGTGTTTGTCAATTTTGCGGGTGTATGACAAGATCTCGTTCAGAGTATAAGTAAATGTACGTCCTGTCGATTTGGTAAGACGTCCGTTTACAGATGCTGCGTTACCATTATACGGATTGTAATAAGTTATGCCTGCACTATTTACCAAGTCGAAGCCGTAGTTTACGGCAAATTTCAATCCTTGTAAGGGACCAGTTGCCAGATCTCCTAATTCGGCATAAACACGTCCACTGAGGTTATCGCTTGTGGTGCTGTACTTATCGTCATAGAGGGTAGCAATTGTATTCCAATTTGAGTTAGCTCCGGCAGGGCGGTTTGCACCGTAGTCAAAGATTGCATTGCCTAAATTGTCGTAAAGAGTATTCCCTTCGGCATCTTTCTCAAATACCGGATAGATAGGTGCCATTAGCTGTGCAGTGTACCAAACGTTGGAATTATATGAAGAGTTTTCGAGGGCTGTATTGCTTTCGTTGCGCGAGTAGTTGGCATTCATTCCGGCTTTAAGCCATTTTGTCACTTTTGAGTCGATGTTCATACGACCGCTATAACGGTCGAAACTTGTAGTTTTTAGTAAGCCTTCTTCGTTCAAATAACCTAACGAGAACATATATTGTGTAGCTTCGTTACCACCACTGAAAGATGCGACATATTCTTGGCGCAAGGGGTTGTCTTGCATGGCTTCATCCAACCAATCTTCACTGTATTTCAATTGGGCATCGTTACGGACTTTACCTGTAATGGGGTCAATAAGTTCTGCGATGCTGTAATTGAAAGGATTGTATTGTTCGTTTACACCCAAAACGACTGTAGAACCGCTCTTCATGGCGTTCAATGCTGCGATGCCTGCGGCCTCCGGTGATAAACCGTTGTTTTGTATCTGATTGTTTTTATACGATTGGAAAATTACTTCCAAATAACCGGCTTCATCCATTGTCTCATAACGGGGAATTGAACGTGAAGAGATACCCCAATTAGCTTTCAAATCAACTTTCACTTTCCCTTCTTTACCTTTTTTAGTCGTGATGAGAATAACGCCGTTTGCACCACGTGAACCATACAACGCACCGGCAGAGGCATCTTTCAGCACAGTCATTGATTCAATGTCGTTTGGATTGATCGCTGCTACATTTCCTGAATAAGGAACACCGTCTACAACATATAAGGGAGATTGAGACGCATTGATGGAGCCGTAACCACGAACTACTATGCTTGCACTTGAACCCGGTTGGCCGGAACCTGAAGTGGTTTGTACACCTGCAACCATACCGTCCAGGGCCTTGGTTACGTTTGCAATAGGACGTTCGGCTATTTTTTCAGATTTGATTGTTGAAGCAGAACCTGTAAACGAAGACTTCTTGGCCGTACCGTATGCAACAACCATAACTTCATCCAACACTTCTGCATCTGCTCTCATTGTGATACGAAGATTGGGTTTAATAGCCACTGTTTTCTCTTCCATACCAATGTATGAAATTACCAAAGTCTTCGCGGAACTCCAATTAGCCTCTCCCGTGTTTTGAATAGGATAGTTATGCATTACTTGGATAATATGGAAAGCCTGTACCTGCCTTAGACGGACATCTGGAGGTGATTAAAAGAAAAATAGACTACCAGTTTGATACCGTGTTTATAGCATCTGTTTTTGATACACAATAGGCGTAATGAGAGGATAAAGGCGTAAGAACATTGTATCTTCCCCATTAAAACATTGCTTTCTTTTAAGGAAAACATTGCTTCCCTTAATCCGTCTCAAAGCTCTGTTGGCTATTGTAAATACTTACTTTGGCTCTCTAAAGTGCCTCTTCCGTTTCCCGCCTGCCGAAACCGGACGTTCCCGATGTCGCTCCAGATCATGAATGATGGTCTGATCCATGATGCTGGCATATATTTGCGTCGTTTTTACACTCTTGTGTCCCAGCAGTTTTTGTACGGTTGTGATGTTGACTCCGCTATATATTAATAAGGTGGCGTTCGTGTGCCGGGCCGTGTGGAATGAGATATTCTTCGTAAGTCCGGTCTGTCTGGCTATATTTCTCAGAGCTTTATTGATGTTCGAATTATCTTTCAGTCGGAAGAAACCGGCCAAATCGTCCTGATGGTCTTTTAGAATGGCCAGCGCCTTGCTTTCGAATAGCAAATACAGGGGCAAATGTATCTCTACGCCTGTTTTCTCGGACTTGTATGCCAACCAGACTTCGTCACGTACACGGACTATATTGTCGGGGTTCAGACGGATGAAATCGGAATAGCGCAGTCCTGCATAGCAGCAGAACAGGAATGCGTCCAGTGTCTTTCGATGGCGTTGCAGGTCTTTCATTTTTCTCAGCTGTTCCAATCGCTCCAGTTCCTCAGGTGTCAGATGAGTATGTTTGTACTCTGCCGTTTTTATCTTATACTTCCTGAACGCATAGAGCCGTTCGTCCATATAATCTTTGTTGATGGCGGCATTGATATAGCGTTTCAGGTGTTTCATGTGTTTCGCTATCGTGTTGATATGATAGCCCTTCTGGCGCAGATAGTGTTCAAACGAGCACAGGAATTCGAAGTTCAGTTCCGTAAAGCGGACGTCGGGCCTGAAAGCAGTCAGCAGGTTTAGGGTTGTAAGATGGTTTTTTCTGGAGCTTTCTTTCAGAGCGGATTTTTGAATTTCCTCCCGATAAAAAGCGGTGAACGACTGGATTTCCTCCTTTTTCTGAAGTACCTCTTTGATAAGTTCCAACGAAATCGGTCTCCCTTGCTGCCAGAGTTCCAGCTCCACCCTTTCGATGCGGGCGACACACTCGTGCAACCACCAGTTGAGTGTTTCGCTATTGGGATGGTTTTTCACAATCAGCTTTTTATTATCCCATTGTTCGGGTCTCAGGTAAACTTTGGTAGAGAAATATTTCTTCCTTTTGCCTTGATAAGCTTCTATTTGAACTAATGCAGTTCCTCTCTTGTTGAGGCTCCTTTTTCTGTTATAAACCAAATTGTAAACTATTTTATCCATTTTCTATTTTTATCAGTGGGTTGTTATTATGGTTAATGATAGGGTGGGAAAATGAGCGTGATTTGGACCGATTTTATTCCTTCAGACAGGAATTGGTATATCTCCAAGCTATCCATTTTCGCTTTCTATTCACAGGAGACATGTTCTTCAGCATTGTTTTTCACGAAGAAATCGCCCTTTATTTTTAACCGTATTATTTAAAATGTCTTTATTACTTTAGATATTTATCCCCGGATCGAGCTTCACAATGGAAGCAAACAGAGGCAAAATTGCACATTGATGACTTGGAAAATATACTAATAGATATATATTCGCAATAAAAAATAGCATTTTGACAGATATTAAAACTTTCCTTATTAAACAGTTGCACATATTATAATTCTTTGATACCTTTGCACTTCGTTAGGTAAAGAGATTATTAATGTAAAGTTAAACCCTAAGAGAGAATTTATGAAAAGAAAATTAATGCTGTTATTGGCCTGCCTTTTTGTAGGGATAGGCTTGGTAACTGCCCAGACTCAGACCGTCACAGGTGTTGTGATTTCTGAAGAAGACGGGCAGCCAGTTGTTGGAGCGTCAGTACGAGTTGGAAACACGCAGCTCGGTGCAATTACTGATGTGGACGGTAAGTTCCAAATAGCGAACGTACCAAGTTCCGCGAAGACTTTGGTAATTTCATACATTGGTATGGAAGAGCAAACAGTGGCTATTAAACCCAATGTAAAGATTGTCTTGAGGTCGAATACGGAAGTGTTGGATGAAGTCATGGTTGTGGCTTTTGGTACAGCCAAGAAATCCGCATTTACAGGCTCTGCAGCCGTTGTCGACAATAAAGAATTGTCTAAACGTATAACGACTAACGTTTCTGATGCATTGGTAGGTTCTGTACCAGGTTTGCAGATTCGTGGCAGTTCGGGAGCACCGGGTTCGGATAGCAATAGTATTAATATCCGTGGTATAGCTTCCATGTATGCCAATACAGCCCCCCTGATCATTGTGGACGGGGCTCCTTATACAGCCAGTCTTACCAATATACCACAAAGTGACATTGAGTCGATTACAGTGTTGAAGGACGCAGCTTCGGCAGCCCTTTATGGTGCCCGTGGTGCTGCAGGTGTCATTATTGTAACAACCAAGAAAGGACAGACTAAAGAAGCTGAAATAAACGTAGACATGAAATGGGGTGTCAATTCACGAGCCGTGCAAGATTATGACATCATTACAGATCCGGGAGAATATTATGAAGCTTATTATGCCCAACTTTATAATTATTCTTTTTATGGCCAGGGTAATACAGCAACAACGGCCAATGCCTGGGCCAACCAGACCATGCTGAATCAGTTAAGATACAATGTGTATACTATACCTGATGGAGATATGCTTATAGGTTTGGATGGTCGCCTTAATCCGAATGCTACTTTAGGACGTCGTTTTACCAATAATGGAACAGAATATTATCTGACACCGGACAATTGGCAGGACTTGGCCTACCGCAATTCATTGCGCCAAGAGTATACCGTCAGTGTAAACGGAGGTAACGACCGTTCTTCTTTTTACGCCAGCGTAGGGTATTTGAATGATGAAGGCTTTATCATCAACTCTGATTACGAACGTCTAACCGCTCGTGTACGGGCCGATTATCAAGTGAAGAAATGGATGAAGCTGGGAGCCAACGTTGGTTATGTGCATTCCATTCAACATTCCATTCCGAACGGAGGAACTGATGCCACCGGAGCGAACATGATGTATTACACCAGTTCCATTGCCCCTATTTATCCTGCATTTGTACGCGTAGTTGATTCTAACGGCAATGTGGCTATCCAGCAAGATGAACACGGGCACAATGCTTATGATTTTGGTATAGGCAACCAAGGCTATGGTTTGAACCGTCCTTTCATGTCGACTACCAATCCGTTGGCAAATAACCAGTATGATGAAGTGGAAAGCGGTGGCAATCAGATGAACGCTACATTCACCGCAGATGTCAATATCACAAGTTTCCTGAAAGCTAACGTCACCAGTACAGTAAACTGGGGACAAACGAACTACTTCAGCTACATGAATCCTTATTATGGTTCGAAGGTAGGAGTGAATGGAGAACTTAACAAGCGATCTACTTCTGCGTTCCGTACCAACAATATCCAAACATTAAACTATTTTCAGGATTTCGGTTCTCACAGTATAAGCGTATTGGCCGGACATGAATATTACAAAACATCCACCCGATTCTTAGGCGCTCTTGCCCAAGGAGGCTTTTCACCAGATATAACGGAAATAGACGCTTTCGCAAAGATTTCCGACGCTTCTTCATATAAAAGCGAATACAATGTTGAGGGTTACTTTGCCAGTGGACAATATGACTACGATAACAAATACTTTGCTTCAGCCTCCTATCGTCGGGATGCGTCTTCGTATTTCGCTCCGGAAAACCGATGGGGAAATTTTTGGTCTATAGGTGCCGCCTGGATGGTAACCAAAGAAAATTTCATGGAAAACACTTCTGCATGGCTCAATACATTGAAGGTAAAGTTCTCTGTAGGGCAGCAAGGTAATGACAATATTGGTGCTTTTGCATATACCGACCTCTACGATTTGGCACCGACAGGAGATATTACAATGGGAGCTACCTTTAGTCGTATGGGCAACCCGGATATTACATGGGAAACGACTACCAATTACAACCTTGGCGTTGAATTCGGTTTATGGGATAATCGTCTCACCGGTAATGTCGATTACTATGTCAAGAAGACTACCGATTTGCTGTTCTGGCTTTCTATTCCAGAATCTTCGGGTACACGTGGCTATTATGGCAACATCGGTGACATCCGAAATATGGGTATAGAAGTTGCTTTGACAGGAACCATCATTCGAAATCGGGACATTGATTGGACGGTATCCGCAAACTTGTCACATAATAAGACCAAGATTTTAAGTCTGCCGGAATCCAAAACAATTGCGATGGGGGGCTTCAATCAAACAAACAGCACAGGTTTAGGAGGTAACTGGTATGAAGTCGGAGGCCCGCTTTACAATGCATATTGCATTGAATATGCCGGTGTAAATGAGAAAGGAGAAGCTTTGTATTGGGTCGATGACGAAGTGACGATAGTTGGCGCTCCTGGCAAGAACCATTCTTATACGACAACAGACCCTAACAGTGCTACTTACTATAAACAGGGATCCGTTTTACCGAAAATTTTCGGAGGATTTAATACAACCTTACGTATAGGAGGTTTCGATGCATCCGTTGCTTTTGATTATCAGATCGGTGGGAAATTGCAGGACTATCGCTATGCTTCATTGATGACTCCCTGTGAAACAGGAAACGGTGCCGGGGCGGCCATTCATAAGGATTATATCAAATCGTGGAGTCCTAACAATACAAGCAGCAACATACCTCGCTGGCAATATGGTGACAAATATACAGTATTTGCCAGCTCCAACCGTTTCCTAACCAATGCAAGCTACTTGAATTTCCAATCATTCACTATAGGTTATACCTTCCCC
Source organism: uncultured Bacteroides sp. (assembly GCF_947632445.1). Taxonomy (GTDB): domain Bacteria; phylum Bacteroidota; class Bacteroidia; order Bacteroidales; family Bacteroidaceae; genus Bacteroides. The sequence goes on along the minus strand of NZ_CANRPM010000008.1, from coordinate 64,520 downwards.
AAGAAATGGATCAATCATGTCTCCAAAATACGTGTTTATGCAGCGGGAGAGAATTTGTGCTTTTGGTCTGCACGCAAAGGGTTGGATCCCCGTTATTCATACGACGGTAATTCATCCATTACCCCATATTCACCGGCACGTAATATTTCAGGGGGTATCCAGTTGACATTCTAATAACCCTAAACAAGGACTTATTTAAATATGAAAAAGATAAAATTAAATATTGCTGTTATTGCCTTAGGGCTCTTGACAACAACAAGTTGTATTGAAGAAATCGTCCCTCAGAGTGACTATGCCACTAATGATCAAACAGCAAACGCACTCAATTCTTACCAAAATTTTGTAGATGGGATTACGTCGTCCATGATAGGACAGGTGTTGTATAGCAGCGATTATCCGTATGATTTTGGCTACCCGACCTTCTTCCAGATGCGTGATGTCATGGGACAAGATGTTGTGATAAACTATGACGGGCATTGGTATTCTGCATGGTATACCTGTTCGGTAGGTTTAGGCCCTCGCTATGCAATATCCCAATTCCCTTGGACTATTTATTATGGTTGGATTAAAAACTGTAACACGGTGTTGTCATTAGCCGGTGATGAACCAAGTGAAGCCCACAAGGCCGGTGCAGGTATTGCATTGGCTATGCGTGCCATGTACTATATGGATTTGGCACGCATGTTTGCCAACAAGACTTATGCGTTGGATAAAAATGCAGAAACGGTGCCTATTATAACAGAAAAAACGGCATTGGAAGACTTGCCTAACAATCCTCGTGCTACTAATGAAAAAATGTGGAATTTCATAATTTCTGATTTGGACAAAGCGGAAACATATTTGGCAAATTATACGAGAAATAATATTTCTACACCAGATTTATCTGTTGTATATGGATTGAAAGCTCGTGCCTACCAAGTAATGGAAGATTGGAGTAATGCAGAGAAATATGCCAAACTTGCCCAGGAAGGTTACACTATGATGACGCAAAGTGAGTATTTGAGCCGAGAAACAGGATTTAATACTCAAAACAGTTCATGGATGTTAGGGTTGAAATTTAAAAATACAGACCCGGCCATTATTGACAATGATGCAGACAGTTCATGGGGTTCATTCATGTGCTTGGAATTGGCTGTAGGGCCTGGTAATTGTGGTTATGCATCCAACTACGGTCACCATTTCAGTATAGACAGACATCTGTATGAGACAATTCCTGCAACTGATTTCCGCAAGCAATGCTTTATTGACTTTGCTATAGATGAATTGGCCACTCCACAAGAAATGATACAAGCTTTGGCCGATTATTCTGATTACCCTGAATATCTTTATAATAGTGGATATAGCAATGGCAATACAAATGGAATTGGTGGCCGCTCGTTAAAATTTCGTTTGGCAGGAGGTAGTGAAGGACATGCAAATCAATATATTGGTTTTTTAGTTGAGGTTCCTTTGATGCGCGTAGAAGAGATGAAGCTTATCGAAATAGAAGCTGCCGGTATGCAGGATGAAAGTAGAGGTATTGCTTTGTTGACAAACTTTGCCCAAACCCGCGATCCTCAATATGTGTATGGCAAACACAACGAAGCTTATTATAACCAAAACACTTCTGCCTTTCAAAATGAAGTATGGTGGCAGCGCCGTGTTGAGTTATGGGGCGAAGGATTTGCAACATTCGATATCAAACGTTTGAATAAGGGTATCATCCGCAGTTATCCCAACACGAATCATGTAGAGTCTTTCCGTTGGAATGTACAGACTCCTCCAGATTGGATGAACCTTTGTATTGTCGAAACTGAAACCAACAATAATACCGCTTGCACCAACAATCCGGCTCCGACTCCTCCGGCTTCAGATTCTCCTGAATATCAGTGGTAAATAGAGGTAAAAAATAAATCAACAGTAAGAATATGAAAAAATATGTTTATACATTATTTATGGGGCTGCTCACGCTTGCTTCCGTAACGTCTTGTTCGGAAGAACAAGGAACAGATGTAGGGAAAGACGCCGAACCATCCGTAATCGTCTACCAATATACTCCGGGTGATGACTACAATGCTGACAATGACATAAAACTACGATTTGCAGCCAATAATCGTACTCAGAAAGCCTATTATATTTATGAACTGACTTCAGATAAGAACACGTATATTGATGCAAATGGAGAGTCTGCTTACTTGGATCATGTCATAGCAGACGGCATCCAACTGGAAGAAATTTCTGGTGAATCCACCCAGGACATCATTCTCACAGGATTGATTGGTGACTATACCATAACAGCTGTGGCAGTAAGCGGAAGTCAGAAAAAGGCTTTTGAAACAACATTTTATGGAATTCAGTGGGATCTTTTGGGAGAAGGAGTATACTATTCCACCATGTTTTCTGAGGTATTCCCAATAGAGATACGTAAAGCTGCTCATGCGGAATGGTATAAAATATCAGAACCATTTGAAGAAGGGTTGGATTTGATTGTCAAAATGGATGGAAATAATGCCAACATAGAACAACAATATGTGTTTACACATCCCACCTACGGGGCTGTATACGCGGAAGGTAATGGTATATTAGAGAATGGTTACATTGATATGTATTTGTCGTTTACATGTTCTGCCGGCAGTTTCGGAGAATATGAAGAAATCATCAAACTCCCTGCAGAATAAATTATTTTGTTATACCCCATCTTTATATTTTAACGTGAATCCGACATAAATCAAAAGATAGCCGGTTGCCCGCCATTGATTAAATATTGATCAATGGCGGGTTTCTTTTCAAAGCGACAACAGGCTGCGATAGCTGACAATGAATCGACAATGAAATTTCTATTTCCTTCCGCTGCTACGCAGCACTTCCTGAAGTCCCGACGCAGTGCTGCGTGAGGGTGTCATGCAGTGCTTTCTGAGAAGGTGACAAAGCACTTCGTCAGAGGGTCGGCAAGCACGACGTCAGGACGGAAAGAATTGTCCGTGAAAAAAAGAGGAAGAAAAACGGAGTTTTGGCACGGATTAAACAGTCCTGTCACACCAATTTATTGATATACAGTCGGTTGCTGCGACAGTGACAGGACTGTGCAAACTTTTTTGAAATAAAATAAAAAATAGGCTGCCTTTAAAGGCAAGGTATTTTTTATTTTTTCACGGAAATGTTTACCAAAGGTACTAAGGTGTCGCACTAATTTATTGATAATCTGCTACTTGGTGTGACAGGACTATTTTGAACCCCTCTCGGATTATTTCCAAAGTGATTTGGGAGCTTTCATAGACAAGATAGCTGATAAAAAGGGAGGATGTCTGATAACATGTCCGCCGCCGGAAAGGGGATGCCGATGCGAATCCGACCCCTTGCCGACGGCGGGCTTTCAATGTTTCTTGTCCGTTACGTTCCCGTCAGTTCTTGGGCTTGAAGGTGAAACTTCCTGTTATGGGGAACTCCGGCCCGTCGGTGATTTTGAGTTTCAGCCCCTCTGGAATATTGAACGTGCAGTTCTGTTCCAGTGTTTTAATCCCCTCGTCGGCCTTCACGCACACGGCCGGAAGAAACACAGACGGCCTTCCGCCCTGTGGGATTAGCACCAGCGTCGCCGACTCCGGTGTTGCTGGTGGGGTACCATCCCGTGGGCACGTTTTCTGACCCACTAATGTCAGGGATTTATAGTTTTTGGCGTAGTACATCCATATAGTCACGTTGTATGGGTTTCCGTCGAAGAACTTGTCGATATCATCTTTCGTATAGGGTAGCCGCTGATTCGTGGGATAATTGTTTTCCGCCGACAGGTAAATCAGCGGGTAATATCCGGCAAACTTATTCTTGTAGGAATCGTCTCCGGTGTCCGTGGACATATTGACGTCGTTCAAGTTAATCTCCTTCGCAGCGGGACCCTTGAACGTCAGTGTGCCTGACACCTTCAGTTCCTTGCCCCCGGAAGTTGTTATCGAATTGCTACCGGACCGGGTAAGGGTAACCTTGTGATCGCCCTCACAATATTTGAAGCCACTCACTGCGAAAGCGAGATCCCCGGAGAAGGTAGTTGCCGTGACCTTCAGTTCGTCGGCTTTCTGTATGTTCAAGTCGCTTGTATTTTCGATGCTCCATGCTGTCCCGTCCACGAAGAGGTATTTTTTCGCGCTGGGGGACAGGCTGCTCTCCGTGTCATTGTATTTCAGTTTCGCGAGGGAGGAGGTGTATGTGGCACCGTCCGACATCCAGCCGCTACGCTTTCCGGCTTCCCATTTCTGGTAGTTCCACGTCACTTCGGCCTCCCACTCATACTTCGAAGGCAATATCAGTACGTCCGCGTTGATTACACTGCCTATCTGGATGCTGGAGGATGTCTTGTTCGAGATCATCACCTTGAATTCTTGTGTCCATGTTTTGCCTATGTTATTCGTATCGCTCGTCTTCAGGGAAAATGTCGTCACATTCATTCCCCTCGTCGCTTCAAATGTACTTGATTCCATGTCGTACTGTTTTTGTATGCCCGGCGTGAGGCTGCCGCTTAGCTCGGCATCCCACTCGAACTTTTTCTTCGCATCCTCGAGCGACATCACCGTCTCGCCATTGTCATAAACCACCTCGTAGCCTTCCATCAACGTGATGGGAATGTCGGTTTCATCATAAGCCAGCGTGTACTCGACATGGTTGTCGCGGCTGATGCGCGTGTAGGTGTCGCCCTCCTTTCGGGCCACATAAAAACGATCCGTCAGGTCGCTGCCTTCTCCCACGACGGTCGTGTAAGAAGAGGTGATCTCCGTCAACACGTCGTTCTTCTTGTCCTCGTAGCGGATGCATAGTGCTACGGCAAGGTCTTCGTGCGTGAAGTCGTGATTGTTGTTCACGGTGATTAACAGCTCGCCCGGGCCATTGCCCTGCTCCACATTCAGCACGTTGAATTCGTGCAATCCGTCGTGTTCCGGCTCTCCGGCACGTGTTATTACGCTCGACGCTTTCAGATTCGTACTATCCCTCGTCACGTGCTCCTGCCAGAAGCTGTAATGCTCTGGCAGCAGGTACTTGAGCAGGCTGTCACGAAGCATCGCCGGCGATACCCGGTACTCTATCTTTTGGGTGTTCGACACATTGATTTTCTGTCCCTCTCCCCTGATGTAGGAAGTGCCGAGATGAATCTTTCCATCGCCGGTCTTGGGTACATACACCAAACTTTGGATGCGGTTCAGCAACTTGTCTATGGTTTCCGATGGGTTGTCCATGAGCGGCACGGTAAAGACAGTTCCATTCGCCAATGTGAATTCTACGCAGCCGTCTTTCACAGTTACGCCATTCTCTTTGAATACGGCATCGCCTCTTTCTCCCTGCTCACCTTTCTCGCCGAGAGCACTGACGGGCTGACCGTTGGATCCTTTCATTTCAACCCAAGTTAGGCCACCGTCAGTCGATACTTCCCATTTATAGGTATTGGGGTTGATGCGTACTTGCGGGGTCACCCCTTGAGCTCCGGGTTCACCTTGATCCCCCTTGTCTCCTTTTTCGCCTTGAGCTCCGTCATCTCCTTTATCTCCTTTGTCACCCTTTTCGCCTTGGGCTCCGTCGTCTCCTTTATCTCCTTTGTCACCCTTTTCGCCTTGGGCTCCGTCGTCTCCTTTATCTCCTTTGTCACCCTTTTCACCTTTGGGCCCGGTTACGGGAATCTTCTCTTGTGCATCATTGAGAAGCCATTCGCCGTTCAGCGTCCAGTAATACACGCCGTCCTCGGCCTGCTTCACGCCGATAACCGGGGTGTTACCGGGAGCTCCATCGTCTCCTTTGTCACCCTTTTCGCCTTGGGCTCCGTCATCTCCTTTATCTCCTTTGTCACCCTTTTCACCTTGGGCTCCATCATCTCCTTTATCTCCTTTGTCTCCCTTTTCGCCTTGGGCTCCATCGTCTCCTTTGTCGCCCTTGTCTCCTTTATCACCCTTGTCTCCTTTATCACCCTTGTCTCCTTTGGCTCCGTGGTTGATGAGGATGGACTTTCCGTCCGAAAACGTAATCTGGTAACCGGTCGTAACCTCTTTTACGTCTGTGATGAATTTTTCCTCCTGCAAGGCATTCACGATGGTCTGCAACGATTGGATATCCGAATTGATTGATTTCCACCACTCCTCAAGCGAAGTCACGCGCTTGTCCAGATTTTCGATGTCATTCCGCAGTTCCGTATCATCGTACTCGTCGCACGACATAAGGCCTGTCTGCGCCACTGCGAGGGTGAGACAGAACCATCCAATATTTAATAATTTTCTCATATAGAATAATTTTTTTAATTTATTTGGGTGCAAATTTAGAAAATAAATCTGATTTCTAATATATTCTCAGACTTTTTTCATCTGACTGTAGAATGTAATAAGTTACACAATAATCTGGGGTTAAGATTTCTTCGTCCTGTTTATGCAGCCCCAGATACTGTTGTTTTAAGAACTAACCGTTTTTGTGATAAGGCAGAACTTTATAATTCATTTCTTTGCAATAGGCTACAGTTCCTTCTTGAACTGTTCCAGGAAGAGGTTGGCCTCATCCATTGACAAGCAGAGGGGCGGCAAGAGGCGGATGACGTTAGTGCCGCTTACGCCCGTGAAAACATGCTGCTTCTTAAGCAGGCGCAGGCGCAAGTCTTTGATGGGTTCGTCGAACTCGAGGCCTATCATCAGACCGCGACCGCGTACTTCCTTAATTTGGGGTAACTTCTTCAGTTCGTCCAGCAGATAGGTGCCTACACGGGAGGCATTCTCAACCAAGTGTTCCTGCTCCATGACGTCGAGCACGGCTAAAGCGGCAGTGCAGGCCAAATGGTTGCCTCCGAAGGTAGTGCCCAGTTGGCCGTAGACCGGCGTAAACATCGGACTGATGAGAACACCGGCCATAGGGAAACCGTTGCCGATACCTTTGGCTACGGTGATGATGTCCGGGCAAATGCCCTGGTATTGGTGAGCGAAGAATTTGCCACTACGTCCGTAGCCGCTTTGTATCTCGTCGAGGATAAGCACGGTGTCCGTCTCCGTACAAGCCCGGCGGAGGGCGTGCATGAACTTGTCAGTGGGGAGCTGGATGCCGCCTACGCCTTGGATGCCTTCGAGAATGACGGCGCAGACATCACCCTTAACCAGCTCAGCCTGCATGGCAGCCGTGTCGTTAAGCGGCAGGTAGGTGACGTGTCCGTTATCGTTGATGGGGGCGATGATCTTGGAGTTGTTAGTCACCTCGACGGCCAGCGATGTGCGGCCGTGAAAGGCTTTGACGAAGGACACCACCCGTGTGCGTCCGTTATGAAAGGAGGCCAGCTTTAGGGCGTTCTCGTTGGCTTCGGCACCGCTGTTGATGAGGAAGAGTGAGTAATCTTCGTAACTGCTGGCCTTGCCTAAGCGTTCGGCTAACTGTTGCTGGAGCTTGTTGATAACAGAGTTGGAGTAGAATCCCAGGGTAGCTACCTGCTGGCTGATCATCTCCACATAGTGCGGGTGGGCATGGCCGATGGAGATGACGGCATGGCCTCCGTAGAGGTCGAGGTACTCTGTACCGTTCTCGTCCCACACGTGACAGCCTTTCCCTTTGACAATGTTGATGTCAAAGAGGGGATATACGTCGAAAAGTTTCATAATCGTTCTCTTTCTTAGTTGCACTCATTCTGTCATTCCTCAACTATGCTTGGGAATGACAGAATGTATTCTTCATTAAAAAGCACTCGGTTTCAGCCTTAATCCTATCGTCTCCTCAAGGTTGAACATCAGGTTCATGTTGTGGACGGCCTGACCGCTGGCACCTTTCAACAAGTTGTCGATACATGAAATGATGAGCAGTTTGTCACCGTGCTTCTCCAGGTGGATGAGACACTTGTTGGTGTTGACTACCTGCTTCAGGTCGATGTTCTTGTCAACGATGTGCGTGAAGGAGTCTTTGGCATAGTATTCTTCGTACATGCGGCGGATTTCCTCAAAGGGTACCTTGGTTTTTATGACAATAGTGGCGAAGATGCCGCGGGCGAAGTCGCCACGATAAGGGATGAAGTCGATTTCCGAGTTGAAGCTGTTCTGGAGCTGGCGGAGCGACTGCTTGATTTCGGGCACGTGCTGGTGTTCGAAAGCCTTGTAGACACTCAGGTTGTTGTTGCGCCAGCTGAAGTGGCTCGTGGCGCCAGGCTTGACGCCCGCACCGGTACTGCCCGTGATGGCGTTCACCATAATGTCTTCGTTCAACATTAGGTTTTTGGCCAGCGGAAGCAGGCCCAGCTGGATGCAAGTGGCAAAGCAGCCGGGGTTGGCTACATGCTTGGCTTTGCAGGTGGCTCGTCGGTTCAATTCGGGCAGGCCGTAGATGAAATCGTGATCATCGCTCTTGATGCGGTAATCCATCGAGAGGTCAATAATCTTCAGGTCTTCGGGCACGTTATGGCTCTCCATAAACCTACGTGTGTCGCCGTGGGCAGTGCAGAAGAAAAGCACATCAATTTCGTCCAACGGAAGCTGGTCGGTGAAGGTCAGTTCGGTTTCGCCATAGAGACCTTCGTGCACGTCGGTTATCTTGTTGCCGGCATTGCTCGAACTGTTGACAAAGACGATTTCCGCCTCTGGATGGTTCAGGAGCAAGCGGATGAGTTCGCCTGCCGTATAGCCTGCTCCGCCGATAATTCCTACTTTAATCATATTCGTGTTTGTCTAATTTCATTTCTGCGAGCAACGGTTCTCCTCTTCGGGGATAATCAGCATCAGCAGAAGGTAGATGATGACTCCCGAGAAGGCCGTAAATATGGTTACAAGCGTGTAAACAATACGGATGACGGTGGGATCGAGCACAAAATAGTTTGCAATACCGGCACATACACCGGCCAGCATGCGTCCGGTACGCGGGCGTCTGAGTCTCTTTTTTTCTTCCATAACGTAAAAATTATATATTATTCAGTTCGTTCTTGTGTGTAGCATAGTAGGCGCGGAGCGGAGTGGACGATACCTTGATGAAACCCTTGGCGTCTTCGGCTGTCCAACCCTTCTGCATCTCACCATATTCGCCGAATTTGTTCTCCACCAGATCGTCTTGGCTCTCTACGCCCACGGTGTGGAAGCCCAGCGGGCGGAGTTCGAGGATAGCGGTACCGTTCACGTTGCGCTGGCTTTCGGTCAGCATGGCTTCGATGTCGCGCATTACGGGTTCCAGATATTGGCTTTCATGGAGGAACATGCCATACCAGTTGGCTACCTGGTCCTTCCAATACTGCTGCCATTTGCTCAGGGTGTATTTCTCAAGGAAGCGGTGGGCACCGATGATCAGCATGGGAGCAGCGGCTTCGAAACCTACGCGCCCCTTGATACCGATGATGGTATCGCCCACGTGCATGTCGCGTCCGATGCCGTAGGCCGCACCGATTTCTTCTACCTTCTGGATGGCCTTGATGGGGTCGCCGAAGCGTTCGCCGTTCACGGCTTTCAGTTCACCTTTCTCGAAAGTGAGGCGAAGCTGTTCGGAGCCTTTCTTGGTGCAGTGCTTCAGGTAGGCGCTTTCCGGAAGACCCTGTGCCGAGTCGAGGATTTCGCCTCCGCAAATGCTCGTGCCCCAGATTCCTACATTATAGGAATATTTTAGTTTGGCAAAGTCGGCGGCAAAGCCGTGCTTGTTCAGGTAGGAGATTTCCTCCTGGCGGCTTAGAGCCATGTCGCGGGTTAGGGTGATGATTTCCACACTCGGAGCCATGACGAGGAAGGTCATGTCGAAGCGTACTTGGTCGTTGCCGGCACCTGTCGAACCGTGGGCGATGGCATCTGCGCCGATTTCGTTGGCGTAGCGGGCAATGGCCAGTGCCTGGAAAATACGCTCGGAGCTGACGGAGATGGGGTATGTACCGTTGCGCAACACGTTGCCGTAGACCATGTACTTCAGGCTCTTTTCGTAATATTCCTGTGTTACGTCGAGGGTGACGTACTTCACGGCTCCCAGCTTGTAAGCATTTTCTTCGTTGGCTTTCAACTGCCCAGCGCTGAAGCCGCCCGTGTTGGCACACGCTGCATATACTTCATAACCTTTCTCCCTGGTCAGATACATCACAGTGAACGATGTATCCAATCCGCCGCTGAAAGCGACCACTACTTTTTTCTTCTTTGCTTCCATTGTTCAATATGTGTTTATTTATTCATTTTCCCTTAGATGTTGTCATCCTCGTGCAGGGCGGGGTCGTAGAGCATGGCCGTGCAGATGCAGAACTTACGGCCCTTAGCCACCAGGATGTCGTGGTTAATACAACCTTCGCATCCTTTCCAGAAGGCCTCGTCGTCGGTCAGCTCGTTGAAGGTGACGGGCACATAGCCCAGTTCGGTATTCATCTTCATCACCGCCGCACCGCTGGTAAGGCTGAATATCTTGGCCCATGGCCACCGAAGACGTGCCAGGCGGAAAGAGGCCTGTTTGATACGCTTGGCCAGTCCGATGCCCTGGTATTTGGGGTGTACAATCAGACCTGAAGTGGCTACGTACTGCTTGTTGCCCCAGCTTTCGATATAGGTGAAACCTGCAAACTCGTTGCCACAGAGGGCGATAATGGCTTTCCCCTCTTTCATTTTGGTGGCTACATATTCGTGTGTGCGCTCGGCAATTCCTGTACCGCGTTTCTTGGCGGCTTCCCTTATGGTATCGAGAATTGTATCCACGTAAACTTCATGTGAGGCATCTGCCACCATCACATCAATTTGTTTGGAATCCATTTCTATATTATTTTTATTTAAATATTCGGTATGATTTCGGAGAGGAAAGTGCGTACATCGTTTTGTGAGGCCCGTTCGGCCAGTACCAGCATAATGGTATCGTCACCGGCGATGGTACCGAGAATGTGGGAACATTTACGGTTGTCGATGTCGTAAGCGATGCTGCTGGCATAGCCGGGGCGGGTACGGATAACGGCAACGTTGTGCGAGAATTGCAATGACACGAAGCCGCTGAACATAAGCATCTCGCTGGCGCTTTGATGATTGTGCCGCTTATACATGATGTCATTGGGGAGTACGTATATATATTTCCCGTTTGTGCTGGCCGCTTTGGCCACTTTCAGCTGCTTCAAGTCGCGCGAAAGGGTGGCCTGTGTCAGTTCAAATCCTTCCTGCCCCAAAGCCTGGAGCAGTTCTTCTTGAGAACCGATCTCCTTACTCGAAATAATCATCTTGATGGCATCTAACCGATTGGCTTTCTTCTTCATTTTTGCATGTTTATTCTAACCGACTGCAAAATTAGCGAATATATTTGGAAGAATATGCAAAAACAGGTATTTTTTAGGTTTTTATTCTTCATAGATACTTTAAAAGATTGCTTGGCATTGTTAAGTGACAAAATCAATAAGATTACAGCCAAAATATAAAGGATAGTTTTGAAAAAAGTGCGTAATTTTGCCATACAGAAATTATTTACCAATACAAAACCTGTGAATATTATGAATAAACGATTGATGACATGTGTACTGGCTTTGGGTGCATGTGGATTGTTGGGTGCTCAAGACATCGCATGGCCGGAAATTTCGGTCGAGGCTAAGCCGGGTGCTCGTTGGTGGTGGATGGGAAGTGCCGTCGATAAGGTAAATCTTACCCGCAATCTGGAGGAATATGCTGCCGCCGGTATGGGCACAATGGAAATAACCCCCATTTATGGTGTCAAAGGGAACGAGGCACGCGACATTTCTTTTCTTTCTCCTCAGTGGATGGAAATGTTGGGACACGCAGAAAGTGAAGCCGTTAGATTGGGCATGCAGATAGATATGAATACGGGTACGGGTTGGCCGTTTGGAGGGCCGGAAGTGACTATTGAGGATGCCGCCTGCCTCTTGCTAATTGAAGAATATCATTTAAAGAAAGGCGAACGCCTAAGGCAGAAGGTGGAAATTACGGATGCTAAGCAGAAGCCCTATGCGGTTCTGGAGAGGCTGATGGCCTTTTCAGAAGATGGAAAATGTCTGGATCTGACCAATAAAGTGCATGAAGGCCGGTTGGATTGGAAAGCTCCTAAGGGAAACTGGCGGCTGATTGCCGCATTTTGTGGCAAAACATTCCAAAAGGTGAAACGGGCTGCTCCTGGCGGGGAGGGATATGTGATGAATCATTTTTCGCATGAAGCCGTTGAACGATATTTAGACCGTTTTGAGAAAGCTTTTGGAAATATGCAGGGGAGAACTCTTTATCCTCATACTTTCTTTAATGATTCTTATGAAGTTTATGGAGCTGATTGGACGAAAGGATTATTCGGCGAATTTTTGTCGCGGCGTGGCTATAAATTGGAAGAACATCTGCCAGAATTTCTGTCGGAGGAAGACCGAACGGATGTGGCACGTCGTATCGTCTCCGACTATCGTGAAACATTGGGTGAAATGCTCCAGGAAAACTTTACGCACCAATGGACGGAGTGGGCTCATCGGCATGGAGCCAAGACGCGCAACCAGGCACATGGCTCTCCTGGCAACTTGATTGATCTGTATGCGACGGTTGATATTCCTGAGTGTGAAGGTTTTGGTCTTTCTGATTTTGGCATTAAAGGTCTGCGTAAGGACTCGCTGACCCGTCCGAACGACTCGGATTTGTCCATGCTGAAATATGCTTCTTCGGCGGCCCATATTGCGGGAAAGCCTTATACTTCTTCTGAAACATTTACGTGGTTGACGGAACATTTTCGTACCTCTTTATCCCAGTGTAAACCGGATATTGACCTGATGTTTGTTTCGGGTGTCAATCATGCTTATTTTCATGGCACCACATATTCTCCTGCCGATGCCGCCTGGCCGGGATGGAAATTCTATGCGACGGTCGACATGAGTCCGACGAATAGTATCTGGCGTGATGCTCCTGCTTTTTTTCAATACATTACACGTTGCCAGAGTTTCTTGCAGATGGGTAAACCGGACAACGATTTCTTAGTATATCTACCTGTATATGACATGTGGCAGGAACAGAACGGACGTCTCTTGATGTTCGATATTCATAAAATGGCCGAAAGAGCTCCTTGGTTTATCGAAGCAGTGCACCGCATCAATGATGCCGGCTACGATATGGACTATATATCGGACGCATTTGTGCGAACCTTGTGTGTCCGTGATGGCAAATTGGAAACGTCGGGAGGTGCTAAGTACAAGGCTTTAGTAGTACCTGGCGTTCGCCTGATGCCGGCGGATGTGCTTGAGAAACTTTGCCGGCTGGCTGGCGAAGGAGCTACTATCGTTTTCTTGGATCAATATCCTGAGGATGTGCCTGGATTTGGAGATTTGGAAACTCGCAGAGATGAATTTAAAGCCGTTTGGGCGAAAATGCAATCAATGCAAGCGGGTAGTGCCCATATATTGTTTGGCAAGGATTATGCACAGACTTTGGCGCAGACCTCTGCTGTTCCTGAACTGATGAAAACCCAATATGGATTGAGCTGTATTCGCAGGAGTCATGCCGAGGGCTATCATTATTTTATCGCTGCCTTGACAGATCGGGATACGGAAGCCTGGATGCCTTTGGCAGTAGAGGCTCGGTCGGCGATTATCTATAATCCGATGGATGGTACTTCGGGAAAGGCTCGCTTGCGTCAAAAGGATGGAAGAACGGAAGTGTTCATGCAGATACGGTCGGGTGAGTCGCTGATATTGAAGACATTTACGAAAGATGATGTACAAGTGGAGGCATGGAAGTATGCTACTCCGATGCAGGATGAAGTCCGTTTGGATGGTGAATGGAAATTCCGTTTTGTGCAGAGCACGCCGGCGGTAACGGATGTGCCCGATGCTGTGGCGTTAGGTTCTTGGACAGACTTGGCTTTTGAAGGTGCATGTACAACGATGGGCACTGCCTGCTATACTAAAAGCTTCAAGCTGGATGCACCTGAGAAAGCTGCTGGCTGGATACTTTCGTTGGGAGATGTCCGCGAGAGTGCCCGTATTCGTATCAATGGCGTCGAAGTGGCGGTGTTATGGGCTGTGCCCTACCGTTGTGAGGTGGGCAAATACCTGCGTGCAGGTGAGAATGTGCTGGAAATTGAAGTGACGAACTTGCCTGCCAACCGTATAGCCGATATGGATAAACGGGGAGTGGAATGGCGCATCTTCAAGGATATCAACATTGCAGCATTGGGCTATAAGGAAGGCAATTATGCTGGTTGGGATCCTATGTCGAGCGGTTTGTTGGGGCCTGTCTCATTGGTACCGATGAAAGATCTGGAAGAGTGAATTGAGTAGATGTTTTGTTTATCCTTCATTCGAAATAAAGACGGTGCTTGTCAAATATGACAGATTTAGTGTCAAAATAGATATCATTTGTTGAAGGATAAATGGCTATTTTTGTATCATCAATAAAAAATATATAACTAATAACCATGAAACAATGCTTTTTCGCGGTTGATTTGGGAGCAACCAGCGGTCGTACTATTTTGGGAAGTTTCACTTCGAAAGGTTTGGAAATGGAAGACGTTAATCGTTTCCCTAACCATCTGATTGAAGTAAACGGACATTTCTATTGGGATATTTATGAACTCTATCGCAATATCATTGAGGGCCTGAAATTGGCTTCTCGCAAGGAAGATGTGGAAATCGTTTCTATCGGTATTGATACGTGGGGAGTTGATTTTGTGTGTGTAGGTAAGGACGGGCATCTTTTGCGCCAACCTTATTCCTATCGCGACCCGCATACGGAAGGCGCACCGGAAGCTTTCTTCTCGTGCGTACCTCGGAAGCATGTCTATAAATTGACGGGCATTCAGGTGATGAACTTCAATTCACTTTTCCAACTGGATGCGATGCGTCGTGCGAATGACAGTGCATTGGCCGCTGCCGACAAGATACTTTTTATTCCCGATGCCTTAAGTTATTTATTGACGGGTGAGATGGTGACTGAATATACTATTGCTACTACCGCTCAACTGGTCAATGCCTCCACACGCAAACTTGAAAGCGAATTGTTGCAGGCCGTAGGTCTTACGGAGTCTCATTTTGGGCGCTTTGTCTATCCGGGCGAAAAGGTGGGCGAACTTTCGGCTGAAGTACAGCGCATGACAGGTTTGGGTGCCGTTCCAGTGATTGCCGTAGCCGGACATGACACGGCTTCTGCTGTTGCCGCTGTCCCCGCACAGAGCCGTCACTTCGCTTATTTGAGTAGCGGTACCTGGTCTTTGATGGGTATAGAGGCCGATACTCCAATCATAACTCCTGAAACTGAAACATTGAATTATACCAACGAAGGCGGTGTGGAAGGTACCATCCGTTTCCTGAAGAATATTTGCGGCATGTGGCTGCTCGAACGTTGCCGCCTGCAATGGGGCGAGACTTCCTATCCCGAACTGATAGCGGAAGCGAATGCTTGCGAAGCTTTCCGCAGCTTGATCTATCCAGACGATGCTTCGTTTGCCAATCCATCGGATATGGAACAGGCGATTAAGGATTATTGTAAGGCTACAGGCCAGCCGGTACCTGAGGCACGCGGACAAATTGTACGT
Organism: uncultured Bacteroides sp.; assembly: GCF_947632445.1. Lineage (GTDB taxonomy): Bacteria > Bacteroidota > Bacteroidia > Bacteroidales > Bacteroidaceae > Bacteroides. The sequence goes on along the minus strand of NZ_CANRPM010000008.1, from coordinate 49,109 downwards.
TGTATTTTCGAGAGTCTTTCATTGCGTTATCGTCAGGTTCTCGATGATTTACGCGCCTTATTCCCCCACCCGATAGACACGTTGCATGTGATAGGCGGAGGAAGCCGCAACGATTTGTTGAACCAATGGACGGCCAATGCCGTAGGTATTCCTGTGGTAGCAGGCCCGTCGGAGGCTACCGCCATCGGGAATATCATGTTGCAGGCCATTTCGGCAGGCAAGGCTCAGGATATTCCTTCCATGCGCAAGCTGGTAGCGGCGTCCATTCCTTTAAGGACTTTCCAGCCTCAAGACGCTGCCGTGTGGAGTGAAGCTTATGCCCAATTCAAACGTATTGTACGATAATCATTATCATAACCATAACATAATAAATGAAGAAAAACCATGAAAGAAGAACTGATTGTAAAAGCGTATGAAGTGGCCAAAGAACGTTATGCGGCCATCGGTATGGATACAGACAAGGCAATGGAAGCCTTGCAAAAGGTACAACTCTCCCTGCACTGCTGGCAGGCTGACGATGTAACGGGTTTCGAGTCGACGGGCGAATTGACAGGCGGTATTCAGGCTACAGGCAACTATCCAGGCAAAGCACGCAACATTGAAGAACTGCGTCAGGATGTATTGAAGGCCGCCAGCTATATTCCTGGTAACCATCGTTTGAATTTGCATGAAATCTATGGCGACTTTGGCGGCCAGTTTGTAGATCGTAATCAGGTAGAGCCCAAACATTTTGAAAGCTGGATGCAATGGGCCGCTGAGCATAATATGAAGCTCGATTTCAATTCGACTTCCTTCTCACACCCGAAAAGCGGCAGTTTGACTCTCTCAAACCCGGACAAGTCTATCCGTGACTTCTGGATTGAGCACACCAAGCGTTGCCGTGCCATTGCCGAAGAGATGGGTAAGCGTCAGGGCGATCCTTGTATCATGAACCTGTGGGTACACGATGGCAGCAAGGACATCACCGTCAACCGCATGAAATATCGTGAAATCCTGAAGAATGCCTTGGATGAAATTTTTGCCACTGAGTACAAGAATATGAAGGATTGTGTAGAATCTAAAGTATTTGGTATTGGTTTGGAAAGCTATACAGTGGGTTCAAGCGACTTCTATACGGCCTATGGAGCAAGCCACAACAAGATTGTGACATTGGATACCGGCCACTTCCATCCGACGGAAAGTGTAGCCGACAAGCTGTCTTCTTTGCTTCTGTTCACCCCCGAAGTGATGCTCCACGTCAGCCGTCCTGTACGTTGGGACAGCGACCACGTAACCATTATGAACGATGATACGCTGGACTTGTGCAAAGAAATCGTGCGCTGCAATGCTTTGAATCGTGTACACATCGGTCTGGATTACTTCGATGCAAGCATCAACCGCATCGGTGCTTATGTCATCGGTAGCCGTGCCACGCAAAAGTGCATGCTTCAAGCACTGTTGGAACCGCTGGATACGTTGCGCAAGTATGAAGCGAACGACCAGGGATTTGAACGTCTGGCTTTGTTGGAAGAAGCCAAATCGTTGCCTTGGAATGCCGTTTGGGATATGTTCTGCTTGAAGAACAATGTGCCTGTGGGCGAGGAGTTCATCGCAGAAGTTGAGAAATATGAAGCGGAGGTTACTTCCAAACGTAATTAATATACATCGTAGGACGGGACAAGTGTCGGAAGGCGCTTGTCCCTTTCTGCTGTGTATGCAAAAGAAAAAATAGCATGAATACACTGATAGGATTGTTGGTTATAGCGATTGGCAGCTTCGGACAGAGCAGTTCGTATGTGCCCATCAATAAAGTGAAGAAGTGGTCTTGGGAAAGCTTCTGGCTGGTTCAGGGCGTTTTTGCCTGGTTGGTTTTCCCCTTGTTAGGGGCTTTCTTGGGCATACCCGACGGAGGAAACTTGTTCGAATTGTGGAGTTCGGGTGGTGCACTCCCGGCCATTGTCTATGGAATACTTTGGGGCGTGGGCGGATTGACGTTTGGATTGAGCATGCGTTACTTAGGTGTCGCTTTGGGACAAAGCATTTCATTGGGCACCTGTGCGGCTTTTGGCACATTGTTTCCTGCCCTGTTTGCCGGGAAAGACTTTCTGCATGGCGATGGTCTGATGCTGCTTATTGGGGTGTGCATCACGCTGGCAGGCATTGCCACTATCGGCTATGCAGGCAGCCTCCGTTCGAAAAACATGACGGAAGAAGAGAAGAAGGCTGCGGTCAAGGATTTTGCATTGACTAAAGGCCTGCTGGTAGCCTTGCTGGCCGGCGTGATGAGCGCTTGTTTTGCCTTGGGCCTCGATGCTGGTACGCCTATCAAAGAAGCGGCTTTGGCTGGTGGAGTAGAGCCTTTGTATGCAGGCTTGCCTGTCATTTTCCTGGTGACTTTGGGAGGCTTCTGCACCAATGCTGCTTATTGTATTCAGCAAAATAGAAAGAACAAGACCGGCAAGGACTATTTTTCAGTGGGGAGCAGTACCTTTGTAAACAACCTGTTGTTCTGCGCCTTGGCAGGTGTTTTGTGGTATTCGCAATTCTTCGGCTTGGAGATGGGAAAGAGTTTCCTGACCGAAAGTCCTGTCCTGCTTGCTTTCTCATGGAGTATCCTGATGTCGTTGAACGTCACATTCAGTAACGTATGGGGTATCTTGTTGAAAGAATGGAAAGGATGCGGGGCGCGTACCATATCGGTGCTCGTCATAGGCTTGGTCGTATTGGTCGCTTCCATTATAGTAGTGGCTATGGCGCAGTCTTGATTTAGTGTAAAATGTAATTTAGAAAAAGTATTTATGAAATCAATTTTAAACAATCGTCCGGCTCTGGCAGCCGAAGTAGACAAGGTCGCCGAAGTGGCTGGCTATTTGTGGCAAAAAGGTTGGGCCGAACGTAATGGCGGTAACATTACAGTGAATGTGACCGAACATGTGGACGACGCCATCAAGGCGATGCCTGCCATTAGCGAAGTAAAACAGATTGGAACCGTGCTCCCTCACCTGAAAGGATGCTATTTCTATTGCAAGGGTACCCAGAAGCGTATGCGTGATTTGGCCCGTCGACCGATGGAAAACGGATCCATCATCCGCATCCTCGATGATTGCGCCAGCTATGTAATCATTGCGGACAACCCCGTGATGCCCACTTCCGAACTGCCCTCTCATTTGAGCGTGCACAATTATCTGATTTCAAAAGGGGTTCCCTATAAGGCATCTGTCCATACACATCCCATTGAGCTGGTGGCCATGTCGCACAACAAGAAGTTCTTGGAGAAAGACGTTGCCAGCAATTTGTTGTGGAGCATGATCCCTGAAACAAAGGCTTTCTGTCCGCGTGGTTTGGGCATCATCCCTTACAAATTGCCCAGCTCGGTAGAATTGGCCGAAGCAACGATCCGCGAATTGGATGACTACGACGTGGTTATGTGGGAGAAACACGGCGTGTTTGCGGTCGATGTCGACGTCATGGCCGCTTTCGACCAAGTCGATGTGCTGAACAAATCCGCCCTGATATACATCGCCGCCAAGAACATGGGCTTCGAGCCCGACGGCATGAGCCGGGAGCAGATGAAGGAGATGTCTGTAGCGTTTAACTTACCTAAATAAATTACGTGTATGTATAGAATGATATTGAACGAGACATCTTATTTCGGTGCAGGATGTCGTGAGAACATTGCCGTTGAGGCTTCCCGCAGAGGTTTCAAGAAAGCCTTCTTCGTAACCGATAAGGATCTGATCCGTTTCCATGTAGCCGACAAGGTGATCGAAGTGTTCGAAAAGAATAAAATCCCTTATGAATTGTTCAGCGACGTGAAGGCTAACCCGACCATTGCCAACGTACAGCATGGCGTAGAGGCTTTCAAAGTATCGGGAGCCGATTTCATCGTGGCTTTGGGAGGCGGCTCTTCCATCGACACGGCCAAAGGAATCGGTATCGTGGTGAACAATCCTGATTTTGCCGATGTGAAGTCGTTGGAAGGCGTGGCCGACACCCGTCGGAAGGCAGTGCCTACCTTTGCCCTGCCTACCACCGCCGGTACGGCGGCCGAGGTGACTATCAACTACGTCATCATCGACGAAGATGCCAGGAAGAAGATGGTTTGTGTCGATCCGAACGACATTCCTTCAGTAGCCATCGTCGACCCCGAACTGATGTACTCCATGCCGAAAGGCCTGACCGCCGCTACGGGTATGGATGCCCTGACCCATGCGATTGAAAGTTTCATCACTCCGGGTGCTTGGGTAATGTCCGACATGTTCGAACTGAAAGCCATCGAAATGATTGCGGCCAACCTGAAGGCTGCCGTTGACAACGGAAACGATACCGTTGCCCGCGAGGCCATGTCGCAGGCCCAGTACATCGCCGGTATGGGCTTCAGCAACGTAGGATTGGGCATCGTACACTCGATGGCCCACCCGTTGGGTGCCCACTATGATACGCCGCACGGTGTGGCCAATGCCCTCCTGCTCCCCTATGTCATGGAGTATAACGCCAATTCTCCGGCAGCTCCCAAGTATTGTCAGATAGCCAAGGCCATGGGGGTCGATACGGAAGGTATGAGCGAGGCTGAAGGGGTGCGTGCGGCTGTGGATGCCGTTCGCCGGTTGTCGTTGAGCATCGGCATTCCTCAGAAGTTGCACGAGATTGGAGTTCGCGAGGAAGACCTTCATCAGCTGGCTATCGACGCCTTCAACGATGTTTGTACGGGCGGCAATCCTCGTCCTACTTCCGTCGAAGATATTGAAGCTCTTTATCATCAGGCTTATTAATAATTAGCATGCGTTGCCTCCATTTCAGGGGTATTGGAGCGATGCAATGGCTGTACTTCCTTCTTGGCAATGTTGTAGAGATAGGGAGTACGGCCTTTTCTTTTTCAGGGAAAAGGATGTTTTCCTGTCCGTATCTCTATGCTTTAAAGGTGTTATAAGTATCATTTATTATTCAGATTTATACAATGAAAAAGTTTTTTTATTCAATTCTAATATGCGCATTGGCGGCTTGCGGTGTCGAAAAGCAGGAGCCTATCGACCGCGAGGCCTTGGTGACACGAAACAATCCGCAGGTCTCTGCATTCGATTCATTGGCCTCATTGTCCGTAGGAAATGGGGAGTTTGCTTTTACGGTAGACGTGACGGGGTTGCAGACTTTTCCTGAACGTTATTCCGAAGGTGTGCCTTTGGGGACGCAAAGCCAGTGGGGATGGCATCGCTTTCCCAATCCCCAAAACTATCGGCCGGAAGATGTGTGGAAAGAGTTTGATTTCGGTCGGGGGCACAAGGAGCTGTATGCCTGCCAGTTCAAGGAACCCGGCCGCCGGCAGGATGCCTCCGACTGGCTGCGGATAAATCCGCATCGTCTGCATTTAGGCGTCGTAGGCTTAGAGTTGGGCGATAGTGTGAAGGTGGAAGATTTGGCCAATGTGCAGCAAAGCCTCGACATGTGGAAGGGGACGATAAGCAGCCGTTTTACCCTGAACTGCATCGACTACGAGGTACAGACCGTGTGCCATCCCACTTTGGATATGATTTCGGCAAGGATTGCAGACACCGCTCATTCGGGTGTCAATCTTCGTTTTCCGTATCCCACCGGACGGCATTCGGACGATGCCTGCGATTGGACGGCTGACGTCAAACATACAACGGAAGTCGTAAGCCGGAATGCCCAATGTGCGGTTTTGAAGCGAACGCTGGACGAAACGTCTTACTACGTGGCCCTTTCGTGGGAGGGAAAAGCCCGCTTGTCGGAGAAGGCAAGGAACTATTTCGTATTGATACCCGAAGCCGACACGCTGGCTTTCTCCTGCCGTTTTACCTCCGTGTTTCCTGCAACTATGCTCAAAGAAGACTCCGAGAGGCCTGTGTTGGAAGCGTTGCCGACTTTTGAAGAGACGTCTCTCGCAAGTGCCGCCCATTGGAAGAAGTTTTGGACAGACGGTGCCGCCGTCGATTTTTCCCGGTGTACCGCTCCGGGAGCCAAGGAATTGGAGCGTCGTGTGGTGCTGTCCCAATACCTTTTGGCCATTCAGTCGGCCGGCAGCTTTCCGCCGCAGGAAACGGGTTTGACCTATAATTCGTGGTTCGGGAAATTCCATCTGGAGATGATCTGGTGGCATCAGTCCTGGCTTGCTTTGTGGGGGCATGCGGATTTGTTGGAGCGCACGTTGGATTGGTATGAAACTGTAGAGCCCGTTGCCCGTGAGATTGCCCGTCGTCAGGGTTTCGAAGGTGTGCGTTGGATGAAGATGACGGATCCCGACGGAATGGAAGCCCCTTCGAATGTAGGTTCTTTCCTGATATGGCAGCAACCTCATTTCATTTATTTGGCCGAATTGGTTTATCGGGCCCATCCTTCTGAAGAAGTCATCCGCCGCTATAATCGGTTGGTGCAGGAGACGGCAGCTTTTATGTATTCGTTTGCTACGTATGACGAAATGGGGGTCCGTTTCCTTTTGAAAGGATGCATTCCTGCCCAGGAAACCCTTCGTGCCGCTACGACCGTCAACCCGCCTTTCGAGCTTTCCTACTGGCACTATGCCATGCAGGTGGCGCAGACGTGGCGCGAACGGGCCGGCATGCAGCGCAATCTGGCATGGGACGAACTGATAGATAAACTCTCTCCGCTGGCCTACAATGAAGAAGGCTTGTATCTGGCTTCGGAGGATGCGGTGGATACCTATAAGGATATACGTTTCACGAGCGACCACATGGCCGTGTTGGGAGCCGTAGGAATCCTGCCGATGAATGCTTTGATTCGGGAAGACTACATGAAAAACACGCTCCATTGGGTGTGGGACAACTGGAATTGGGGAAAGACCTGGGGATGGGATTATCCGATGACCGCCATGAATGCCGCCCGCATGGGCGAACCTGAGAAGGCTGTAGGCGCCTTGCTGATGGAGAAACGCACCAATACCTACTTGCCGAACGGACACAACTATCAGGATGGACGTCTGCGTTGCTACCTGCCCGGTAACGGCGGCCTCTTGACGGCCATAGCCATGATGTGTGCCGGATGGGACGGATGCGGGGTGGCTAATCCCGGTTTCCCTAAAGACGGAGCGTGGGATGTGCGTTGGGAAGGATTGAAACCCATGCCTTGAAGGAAGCGATATAAAAAAGAGTAAGGCTCTTTTGTAGTTAAATAGTGTTAATGTTGTAAAGATAAGCATGCGTAATTGACGAAATATTTGTTTATTTGCATGCCAATAGATTTAAAAAGGGACAAAAGTATATTAAATTAAAGAAATTCACAACATCGTTTTTAAAGTTTTCCATCTTGTGGGGAGAGAATTTTAGGAACAGGCTGAAGGACGACAAGCGGATTTCTTTTATGAAATAGATGGATGCCCCTGCTTTAAATTGAAATAAAGTTGGCAAGCGATAGTTAATTAACCTTTGTTTAATCAATGCAACATTTTAACATGAAACTAAGGAATGTTTGTACACAATGTCGTTTTACGTGCAAAGCACTGGCGGCATTCTTGTCTTTCACCCTCGTTGCTCCCCTCACGGTTCCTGTGCAGGTAAGGGCGGAAGACTCAACGCAGGAAGTCCAGCAAAAAGTCAAGACTCTTACCGGTACGGTTGTGGATAGCGCAGGCGAACCCATTATCGGTGCCACTGTACAGCAGAAAGGCTCTACGCTGGGAACCATTACCGATGTTGACGGAAAGTTCTCCATCAATGTAGGAAGTAATAAGGGAATTCTGAGCATTTCCTATATCGGAATGAAAACGCAGGAAATTCCCTTTGATAACTCCACGAAAGCCTTGAAGGTGACTATGGAGGAAGACAGCGAGACGCTGGAAGAAGTCGTTGTGGTAGGTGCAGGTACCCAGAAAAAAGTGAGTGTGACGGGTGCTATCACCAGCGTGAAGGGCGCCGCCTTGAAGGTTCCTTCCACCGCACTCTCCAACTCGTTTGCCGGACGTATCGCCGGTGTGGTTGCCAAGCAGACCAGTGGTGAGCCCGGTTCAGGATCCGAATTCTACATTCGTGGTATCGGTACGTTTGGAGGACGTGCCACGCCTCTTATCCTTTTGGACGAAGTGGAGATTTCGGCTTCCGACCTTAACTTTGTGCCGGCCGAAAACATCGAGAGCTTCTCCATTCTGAAAGATGCTTCCGCTACGGCCATCTACGGTAGCCGAGGTGCCAACGGTGTAATGATTGTGACCACCAAGACAGGTGAATACAACAGCAAGGCAAAGATCAATGTGACGGCGGAGAACTCCTTCAATTACCTTAACAACTTCCCCGAATTTGTAGACGGCCCCCGCTATATGCAGTTATATAACGAGGCTTCTGTTGCTCGTGGAGGCAGTCCCCGCTATACGCAGGAAGACATTGAGCGCACGGCGAGCGGTTTCAATCCGCTGCTTTATCCCAATGTGGACTGGAGCGAGGTGATCTTCAAGGACATGGCCATGCGCCAGCGTGCCAACATCAATGTGTCCGGCGGTGGTACCAAAGCCAAGTACTACATGAGTTTGGAAGCGTCGCACGAAGACGGTTTGCTCAATACCAAGAAGGTATATTCCTGGAACAACAACATCAATGTCATGAACTACACGTTCCAGAACAACATTACCTACAAGCTGACGCCCACCACCACCATCCAGTTGAACATGAACGCTCAGATCAGGAAGACAAAAAGCCCGAATGTATCTTCTACCAGCCTGTTCCAGAATATCCTGACCACGACGCCCATCCTGTTCCCCGTGACCTATCCGCAGCAGGAAGGCGTAGAACATATCATGTTCGGTAATGCCTACATATCGGGAACAACCCTGTATCCGAACCCCTATTCACAGATGTTGACTTCCTTCTTTGAACAAAATCAGAATACCCTGAATACGGTATTGAAGATTGATCAGGATCTGGACTTCATCGTCAAGGGGCTGAAGTTCAACGGATGGATTAACTTCAAGAACTGGGCATCGTCGTATTTTAGCCGCAGTATCAATCCGCATTTTTACGGCATGGTGGCAGGAAGCTATGATCCTGACGACCCCAACACGACTTACGAGTTGGAGCTGCTGAACACCAACGGTACCGAATTCATCAGTCAGAGTGATGTGGCGAAGTCCATGGACCAAACGTTTGAATTGCAAGGTGCGTTGAACTACTCGACCCAGATTGATTTGCACAATATCACCGCCATGCTGCTCTACAAACAAAGAGAGTATCGAGGCGACGGTGCGGCTTTGCCCAATCGTAACCAGGGTGTGTCGGGACGTGTCACATGGGACTATGATCATAAATATCTGGCTGAATTCAACTTTGGTTACAACGGTACCGAACGTTTGGCCAAGTCAGACCGATTTGGCTTCTTCCCCGCCGTTTCATTAGGCTGGGTGGTAAGCAATGAGAAATTCTTCGAGCCTATGACGCGCGTCATCAGCCACTTTAAGCTGAGAGGATCCTACGGATTGGTTGGTAGCGACGATTTGGCGGCACCGGGCGGCAGCCACTACCTTTACATCGACAAGATCGCGAACAACCAATTGAATTATCTGCAATATACTTTCGGTGAAACCGGTGGTACCAGTACTAAGGGAGGCCCGATGTTGACCTACTATGCCCAGAAAGGCTTGGGATGGGAGAAGGTGAAGAAGTTGGACATCGGATTCGATATGACCTTGTTTGACGACTGGACTCTGACCTTTGACTATTTCAAGGACAAACGCTTCGATATCTTCCTGCATCGTGAGGCATGGCCGCAGTCCTTGGCTTACCACGAAGCCAAGCCATGGAGTAACGTGGGAAAGATGAACAATGAAGGTGTGGAGTTCAGCCTGAACTATAACAAGAACATCAACAAGGATCTCAACGTCAGTGTGATGGCTAACTTCACCTACAATGCGAACAAGATTATCTATCAGGACGAGCCTAACTATCCTTCCGTATGGCAGATGGCAGTAGGCAAGCCTTACGGATATACCAAAGGCTACATTGCCGACGGCCTGTTCAGAAGCCAGGAGGAAATTGACAACAGCCCGCAGCAGAATTTGGGTTCCACACCGCGTGTGGGTGACATCAAATACCGCGATATCAACGGTGACGGTATCATCAGCGATACGGACCAGTGTATGATTTCCAAATACAATACCACTCCCCGCATTCAGTATGGCTTCGGTGCGACCGTAAATTACAAGAAGTTCGATTTCGGTATCTTCTTCAATGGTTCAGGAATGCGTACCATCATGACGCAAGGCATGGATCCCTTCTGCCAAGGTATCGGAGTCGGAAACCGCAATGTGATCGACTACATAGCCGAAAACTACTTTTCCGAAGAGAAACAAAACTTCGATGCCGCCTATCCGAGGTTAGGTCTGCTCACTACCGACATCGCGAACAACCGTGTAGCCAGCACCTACTGGATGAGAAACGGCTCTTTCATGAGGTTGAAAAATCTGGAGGTGGGATACCGTTTCCCCTACGGACGTGTTTATGTAAGCGCAGCCAATCTGCTTACATTCAGCCCGTTTGACCAGTGGGATCCTGAACTTAGCGGCTGGAACAGCTACCCGTTGCAGCGTACATTCAATGTCGGATTCCAATTGAACTTTTAACCAATCTAAAAACAGAAATAAGATCATGAAATATTTAGATTATATTAAAAAATGGGGAACAGCGGCCGTTGTTGCCGTATGTCTCTGCACATCTTGTGACTATCTGGATGTAGTTCCTCCCGAGCAGGCCAACCTGCAACACGCTACTTCTACGGAGGATCGTGCATTGGGCTTTCTGTACTCATGCTATAGGGGCATAACCGCCACCGATCCCACATGGACCAACTATCTGAATGAAGTAATATCTTCTACGGACGAAACAGTGTTGCCCTATTCATGGAGTGCCGACGGAATGTGGGACGAGTATGCTTTCAATACCGCCACCGCGATGAACCAGAACTGGATTTGGGGTACTACGTATCAGTATGTCGGTCAGTGCCTGCTATTCCTGCAGGAGATTGAGAAAATGGATCCGAACTTAGTAGCCCCTGAGACTGTAACAATATGGAAGGCGGAGGCCAAGGCGCTGATTGCCTACTACCATTTCTGCACCTTGCGCCGTTACGGCCCCATCCCCATTACGGACTATTACATAGCGATGGATGCTCCTCAGTCGGAATACAGAGGACGCTACCACTTTGATTATTGTGTAGACTGGATTGCAAACCAGCTGGACGAGGCCGAGCAAGACCTGCCCACCGTCCGTGAGAAGTCCGATGAATGGGGACGCATGACCAAGGTGATTACCAAATGTATCAAAGCCCGGTTGTTACTGTATGCAGCCTCGCCGTTGTGGAACGGAGAGTTCCCTTATCCGCAGTGGACGAACAAGAATTTCGAGACTCCGGGCTATGGCTACGAATTGGTGAGCCATACCTACGATGCCTCCAAATGGGACCGTGCATTGAAGGCATGCCAGGAAGCCATTTCCTTGGCGGAAAGCGCAGGATACGAACTCTATGACAATGAAGATTTCTATGCGACCAAACAGCTTCCCCTTCCCTACGTTCCGGGCGTGACCGACGGTGACATCACGGACGAAGCAGCGAAGGAAAAATTCCTGAAGACCGTGATGAAGATGCGTTACGTCGTGGCAACCCGTTCTGTAGACGGAAACAAGGAAATCATCTGGGGCAACTGGAATCATGACATGAATGGCTCTTACGCCCGTTTGCCGTTGCGTATAATCCGGTACACGGGAGGCAGTTGGTGGAGCGGTTACAGCGGTGTAGCCCCGACACTGAACTCCGTGGAGGCTTTCTATACCAAGAACGGCAAGCTGCCTGCCCGCGACCCTGAGTACACGCCGCAAGCCGACTGGCTGAAAGAGTCAGGAATAAGACATACATTTACAAACGCTGAAAATCAATCCGTAACGGTTAACATCGCAAATCTGCACGTGGGCCGCGAACCCCGTTTTTACGCATGGATAGCCTTTGACGGAGGAGAATTTGCTCCCAAGCTTATGGACGGAAAACCGCTTAATCTGGATATGCGTAATGGAGCCATTCACGGCTATGACCCTACGAGCTTCAACCGTGACCATTCTGTTACCGGTTACCTGACCCAGAAGTTCATCAGCCCGTCCATAGAGTTCAACACTTCGGGTTCGGGCACGTGGGGCGATGATGCTCCGAGCATCCAGATCCGTTTGGCCGAACTTTACCTGAATATTGCAGAATGTTATGCCGCCAAAGGGGATGTGGCGAACGCGTTGAATTACCTGAACCGTATCCGCCGGCGTGCTGACGTGCCTGAGTTGACGACCGGAGACGTGACTTCGGACATGCCGATTATGGAGTGGGTTCGCAACGAGCGCTTTATCGAATTGTGGGGTGAAGGACACCGTTTCTACGATGTACGACGCTGGGCTTTAGGAGCCAAGTACTTCGGTGAAGGCGTGCGTCGCGGACTGAATGCCGCTTCTGTCACGAATCCGCCTCGCGACACCTTCTACCAGGATATACCAGTTCCTTCTCCATACGTATGGAGCAACCGAATGTATTTGAATCCGGTATTTTACAACGAAGTGTATAAGAATCCTCAGATGGTACAAGCCCCTGAATATTAATAGTAGAATTTTATATGAAAAAGTCAATTTATATCTTAGGAATTTGCGCATTCTCTCTGATGCAGACAGGATGCGATAACTATGACGATCTTATTCCGCAAGAGTACAACACGATTCTTTCCCTTAAAGAAGAAGGGGAACAGGAAGTGGTGTTGTACCGCACGGGAAGCGATACGGAATTTGATGTGACCGCCATGAAGACCGGAAGCGTACCCACCAGCGAAGCGCATGCAACGTTGGCCGCCATGAGCGAGGCTTATTTTGAAAGGTACATACAGCTGACCGGAAAGAGATACAAACGCTTGCCGGACGATTGCTTCACCATTACGGGTGGCACGATGGACTATGGCAGCACCGACGGTTGGAAGACTGCCAAGGTGATTGTCAACTTTGAAAAGGCTGCCAGCCTGGTAGAAGCCGAGCCGGGGAACTATGTAATTCCCATTTTGCTGTCCAGCGAGACGGATTCCGTGCTCTCCACGAAATGCGAACTGCTGTACAAAATGACCGGTGTGGTAACTCCCAAGGTCTCATTTGCAGGAAGTACATCCTTTGAATTGCCCAGGGAAGGCGGAACGATAGACATTCCCCTGAACCTTCAGATCGAAAACCAATGGGATTTCACTGTTAAAGTGGCGTTAGACGCGGAGGAAACCACCCTTCCGGGAGTCACATTAGCCAACGATGGCAACGTCACATTCACTTCGGGCGACAATGGTACGTTGACGGTGAATGTTCCTCCGTTCTCCAGTGAGGCAATAGGAGATATTGCCTTGAGATTAGAGGGTATAGAAGGAATTGAGTTCGAAATGCAGGAAGACGGACATACGGTTTCCGCGGCTCTGGAAAGATACCCGCTGGCGGTGAGCATGTTATCTACTAATGCGCAGGAGCCGAGCGAAGGTTCGCTTGCGAACTTATTGGACAACGACCCCAATTCATACTTCCATTCTGCCTGGTCCGTGGATATATCGGATATGCACTATGTACAAGTGACCCTGCCCGAGGCCGTGCAAACCTTCAGTTTCGGATACCAGAACCGAGTTCCCAATGCCAATGCGGCTATTTGTGAGTTGATGCTCTATGGCGGAAGCAGCGAGAACGACCTGGAACAGATCCGCTTCTTCCCATACGAGGAGCTGCCTTGGAATATTCCGGCCGGCATCTTCGAGTCTCCTACATTGAAATTGGAAAAACCTGTCAAGGTACTCCGTTTCGAGAATTACGATCAACGATATGCAAATTCACACTTCTTTGTATGGAGCGAATTCTGGATGCGTGTAGTGAACTAAATGCGTATGACGACACGATCCTTTGAACCTTAAATTAAAATCTCTGATACCAAGGGGAAAGTTTCACCGTCCGTTCGACGTGCGGTGGGCTTTCCCCCTTTTTTTGTCCGTTTGTTCATTTCCTTTTCCCTGCCAGCGGTTTTGCGCGGAAGCCTCTTCTTTCGGTCTTCACACAAAAAAAGAAGACGGCTAAGAATGGCTTCTTAACCGTCTTCTCTTCTGTCGGAATGAGGCGACTCGAACGCCCGACCCCTACGTCCCGAACGTAGTGCGCTACCAACTGCGCTACATTCCGATGCGTGCATCTATACATTTCAGCGGTGCAAAGGTAAGCATAAATAGGCTTGCCCGCAAGTATCGCAGGCTTTTTAATGTTATTAATAAAGAGAAATTAACGCTTTGATTAATACATCATAAAAATTGGTTTCTGATACTTTGTTTTATTTCTTCCATTTTTCTTCACGGGCAAGTCCTTCCGGCCTGACGCCGTACTGGCTGACCCTCTGACGAAGTGCTTCGTCACCTCCCCATACAGCACGGCGTGACACCCTCACGCAGCACTGCGTCGGGACTTCAGGAAGTGCTGCATGGCAGCGGAAGGGAATAGACATTCCATTGCCGATTCATTGCCAGCTATCGCTGCCTGTTGTTGTTTTGAAAAGAACCCCGCCCGATTTGAAAATCAATGAGTTTGCCTGTTTTGCATAGTTGAAACGAAAAGAAAGCCTCTGAAATTCAACGAATTCAGAGGCTTTCATCTTGTTTAATTCTTCGTGGTGTCACCAGGAATCGAACCGGGGACACAAGGATTTTCAGTCCTTTGCTCTACCAACTGAGCTATGACACCATGTGCTTTTGCTTGATTGCGCGTGCAAAGGTAATCCTTTTTTCTGATAATGCAAACCTTTTCCCGGAAAAATAAATAAAAAAAGAGGCTGCATCAAAAAGAAGAGCCTATCTTCTTTATTCTGATACAACCTCGTGGAAAAGAAGGGAATGTCAATCAATGTTCGGGTTGATGCTGTGCCAGTCTTTGATGGCGGGCAGGACTCCCATTTCGATTACCTCGTCGCGCAGGGTGCATAGGTGTTTGTAGCTTTCCTGCAACGCGGCCTCTTCTTCGGGCGCACCGTTCAGCTCTTTGTAGTGGACGCCGTTTCCGGTGATTTCGGTTTCCATAGCCATCATAATATGGTCGAAGCCATGACTATATACATAGGTACCTGCCGGCCAGCGGAACGGTTTCCCACCCATGGCGGCGGCAATCATTTCAATAGAAACGTATGCCGGACTCTGGAAAGAGGAACGGCCGCGTAGGGCGATGATATTGGCACCTCCCTTGATTACTTTCGACCGGATTTCGTCCCATTGTTCCTTCGTGAGTTCGGGCGTACCGATGAGTTCGGGTAACGGTTTGCCATCCACTGTAGCGGTAGAAGCGTAGACGGCCATCTGTTCGCCGTGACCGCCATACGTGCGGCAGTTTTCAATCTTGTCCGGGGACAGGTGGAAGTGCTTGGCCAGTTCGCTGCGCAGGCGGGTACTGTCCAAGGCGGCCAATGTGGTAACCTGCGAGGGCTTCAGGCCGGAGTAAAGCAGAGTAATCAGCCCGGTGATGTCAGCGGGGTTAAAGATTATCACTACATGCTTTACGTCGGGGCAGTATGCCTTTATGTTCTTGCCGAATTCCTCGGCAATGGCGGCATTTCCTTTCAGCAAGTCTTCACGGGTCATGCCGGCTTTACGGGCAGCTCCTCCTGAAGATACTACATATTTGGCGCCTGTCAGCGCTTCCTTGATGTCAGAAGTGAAGGTCAGGTTCAGGCCTTCGAAACCGCAATGGAACATTTCTTCTGCCACTCCTTCCAAACCGGAGGCATACGGATCGTACAGACAGATGTTGGGAGTAAGACGCATCATGATGGCTGTCTGGGCCATGTTAGAACCAATCATACCGGCTGCGCCGACGATTGTCAATTTCTCATTGGTAAGAAATTCCATAATTTTGTTCATAAAAGGTGAATAAGTGGATAAATTAAGTACTCTTTTTAATTCCAGTTGCAAATATAACGCTTTTCTCCTAAGTTGTTCATATAAAAAGTTATCTTTTGGACGGAAATGTTACAGCTTATCCTTACCTTTGTCACAAAAGGCATTTTATGGAAATTAATTTAGGGAAATACAATACGTTGCGCGTAGTGAAAGAAGTGGATTTCGGCATGTATCTCGATGGAGGCATCGAGGGCGAAATTCTGCTTCCTGCACGCTATGTCCCTTTAGGTTGCAAGCCCGGGGACGATTTGGAGGTCTTCATTTATCTGGATCAGGATGAGCGGTTGGTGGCGACGACCCGGAAACCTTATGCACAGGTGGGTGACTTTGCTTGTCTGGAGGTGTCGTGGGTCAATCAATATGGCGCTTTCCTCGACTGGGGCTTGATGAAGGATTTGTTCGTACCCTTCCGGGAACAGAAGATAAAGATGGAGGTGGGCAGGAGGTATATCGTCCACGTGCATATAGACGACGAGAGCTTCCGTATCGTAGCTTCGGCCAAAGTAGACCGCTACCTGTCGAAGGAAAAGGCGGACTATCAGCCCGGTCGGGAAGTGGAGGTGCTGGTGTGGCAGAAGACTGACTTGGGCTTCAAGGCCATTATAGATAATAAGTATGGCGGCCTGCTCTATGAAAGCGAAATCTTCCGGCCCTTGCAGGCGGGGATGAAGCTGAAGGCTTATGTGAAGCAGGTGCGCGAGGACGGCAAGATAGATCTCACATTGCAAAAGACGGGCCGGGCGGGCGTGGAAGACTTCGCTTCCGTCCTGCTGGAACACATTCGCCGTAACGGCGGGCATACGGCGCTCAATGACAAGAGTCCGGCCGAAGAAATCTATGCTCTCTTCGGCGTAAGCAAGAAAGTGTTCAAGAAAGCCGTAGGCGACCTGTATAAGAAACGCTTAGTAGTACCGGACGACAAGGGCATCACACTGGTTCGGTAAATGGGTTCAGTGGAGTGACGGGCTCTTTTGGCGGGTGCCTGTTTTCTTATTCGATAGGAACTCCTTTGTAGAAATCCAGTATCTTGGTGCGGAACAGGTAGTCGTACTTGGCCTGCAATTCGTCGCTTTGCGCCTTCATCAGGTTCTGCTTGGCTTCGTTGAACTCTACGGCATTGGCTTTTCCGTTTTCGTACTTTTGTGTCATCAGGCGGAAAGACTCTTCGCTGGCAAGGGCGGCCGTGTGGCTGCTGGCGTATTTACTCTCGGCAGCGGTAGCGTTATACCAGGCCTGCTGGATTTCCTTGTAGAGCGTCTTCTTGGCGTTGTCCAACTGGAGGGCATAGCTTTCTTGTTGGAGGCGGGCGGTACGCACGCGGTTGCGGGTGGCCAAGCGGTTGAAGAGAGGTATGTTAAGGCTTAATCCCAAGTATTTGCTGAAATTGTCTCCCATCTGCTGGTGGAAGGTACGGTTGATGGTGGAGTAGTAGTTTGTACCCAGACTTCCGTTGAGACTCAGTTGGGGATAGAAACCGCTCTGGGCGATACGCACACTGTGTCTGCTGCCTTCCAGGCGATATTGGGCGGCGCGGATGGAGGCCTTGCCGGTGAGGGCTGTCTGGTAGATGTCGTCGGGTGATGGGATGGGCGACGGCGTGATGGCCGTAGAGGGCGACTCCAGCACGAAGTCCTCGGGCGAGTCGAGCTCAATAAGCTGGCTTAGGGTGAGCAGGGCGAGGCGATAGTCGTTTTCGGTCTGTACGGCAGTCATCCGGTCTTGTGCCACACGGGCTTTGGCATCGGCCACTTCGGCATTGGACGCTTTGCCCACGCCGGCCAGGCCTTCGATGCGCTTGCATTGCTGGAGGCTCAATTCCACCTGGCCCAAGGCTACCTCATGAAGTTCCTGGTTGAAGAGAACCTGTAGGTAGGCCGAAGCAATGTTGATGGAAATGTCTTCCTTAGCCTTTTCGAGGTCGGCGGTGGCGGCTTTCAAGTTCAGCTTGGCTAAGGCATATTGGTTGGGCAGTTCGAGGCCGGTAAAGAGGGGAATGCTGGTGGAGAGCTGCATGTTAGTCCCGTTGCTGGCCGTGTTGACGTAGACGGTGGAGTAGTCGCCCGTAGTTTCGTCGGGCACGGCGGTCTGGGTACGTCCCCAGTTCCAGCTCTGGCCGGCTCCTCCATTTAGGTTGGGCAGGCGGGCCCACTTGGCAGTATTCACTTCGACGGCGCTCTGTTCGGCCGTATTGGCGGCCTGGCGGATGTCGATGTTGTGTTCGATGGCATAGTCGATGCACCGGCGCAACGACCACGTTTCTTGTGCCTGAAGGCTTGCGGCGAGGCAGGCCAGTGCGGCTATGGCGGATAGTCTGTTCATATTTGTGCAAATAGAGGTTAGGGGTTAGTTTTCTTCTTTCTGGTTCTTGGCGTTGTTGCGTATCAGGTCTTTGTCGGTGATGCCGCTCTTTACGGCTATCTGGATGCCGTCGCTCATACCCACTTGGATGGGCTGACGGCGGAAAGTCTGCCGGGGTATGCTATCGGTAAGCACATAGACAAAGGTGCTATCGTCCTTGAACTCCACACATCCTTCGGGGATGGCGAGGGCCTGAAGGGTTCGTTCGAGCACGATTTCGCCGTTGGCCGAGTACCCCGAGCGGATAACCACCGTATTGGGAACACTGACAGCCGCCTTGATTTCGAATTGATTGGCTCCATTGTCTTCGGTCGATTTCGGTGCAATGTATTCCAGTGTGGCTCGGAAGGTGAGATCCTGCAAGGCACCGATGGTGATTTTGAGAGGCATGCCTTCGCTTACGCGGCCCACTTCGGTCTCGTCGATGTTGCCACGGAAGATGAGATCGTTCATGTCGGCCACGGTGGCGATGGTGGTACCGTCGTTGAAAGTGTTGCTCATGATGACCGAATTACCCACCTTGACGGGCACGTCCAGGATGAGGCCTTCGATGGTGGAACGTATCAGGGTGCTTGAGAACGAGGCACTGTTCTGCGTGATGCCTTCCTTCACGATCTGGAGATTGTCCTTGGCAGCCTGAAGTTCTTCGCGGGCCTGCTTCACGGCCACTTCGCCCTTTTCGTATTCTTCGGAGCTGATAAGCTTGTCGGCGTAGAGCTTCTCCAAGCGGGCGAAGTCGGTTTCGGCCTGGCGTCCGTTGATTTCGGCTAAGCGCACGCGGCTCTCGGCAGCGTTGAGCGTACCCAATTCGGGGATAACCTTTACCTTGGCTATCACTTCGCCCTTCTTCACCTTCTGGCCGGCTTCCTTATAGACTTCCTCGATGATGCCCGATATTTGGGGCTTGATGAGAACTTCGTCCCTCGGCTCTATCTTGCCGGTGACGACGGTTGTCTTCTCCAAGTCTGCCAGAACAGGGCGGACGGTGTCGTAGAGGGTTACTTCGGGTTGGGATTTCTGGTACAGGAACACGAAGGTCCAGATGAAGATGCCGGCCACGATGACCAGCAACGCGATTTTTAGGATTTTTCTTGCTTTCATGTCGGATATGTTTTTTATTTCTTTCGTTTATTATGATGGATTGCGTATTTTCCAAATGCAGGGCGAAGAAGATTATTCGTCACGTATCGCTTCTATCGGCTTGATGGCCATGGCGCGATAGGCCGGTGCCAGCCCTGCCATCACACCGAGTACGATAAGCAGGGCACAGGTGCCTACGGCCATGCCGAAGCTGACCTGATAGTGCGTTTCGACGATGCCTTGCGGATTGGCCGCTGCTTCGAGAACCTGGAGTACCAGCACAGCTAATGAAATGCCGGTCATACCCGCTACGGTGGTCAGCACCATGCTTTCGGAGAGGATCTGCTGGAGAATGTCGCGCGGACGGGCTCCGATAGCACGGCGGATGCCTATCTCGGTGGTGCGCTCGCGCACGGTGACCATCATGATGTTCGACACGCCGATGGCTCCTGCAAAGAGCGTGCCCAGCCCCACCATCCAGATAAGAACGTGTATTCCTGTCATCAGGGCATCCATCATGGAGAACATGGCTTCGACGTTGAGCATCATCACTGCCTGCTGGTCGTCGGGCGAGATGTAGTGGGCTGCCTTGACGGTTTGCTTCACCTGTTCTTCCACGTCGGCCACTTTCACGCCGGACTTCATGGTGAAGCATACCAAGTCGACGGTATTGCCCAGGTTGTACATCTTCTGCATCGTGGTATAGGGCAGGGTAACGGCTTCGGAAGCCTGTCCCTGTATATTGACATTGCCCTCGGACGAGCACATGCCCACCACGCGGTAGTAGATGCTATCCACCTGTATGTACATGCCGCAGGGGTCGCCTCCTTTGGGGAAAAGGCTCTCGTAGACACGCTTGCCGATGACGCACACCTTGCGTGCCTCGCGGATGTCCACGTCGTTGATGAAGCGTCCGTAGGTCATCTCCTGGTGTTCGATCTGTTCATAGTCCGGGAAGAGTCCCTTAACACTACAATCGTATTTGTTTCCCTCGTAGATGGCCTTTTTGTTCCATTGGACTACTGATGAAGTGGAGATTTCTATCTTGTCCAGTTTGCCGATGCGTTCCACGTCGGCCATTTCGAGATCCCAGCTCCGTCCTTTGCGGAAACCTTTGTAAGCTTCGCCCGTCCTTTGGGCGAAGATGAAGCCCGAATTGGTGGCAAAGCCTTCAAATTCTTTACGCACCTCCTGTTCCATGCCCTGTCCGCCTCCCATAAGGGCCACGAGCATGAATATTCCCCAGAATACGCCGAAGGCTGTGAGCAGGCTTCGCGTCTTGTTTCGGGTGATGGTAACGAGGATTTCCTCGCAGGTATCTTTATCTATTTTCATACGCCTAATTCTCTATTTTTATCATCGTCAATCTGCTCTCAACGCCTCAATCGGTTTAATTCTCGTGGCCTTGCGGGCGGGGAAGAACCCGGCCAGCGTGCCGGCTATGATAAGGGTCAGCGTAGCCTGTACGGCAATGTGCAGATCCACTGTGGGGTCGCTGAACATCTTGGCCTGGAACATGCCCGCATCCATCGTCTGGCTTCCGAAGAGATTGTCCATCCATTCCGTTACGCCGATGCCCGCCACCATGCCGATGTAGCCGAAAAGGGTCGTGATGGTGACACTCTCCACGATGATGAGCCACAGGATGGAGGCCGGTTTGGCGCCTAAGGCTTTGCGGATGCCGAATTCGTGGGTTCGTTCGCGTACAGTGATGAGCATGATGTTCGACACGCCCACGATGCCGCTCAGCAGGGTAAAGATGCCGATGACCCAGATGCTCGTGCGCAGGATGCTCATGGCGTTCATAGCGCGCAGGTAGTCGGTGAAACGGTTCCATATCCAGATGGCACTCGTGTCGTCAGGCGAGAAGCGGTGGTTGGCACCGATAACGCGACGGTATTCTTTCTCGAAAGCGTCGTTATTCTCGATGGAAGTCAGCCCTTCGGTGGTCAGGAGAATATTGTTCAGCTTGTTGCCCTTGTTGTAGATAGTCTGCAAAGTGCTGAAAGGGATGTAGGCTTCGCTCGGTTCGCTGTTGCCCTGGTCGTTGTAGATGCCCACTACCTGATAGGCTACGTCTCCGGCATTGACAAACTGTCCGATGGGCCGTGTGTGCGTCTTGCCGAAGAGGATGTCCGCCGACTTCCGATGGAGTACGATGACCTTGCGCCGTTCTTTCAGGTCGATGTCGTTGATGAAGCGCCCCTCGGCCGTCTTCACGGCTTCGATTTCCGGGTAGTTGGGATGTACGCCCAGCAGAGAGAGGTTGACATACTCCTTGCCGAAGCCGATGTTAAGGCCGTTTTGACGCACGGTGGCGCCCACGCTGGACACGTTTTCAGGGAATTGGGTTTCGGTGTCCGTCAGGTCGCGGTTATCCAGTTCGATGCGCCGCCCTTCTTTCAGTCCGTCGTAAGACAGGGTAGTCCAGCCGGGGAAGATGCGGATGGAGTTAAGTGCCCGTTCGGACGAATTCTGCTCGAAGGCGTGGATGACTCCGTTGCCCGCTCCCAAAAGCACGATGAGCATGAAGATACCCCATGCTACGGCGAAGCCTGTCAGAAAGGTGCGTAGCTTGTTGCGCTTCAAGGTTCCGTATATTTCTTGCCAGAGGTCAATCATATTTGTTTTTTTTAGCGATTATAAGAAATGAAAGGAAGTTATCGTCCTTTTTAGTTCTTCTGATAAAACTATTTCATGAACCCGTCCTTGCCGAAGGGCGAAGCGTCGTGGTTCTGGTTCTCTTCGATGGTACCTATTATGCCGTCCTTGATGTGGATAATCTTATCCGTCTGGTTGGCTACGCCGCTTTCATGGGTCACGACGACAATGGTCATGCCCGTCCGGTGGAGATCTTTCAGGATCTGCATCACTTCGACCGAAGTCTTGCTATCGAGAGCACCCGTAGGCTCATCAGCCAAGATGATTTGCGGACGGGTGATGAGGGCGCGGGCGATGGCCACACGCTGCTTCTGTCCGCCGGACATCTCGTTGGGCATGTGATGCCCCCATTCCTTCAGGCCCAGACGGTCTAAGTATTCCAGCGCCAGGGCGTTGCGTTTCTTACGGCTCACGCCTTGGTAAAAGAGGGGCAGAGCTACGTTTTCTATCGCATTCTTGAACGAGATGAGGTTGAACGACTGGAAGATAAAGCCTATCATGCGGTTGCGGTATTCGGCGGCGTGCGTTTCGCTCAGGTTCTTGATAAGGGTGCCGTTCAGGTAGTACTCGCCCGTGTCGTAGTTGTCCAGGATGCCTAATATATTAAGTAAGGTGGACTTGCCCGACCCCGATGCGCCCATGATGGATACGAATTCTCCCTTTGCGATATCCAGATTGATGCCCTTCAGGACGTGAAGCGGAGCTCCGTTGTAGTAGGTCTTGTTGATGTCTTTTAGTTGTATCACGACTTTCTTCGAATTATGCTTGTTTTCGTTATTAGACGCATGTGTACGATAAAAGTTGCAAAAGAGACGGACTTTTTTTCATTTTTTCTGCTAACGCGTGTATGTCGGGTATCTTTTTTTAGGGAAAAGATTTTGTTGTTTCGTTTTTCTTTGTCAATTTTGTAACTAACATTAATATTAACCCTTTAATCAAAGAGAATATCATGAATTCAAACATGGAGAAACCCTATGTAGTGGGTATTGACATAGGCGGTACGAATACTGTGTTCGGCATTGTGGATGCACGCGGAACGGTGATTGCAAGCAGCTCGATCAAGACGGGCGCTTATACGGAAGTGGAAACCTATGTGGACGAAGTTTGCAAGAACCTGCTTCCCCTGCTCGAAGCCAATGGCGGAAAAGATAAAATCAAGGGTATCGGTGTGGGTGCTCCTAACGGCAACTATTATACGGGTACCATCGAGTTTGCTCCCAACCTCCCGTGGAAGGGTGTCATTCCTCTGGCCGCTTTGTTCGAAGAACGCTTGGGCATACCGACCGCTCTGACCAACGACGCCAACGCAGCCGCCATCGGCGAAATGACTTATGGCGCGGCTCGTGGTATGAAGGACTTTATTATGATCACACTGGGCACAGGTGTGGGTAGCGGCATTGTGATCAATGGCCAGCTGGTTTATGGCCACGACGGATTTGCCGGCGAACTGGGTCATGTCATCGCGCGCCGCGAGAACGGACGTGCATGTGGCTGCGGTCGCAAGGGATGCCTCGAAACCTATTGCTCGGCTACGGGAGTGGCACGCACGGCACGTGAGTTCCTGACAGCCCGCACCGAGCCGAGTCTGCTCCGTTCTATTCCGGCCGAGGACATCACGTCGAAGGACGTGTACGATGCTGCCGTGAAGGGTGACAAGCTGGCTCAGGATATTTTTAACTTTACGGGCGAGATCTTGGGTGAAGCTTTGGCCGATGCCATCGCTTTCTCCAGCCCCGAAGCTATCGTGCTTTTCGGCGGCTTAGCCAAATCCGGCGAATACATCTTCAAGCCTATCCAGGAGTCCATCGACAAAAATGTGCTCAACATATACAAGGGCAAAACCAAGTTGCTGATGTCCGAGCTTAAGGATGCCGATGCCGCTGTACTGGGTGCCAGTGCACTGGGCTGGGAGTTGAAATAACTGCTTTTTGAATAATAAAAGGGGAAGCCTCCACGTGTGAAGTGACCCCAAAAAAGTTGGCAGGATAAATATTATCCCGTAATAGAAAGAGGGTGACCCAAAAGCCATTCGAAATGGCCCAAGGGGTTATCCTCTTTTCATTGCATCCTGAAACTTCTTCAGGATATATAAATTAACGGTTATCCTCTTGATGATAAAGAAGATAACCGTTGTTTTTTATGGTAAATGTTTATTATATTTAAGGTGCAAAACAAAAAGACAATCAATCATTTACCATGAGTGCAAAGATAATATGTAAATCCTACAATCAAAACGACAGTCTTCTTTTTCCTCCGTCACTGGGCGAACTCATTCCTGAGAATCATCCCGTAAGGACGGTCAGCGTGATAATAGACAAACTGGACATCTCCGGCATAGAGTCGGTGGCGAACAAGTACACCTTCGTGTGGAAGGGCAGCGTCGAGAAGAACAAGGCGAGGCTGGAGGCGAAAGTTGACGCGGTACTGAAGAGGGCGGAGGCCGCCCACCGCAAGGGACGCTGTGTGGATGTGAACAATGCCCTCGACGGCGAAGGCCCTTTTTCGTCCGAGCGGGCCGGTACCTTGCCGGCGGGCGATCTTATCGACCTCTGCTTCTCCGGCAAATGGTCGCAGAGCGAACTGAAGAAGCGCATTTCGGGCCGTGCGGGCTTGGCGGCGCACTTGGGCACTACGGACGTACAGGCTGTGGTGAAGCGCATTGAGGAAGGTGACGAGCATGCCCGGTTGGTGTTAGACGCCATGATTTATCAGATAGCCAAGAGTGTGGGCGCAGCGGCAGTCGTACTCTATGGGCAGGTGGATGCGATCCTGCTGACGGGCGGTATCGCCCATTCGGACTACATTATCTCCCGCCTGAGAGAGCGCATCTCTTTCCTGGCGCCCGTCCGCGTCTACCCCGGCGAAGATGAACTGGAAGCCCTGGCGCTGAATGCGTTGGGTGCGTTGCGGGGCGAACTGACGGTGCAGGTGTATAGGTAGGGTAAAATTGATGTCAGCTTGTATGTTTTACGTTTTGTGTATATATGATTATGATATACAGAATATGAATCATCCTTCATTGATGATTGCTGCCGTTTGCACCAAACCCTCTTTCGCTCGGTTGTACGGGAGTATACCTTATTGCGGATAATCATTAAAAATGATGAGCTGATAGGTACAAATACAACCAAATGTATAAAATACCATCAGCTCATTAATGGATTAAATATTCTATTTTTTCGTAAGTCTCATATATGTACTACCACTGGAAAGAGTTAAAATATTTCCAGTTCTTTGTACAGAATATTGCACTCCTTTACTAGTGCCATTAAACATTAATAATAGAGTTTCCTTACTTTCAGAATAAGTGTAAGTAAAATAATCAGACCCATTTTCATCAGATAATGATCCAGTCCCATCATTTCTAAAAACAAAGGTTTCTCCGTCGTCAGATATCCAAGTCCCTACTATACCAATTGACGGCTCATCATCATCATCACTACCGCAGCTTACCATACATACACTCATTGCTAGTACAACTAGCATCATTGATAAATACTTCATTGTTCTCATCTTTTTATATTTTAATTATTTTGCTGCAAAGATATGTTCTGCAATAATATTGTGTTAGTGAATGATGTAACCAAAAAGTTTACATGTAAACCTTTTGGTTACATTTTGTTGTTTGGAAATCTTTTTTATTGTAGTTTTTCTTTGTCTTTTTGTATTTCTTCTGAGTATAATGAGAAAAAGTCGAAATCTAATAACTTTGATATTTTGGCTAATATTTCAGTGTCCAGCGAGTATTTGTTTAATAGCTTATATACGTTCGTTCTGCTACATGATAGATGTTTAGCTAACCAAACAATACTGATTTGTTGTTCTTCCATTCTTTTTCGTATAAGTTCGCCTATGTGTAGCATGTCAATATTTGTATAAATAGCTTATAGGCTCTCATATTCAGCTAACAGTAATCAAAAACAAAAGACGTGGGAGCCTGTTTCTTGCTTACCCCGTCTTTTAGGCTCTCGCATTGCCTGCTCAAAGGATAAGCAACGCCAGTCAGCCCACGTCTGTATGAAGTACATAACCATCATTATTTGACTTATTAAAGTCAAATAAATAGATGTATGCATACAATCATACTACGCAGACGCTTTTGTTGCCGTTATCTTCTTTGAGCTTTGGAATTTGCGAGATTCAAAAGACGGAAGTTAACGCATGAAAACGTCTTCTATAATATATAAATCTTCATGTCACATTATTCGATAATGTTTCCATAAAGTATTGCAAAAATAAGAATATTTCTCTTATTATTCATTGAATCCATTTCCTTTCTTTTGTTTGAGGGATTTTTTTTGTTTTTATCCTTATGCAAACTTTCCAGGTTTCAACTTTACAAGATAAGCATAACGCTTCTTTCTTTTCTAATATGTCTTGGAGAGAGTCGCCTCAATCCAGTTACAAAAGTAGAGATTTTCTGTGATAATCTCTTTTATTTTAATGTTTTTCTTTTCATTTAGGTCTAAATTCATATGATTGTTTCAATCAACAACTTAACATCAAGGCGCACTTTAATAAATAACGTGAGTTAGGAACATAGCGGTAAAAACATTCGATTTTAAACGATTACCGCTATGTCCTTAAAGTTCAAAGTTACAGAGGCTTGCTGAAAGTAGGATTGTTCTTATCCTTTTTCACTCCGGTGGTTTCCGCTGCTTCAAGCACGATTACAAGGAGTATCCTGTCCCTTGTGCCTTGTCTGCGGTTTATTCCCACTCGATAGTCGAAGGCGGCTTCGAGGAGATGTCGTAGGTGACACGGTTCACCCCCTTCACCTTGTTGATGATGTCGTTTGAAACCTGGGCCAGAAACTCGTAGGGCAGGTGTGCCCAGTCGGCAGTCATGGCATCAGTCGACGTCACAGCACGCAGGGCAACAGCACGCTCGTAGGTACGTTCGTCGCCCATCACCCCTACGGACTGGACAGGAAGCAGAATAACGCCTGCCTGCCACACCTGATGGTAGAGCGTGGTTTCGTTCCCTTTTTCATCGGTCACCTTCCAGTCGCGCAATCCCCGAATGAAAATATCGTCGGCGTCCTGCAGGATGCGTACCTTTTCGCGGGTAATGTCACCCAGAATGCGCACGGCCAAACCCGGACCGGGGAAAGGATGGCGGCTGATAAGGTGGTCGGGGATGCCCAGCTGGCGACCCACACGGCGCACTTCGTCCTTGAACAGCCACTTCAACGGTTCACAGAGCTGCAAGTGCATCTCTTCGGGCAGACCGCCCACGTTGTGGTGACTCTTGATGGTCTTTCCGGTGATGTTCAGGCTCTCGATACGGTCAGGATAGATGGTACCCTGAGCCAGCCATTTGGCATCGGTTATCTTATGCGCCTCGGCGTTAAACACTTCCACGAAGTCGCGGCCGATGATCTTGCGTTTCTGTTCGGGGTCGGTCACGCCTTCCAAGTCCTTGAAGAACTTCTCGCTGGCGTCCACACCGATGACGTTCAGTCCCAAGCACTCGTAGTCGTGCATCACGTCCTTAAACTCGTTCTTACGCAGCAGGCCATGATCTACAAAGATACATGTCAGGTTCTTGCCGATGGCACGGTGGAGCAGCACAGCAGCTACCGACGAGTCCACACCGCCGCTCAGGCCCAGAATAACGCGGTCGCTGCCCACCTGTGCTTTCAGTTCGGCTACGGTGGTGTCGACAAACGAAGCGGCACTCCAGCTTTGGCTGCATCCGCAGACGTCGACCACGAAATTCTTCAGCATCTGCGTTCCGTCCTCACTATGGAATACTTCGGGGTGGAACTGCACGCCCCACATCTTTTCGCCCTCGGCCTGGTAGGCGGCAATCTTCACCTTGTCGGTCGAAGCGATGACGCGGAAGTTGTCGGGAATGGCCGTGATGGTGTCGCCGTGACTCATCCACACCTGCGTATTCTCGCGCACGTCCTTAAAGAGCACGTTGCCCTTGTCGAAAGTGCTGAGATGGGCACGCCCGTATTCGCGCGTACCGGTCGGTTCTACCTTACCGCCGTTGCTGTACGAGATGAACTGTGCGCCGTAGCAGATGCCCAGAATGGGATACTTGCCGCGCAGCCGGCTCAAGTCTACTTTGAAAGCACTCCCGTCGTAAACGGAGAACGGACTGCCCGAAAGGATGACTCCCTTCACACTGCCGTCGCCATACGGAAACTTGTTGTAGGGTACAATCTCACAGTAAACATTCAGTTCGCGGATACGGCGGCCGATGAGCTGCGTGGTCTGCGAGCCGAAATCGAGAATGATGATTTTTTCCTGCATATAGGTGTCTATTGATAAAATGATTGTTACAAGTCTGAATTAGTTATGCAAAAATAGTGAAAGGCAAGCGCATAGGCAAATGAAAACAACAGATTTTATAGGTCTGTACCGTAACCGTCTTCTCTATTCCATCGCTTCACGCCGTTTGAACCGACAGTACAAAGGCGTTGAACCACCAGTACAAACGGAGTGAACTGCCGGTTTAAACGGGTTGAACCGGCAGTTTAAAGGCTTTGAACTGAGAGTTTATTTTTGATAAACTGGAATAAACTAACACTCGCCTAATTACCAGCACTTTGCGTTTGCCGGGTCGGCAGGCGGACGGGCATAAAAAAGATTGCAAGAACAGGCTTACCGCCACGCTCCTGCAATCTCTCGCTTCTATCTTATTCCATTATTTGCCTCGCTCCAGCTGCAAGGTCTTGGTAGGCTGGTCGCATACTTCCGCAGGGCCGAAGTACTGGATAGGCCCCGGATATACGTAAGCTGTTTCCCTCGCCCATTGCTCGCGCTGTGCGGCGAAAGTCTTGAAGGGTGCACCGTCCAACTTCACCAAAGCCTTCTGGATAACGGGCTTCATTTCGCCGTGACGACGTTCCATGTTCATCATCATTGTGATGGGCACACCGCCTGCAATCCATTCTTCGGCAGGAGCCGTCGTGTTGCGCACGGACGACATATAGCCGGTCTTGCCCTCACCAATCAGAGCGGCAGCCGTATAACCCAACGAGTAGCAGTAGTCGGCATCGAAGTTCGACGGAGCGGCGCACCGTCCTTCGTACCCGAAGAAGTGATGCTGGGCGGCGAATTTGCCCACATACTTGCCCTCTTTCTTCCAGGCGGCCAGCTTGGCGGCAACCATTTCGGAGAGCAGTTTCTCGGTCTCGATCAACGATACCTGTACGTTGCCGTGCGGGTCGCGGTCGAGTGTCAGCTGACGGGCTACGCCTTCGGGCAGGCTGGCATAAACAGCCGAGTTGGCGGGCGACAGCTTGTCGATGATATAGTCGCGCTGGTGAGATTTCTGGATGTGCGAGAACTCTTCGGCGTTGGCAGCCAGGAAGTCATTCAGTTCGGCGATGAGCCGCTTCATGGCCGGAATAAACTCAATCAGACCTTCAGGAATGAGAACCGTACCAAAGTTATTGCCCTGAGCGGCACGGTCGGCTACTACCTGGGCAATGTAAGTCACGATGTCGTCTAATGACATGTCTTTGGCCTCTACTTCTTCGGAAATGATACAGATGTTGGGCTGTACCTGAAGGGCGCATTCCAATGCGATGTGCGAAGCCGAGCGGCCCATTAGCTTGATGAAGTGCCAGTATTTGCGTGCCGAGTTGCAGTCGCGCTGAATATTGCCGATCACTTCAGAGTAGGTTTTGCAGGCCGTGTCGAAACCGAAACTGGTCTCGATCATGTCGTTCTTCAAATCGCCGTCGATGGTCTTGGGGCAACCGATAACCTGTACGCCATAGTGCTTGGCAGCGTAGTATTCAGCCAGTACGCAAGCATTCGTGTTGGAGTCGTCACCCCCGATGATAACCAGCGCCTTGATGCCCAGTTCCTTCAGGATTTCATAGCCCTTTTCGAACTGATCTTCCTTTTCTAACTTCGTGCGGCCCGAACCGATAATATCGAAACCGCCGGTGTTGCGGTACTCGTCGATAATGTCAGCCGTCAGCTCCATGTAGTTATGGTCTACCAAGCCGCCGGGGCCCAGGATGAAACCGTAGAGTTTGTTTTCGGGGTTCAGCTTCTTGATGCCGTCGAAGAGACCGGAGATGACGTTGTGTCCGCCGGGAGCCTGACCACCGGAGAGGATAACGCCTACGTTCATTACCGGGGACGAAGCAACCCCGTCGGAGGTTTCGAACTTGATAAGCGGCATGCCGTAGGTGTTGGGGAACAGCTTGCGGATAGCTTCCTGGTCGGCAACCGACTGAGTAGCCTCGCCGGCTACAGCTTTCACATGTCCTTTCAACGCCTTGGGCAACTTGGGCTGATAGGCAGCCCTTGCGATTTGCAGTGCACTTTTAGCCATATTGTACTATTGTTTAAAGGTGAATATACTTTGTTGTTTAAAGGTGGTGCAAATTTCGCTTTTTCCCTGTAGACTACATAACTTTTTAAAGTAAAACCTAAGCAACTATCACATTTTTTATATTTTTGCCATCGAATAACAAACACATGCCTTATGCTACAAGACTGGAAAGAACACTGGGAAGCCCGTTCCCGACGCATGCGCCGCAAGATAGAGCGGCTCCGCCTGAAGCGGGTACGCCAGAAAAAAACGCCTAAATATTCCTGCTGCAAGAACTGCGGCACTCCGCTCGAAGGTATGTACTGCTACCGCTGCGGCCAATATGCGCTCGATGCAGAACAGCCTTTCTGGAAATACGTGCTCCAATATTTTGAAAACGTCTATCAGTTCGACACCAAGATATGGCGCACCTTGTGGTATCTTTTTACCCGCCCCGGTTTCCTGACTGCCGAATTCAACGCGGGCAAAATCAACTCCTACGTCCATCCCTTCCGCCTGTACATGTGCATCTCGGTGGTGTTCTTCGCCGTGTTCTTCATGTTAGTGGGCGAACGGGCAGGCGACTTCGACACACTGGACGACGGACAGCTGCGCCGCAGCGTCGTAGAGCAGCTCGGAACGCCTGCTTCCGCGACTGACACTACTGTCTACCTCTATCAGGCACCACGTCTGGTGAAGACCCTGTCGTTGCGCTTCGGCGTGAAGGAGGCCGACAAAATAGTGCGATACCAACCGGTAGACAATCCCTACGGACTGTCGCGTACCACCTTGCCCCGCCTGCTGGTGGACTCTTGCTTCCTCCTGACCGACATCACCCTGCATGATTGGGAGTTCATCCGAAAGTCGCGTGCCCTAGCAAACCTGGACATTCAGAACTGGATAGACGGACGTGACTACGGCCCGGACAACATGGCCGCTATCCGCGCCTTCCACGTGGACAGCACCCGCATACAGATGGCCGACGGTGCAGACAGCCTTGTGCTGCACCCGCAAAAAGTCTACATCTGGACGGACAACGCAGAAAAGGATGCCGAGGCGGACGAGTTGCAGAAGCAACAGCTTATCAACGGCTTTGTGAGCGGTCTGTCCAAGTGGACTCCCTTCTACATGATGTTCCTCCTGCCGCTGTTCGCCGCCCTGCTGAAGCTGTTCTACGCCGGCAAACGGATGCCCTACATGTGGCACTTCGTCCACGCCATCCACGTAAACACCGTCTTCCTCATCCTGATATGCATCCCGCTGGTGCCGCTCTTCGCCTATGGCATTGACAACATGTTAGCCACCCAACAGACACTCAATGCCGTACAGCAAAACTTCTTGAGAATTACCTTCATCGGTTTCCCCTTAGCGATGATCTTCTACCTGCTCGTGTCCTTCCACACGGTCTATGGTCAGGGCTGGGGTAAAACGACCTTGAAGGCAGTACTGTTCTATATCGTGTTTACCGCCATCGCTGTCCTGCTGGCCATATTGCTGCTACTATGGGTGCTGGCAATGGAGGCGGACATGATTTAATTGAAGAATGAAGAATGAAAAAAACGAAGAATGAAGCATAGACAATGAAACTCACTGAAATATTCCAACAACGCCGGCAACGCATCCGACGGGACATCGAGGCCATGCGCCTGCGCCGCATCCGAAGCCATACCCGCCCCGGCTACACCCACTGCATGAACTGCGGCACCCTTCTGAAGGGCATGTACTGCCATCAGTGCGGCCAATACGCCCTCGATATTCACCAGCCTATCTGGAAATACATCCGCCAGTACTTTGAGAACGTGTACCAGTTCGACGGCAAGATATGGATGACCCTGCGTCTGTTGTTCACCCGACCGGGTTTCCTGACGAACGAGTTCAACGATGGCAAGATCAACTCCTATGTGCACCCCTTCCGGCTGTACATGTGCATCTCCGTCGTCTTCTTCACCCTGTTTTTCATGGCTGCCGAACGCGCCACAGAACGCGCATTGCTGACAACGGTCGGCCAGCAGATACCGGATACGGTGATGAACGCCCTGCGCCGCACCGACTCAGCTGTCCTACCGGATACGACGGTCTATGCCTATAACACAAAGACTTTGCGCCGCGTGCTCGAAGTCCGAGGAGCCTGGCATGCCGACCACCTCGTCCGTTCGCACTACGAGAACCGAGGCGACGAGCTGAACCGCGTCACCCTGCCCTGTCTGCTCTTCGACTCTTGCCTGACGCGCACCGCCGTTCGCGAAGAGACGCAGGCTAAAGTCAACGTCCTGCGCCGCGACTCGCAGCCGGATATGTCTGATGAAGAAGTACGGTTCTATCTCAGCCTGCCCACCGACACGGCAACAGGCCGTATCACTGCCGACACCTACGACTGGATGACACGCCTCAACCAGACCGACCAACTGCAACAGCAGGCTACGGCCTCGTTCGTTCTGGGGAAGCTGTCCAAGTGGACGCCTTTGTTCCTGATGTTCCTCCTGCCTGTACAGGCTCTGTTATTCAAGATCTTCTACCCTAAGCGCCGTTATATGGAGCACTTTGCCCACGCCACACATCTCGGTAGCCTCTTGCTCGTACTGTTGGTGGTGCCTGCCGCCATCCTGCTGTGGCATTTCAATGTGGGGCGTGACAATCACATCTTCACCAACAGTGTGGAAGATGCTTTCATCTTTCTCACGCCCTTCGCCCTGCTGGCCTATCAGCTCGTGTCGATGCACACCACCTACCGCGAGAGCTGGGGCAAGACCACAGCCAAGTGCCTGCTTACATTCTTTCTTTTCAACCTGCTGACACTCGGCTCTGCAACCACACTTATCCTTTGGCTGGCACTTAAGGCGACGGGAAGGATTTAGTAAATGGGTTACCAGCCTCCGCCAAGCGCCTTGTAGAGGTTGACCATCGTGATGCACTTGTCGCGAACAGCGTTGTTCAGGCTGAGCTGTGCATCGAAATAGGTACGTTGCGCATCGAGCAAGTCCATGTAGGCAATGGCACCGTTGACATATTGCAGCTGCGCCAGTTTGAGCGTCGTCTTGGCAGACTGCTCCAACTTGAGGCGTGCGTTGTATATATCCTTTATTTTATTGAACTCCGTAATAGCATTGTAAGCATCCTTGAAAGCACTGAGCACAGCCTTCTCGTAGGCATGGGTGGCACGTTCGAAGGCCGCCTTTCGGGCCTTGAGACGGGCACGGTTCTTGCCCATCGCAAAGATGGGTTCCAGAAGCGTGGCTGAAAAAAGATGATAAGGTGATTTCAGAATGTCACCCAATTCACCGCTCTCGGTACCCGCCACAGCAGTCAGAGTAATACGGGGGAAGAGGGCCGTGAAGGCCATACCTACCTGTGCGTTGGCGGCAATGACTTCCTGTTCAGCCTGGCGTATGTCGGGACGGCGCTCCAGTAAGGTGCTGGGCATACCTACGGGCAAAGCGTCAGGAAGCTGCACATCGGCCGTCTGACCGGCACGTGTGATGGTGTGAGGATATTCGCCCGTTAAGAAGGCCAGTTCGTTCTCCTTGAGTGTAATCTTGCGCTCGAGGTCGGGCACGAGGGTCACGGTCTTGGCCAATTCCACTTGTGCTTGGCGGAAAGGAATCTCGGAAATGAGTCCGCCTTCATAACGCAAACGAACAAGGTGAAGGCTCTCACGGCGTGCTTCGACAGTCTGCCGCACGATGGCCAGCTCGTTGTCTAACGCCACCAGCTCAAAATAAGCCTGCGCAACCTGTGCGATGAGGCTCATTTGCAAAGCATGTCGGTTCTCGATGGAACCCACAAAATCGGCCAGGCTCTTGTCTCGTACCCAGCGCAGATTTCCCCACAGGTCGAGCTCCCATGTGGCCGATGCCTTAATACCGAATTCATCGCTGTTCTTAGCATCATTGCCCCCATAGTTTTCGCGCTCAGGTTCGAGGTAAACTTTAGCGTCCACTTGTGGAAATAGATTGGCCACATCTATACGCTTCAGCGCGGCCAGTTCCTTGACACGGGCGGCAGCCATCTGCATATCTTTGTTATATTCCAATGTCTTGCGGATAAGGCCTTGCAGCAGAGTGTCGGTATAGAGTTCCTCCCATGTCATGTCGGCCAAAGAAATCGAATCGTCCGCAGGCTGACCGGACAGTGTTTCAGGCAAAGCCAATTCCGGCCGCGTATAGTGTTTGCCCAGCTGGCAACCAGCGAATAGCATCAGTGCGGCCAATAGGCAGATCGGATATATTGTACGTTTCATCATCATTTTTTCTTTTTAAAGGTTTGCAGGTTCAGTTTGGGAGCACGCACCTTGTGCTTCATCTTGTAAATCATCACAAAGAAGAAGGGCACCAGCAGGATGCCGATGGTGACAGCCACAATCATACCAAAGAACACACCCGTGCCGATGGCCTGACGGCTGGCCGAACCTGGCCCGGTAGCGATAACCATCGGAAGCATACCGAGGATGAAGGCCAGTGATGTCATCAGGATGGGGCGGAAGCGCAAGTGGGCGGCATGGAGAGCCGCCTCAACAATATCGCTGCCGCGATCCACCTCGTCCTTAGCGAACTCCACAATAAGAATAGCATTCTTGGCGGCCAAGCCGATGAGCATTACCAGACCAATCTGGAAATAGGTGTCGTTCTCCAGCCCACAGATAGAAATACCGGCATAGGCACCCAACACGGCAATAGGCAGAGAAATCAGCACGGCGATAGGCACGCTCCAACTCTCATACAATGCTGCCAAAAAGAGGAAAACGAAGAGGAATACTAATCCCAGGATAAGTCCGGTCTGTCCCCCAGCCTGTTTTTCCTGATAAGACAAACCACTCCATTCTACCCCGATATCGTCTGGAAGGTGATTGCGGGCAATACGTTCCAACAATTCCATCACCTGCCCAGAGCTGGCACCATTGGCAGCTGTACCACGAATGACGGAAGCGTTGAACATATTAAATCGCTTGATGCTTCCCGGACCGGTCGTGTACGCTGTTGTTCCGAGCGATGTGAGCGGTATCATGTCGCCGTCGCTACCGCGCACGAAATAAAGGCCTATATTGTCACGATGCTCACGATAAGGTGCCTCAGCCTGCAGATAGACGCGGTAGACACGGTTGAACATATTGAAATCATTCACATAAACCGAACCCGTATAGGCTTTCATCGTCGAAAAGACGTCAGCCATCGGTACCCCTGAGAGTTTCACCTTGTCGCGATCCACATCAAAATAAAGTTGGGGGATCTCAGCCTGGAGCGAGGACGACAGTCCTTCAATCTCCTTACATTGTAAGGCAT
Organism: uncultured Bacteroides sp.; assembly: GCF_947632445.1. GTDB lineage: Bacteria > Bacteroidota > Bacteroidia > Bacteroidales > Bacteroidaceae > Bacteroides. Next base: position 13,541 of record NZ_CANRPM010000008.1, on the reverse strand, counting down.
AATACATCAGTGTGTCCGCAGCTTGTACCAAATCATCAAAGGTAGCCTCACCACGTGCCTCCAGTTGCATCTCAAAACCGCCCGACGTACCCAAACCGGGGATAACCGGTGGCGTAGACAAATAAACTTTGCACTCTGGATATTCACTGATCTCACGACGCACAGTTTCCATCACCTCGTCAATGGTAATATTATCGCGTTCGTCCCAAGGCTTTAAGATAACAGTCAGTTGACTGCGTGCCTGGCTGGTACCCACACGGGGACTAGATCCTGTAACATTTTGTACGTATTCTACAGCAGGCTGCTTCATCAAGAAATCAATGGTCCGGTCGGTTACCTTGCGGGTGCGTTCCAACGTAGTACTTTCGGGCAATTCCAGCTCGACGGTGAAGTAGCCCTGGTCTTCAACCGGCAAAAAGCTGGTGGGCATAAAGCGATGCAGGATGAAGATACACAGCAGGCCTAGGCAGAAATACATAGCGATGCGGCGCGGATGTTTCACGGTGCGACCTATCAGCTTGACGTATTTCGTATTGCCGATGGCCAACCATTTGTTGATGAAAACGAACACACGGTTCTTCGGCTTGTTGGGGTCTTCGGGACGCAGGATGAGTGAACACATCACAGGGCTCAGTGTGAGAGCTACTACCGTAGAAAGCAGTACAGACACCACAATGGTCACCGTAAATTGGCGGTAGAGCTGGCCCGTAATGCCCGGCAGGAAGCTGACCGGCACGAACACAGCCGCCAGCACGAGCGACGTGGCAATGATGGCGCCCACCAGTCCGTTCATAGCCTTCTTCGTGGCATTATAGGGACTAAGGTGTTCTTCTTCCATGATGCGCTCCACGTTCTCCACCACCACAATAGCATCGTCCACCACGATACCGATGGCCAACACAAGACCGAGCAAAGTCAGCATGTTGAGCGAGAACCCGAAGATAAGCATGAATCCGAAGGTACCGATGAGTGAGATGGGTACCGCTACCACAGGGATAATGGTAGCACGCCAGCTCTGCAACGACAGGTAAACCACGATGATAACCAATAGCAGTGCCTCAAACAACGTCTTATACACTTCATGAATGGACTCGCTGATGTAGGTTGTCATGTCGAACGGTATCTCATACTCTAATCCTTCGGGGAAATTGGCGCTGATTTCCTTCATGGTCTTCTTGACGTTCTCGGCCACTTCCATGGCATTGGCTCCGGGCAGCATATAGAGGCCCAGTACAGCAGCGTTGCCGGCATTGATACCACTCTCGGTGTTATAGGACTGTGCTTCGAGTGAAACGCGGGCCACATCACGCATCCGTATCAGTGAGCCGTCGGCATTGGCGCGAAGTACAATCTCCTCGAACTGTGCGGCCGAGGACAAACGTCCCTGCGCGGTAATGGGAATGGTAATGTCAAGTCCTTCGACGGGCTGCTGGCCCAAGACACCGGCTGCCGACTCACGGTTTTGATCCTTCAAAGCATCCTGCACGTCCTTCACCGTCAGTCCGTAGTTGGCCAGACGGGCGGGATCCACCCAAATCTGCATGGCATAGTAACGGCTTCCGATGTTGGACACACGACCCACGCCGGGAATGCGTCGCAGAAGATCCACCACATTCAACGTGGCAAAGTTACTCAGATAGATTTCATCGAATTTGGGGTCGTCCGACGTAAGGCAGAGGGTCATCAGCCGACTGGGAGCCTGTTTATCCACTTCAATGCCATTCTGCACCACCTCGGCAGGCAGACGCGACTCAGCCAGTTTGATACGATTCTGTATTTCGACAGCAGCCAAGTCCGGGTCAGCCGAGATATCGAAAGTAACGGTGGCCGAAAAACTACCCGCATTGGAGCTGCTGGACTCCATGTATAGCATACTAGGAGTACCATTCAGTTCTTGTTCGATAGGAGTAGCCACAGCCTGCGACACAGTGACGGCACTAGCCCCAGGATAAGATGCTGATATTTTCACTACGGGCGGCGTAATTTGGGGGTACTGGTCGATAGGAAGCATCATCAGGCCGATGATGCCTACAATGACGATCAATATAGAGATAACAGCCGAGAATACCGGCCTGTCAATAAAGAAATTCACTTTCATAAGCGGGATAGGTTTCTGATTTTAGAATTCTGAGTGCAATGCGGACAGTCTTCCTGTCCCTTACTTATTCTTCTTCCTCCATTGGTTTGCCTGTGCGTACCTTTATGCCAGGGGTCAGTTTGTGATACCCTTCAGTCACAATATTTTCGCCAGGCACAATACCACGTTCTACCACGACATTGTTGCCGAATTCAGGCCCCAACTCAATGAAACGACGTTCAACCGTAGAATCTCGACGCATAACGAAAACATGTGCTCCACCTTTCTCAATCATTAAAGCCTTCTGAGGAACAACGGTGGCATGCTCGCGTACATCAAGCAGCACACGCACTTTAGTAAATTGACCTGGGAGCAATACACGATCTGGATTGGGCATCTCGGCACGAACAGAGAATGTACCTGTCTTGGGATTGACTTGCGGTTCAGCAAAATCTACAATACCTTTATATATATAGGTGCTATTATCGGGCAGGGTAATGGTAACAGTCGGCTGCCAAGAACGGCTCAAATCTTTCTGTCCAATGACTACATTACGTTCTTTACTTTTCAGATAATCCAATGCTGTCATACTGAAATCTACCAATACGGTGTCACTCTTTACAATCGTAGCCAGCAAAGACTTCCCGCTAGTACCTACCAGGGTACCAAGATCTACATGCCGCTCGCTGATGTGACCGGATATCGGAGAACGTACCCACGTATAACCCAGTTCCTGTTCCGCCTGATCGAGATCGGCCTGACTCATACCCATGCTGGCTACAGCCGTTTCATAAGCTGCAATGGCATTGTCCAAGTCCAGCTGACTGGCTGCATTCTGTTCAAACAGCGGACGGATACGTTCCAAATCACGCTTGGTCTTGCGCACCAACGCTGAATCTTTACGCAACTGGGCACGTGCCTTATCAGCTTTGGCGCGATATTGCTTCTGGTCGATGACGAACAAGACTTGATTTTTCGTCACATACGTACCTTCCTCAAAAGCCATACTCTCTAAAAAACCTTCAACACGTGCACGTACTTCCACAAATTGTTGTGCACGGATACGTCCTACATAGTCTCCGTAGATTTCCACATCTTCTTGTTCTACAGGCTGTACAATTACAACAGGTGGTACTGGAGCCACCGCTTTCGGCCAAGTCAATACGATATACGCTGCCAGCAGCACTGCCATGCAAACCAGCATCGTCACAAATCTTCTTTTTCTCAACCTTAATTCTTTTATTGTAAAAAATAGTCTCATATCTGTTTGTTAGATAATTAAAACTCAATTCTTCACCTTTAGTCAGTGCAAAGATAATACCATTTTCCAATAAGTAAATGTTGAAACTTAGTTTATATCATTTTTTTTACGTCTCCTTGGGCAAATCCATAAAGAAACATGGCTATTACAACTGAAGCCAAAGTGTATTGGAGACATTATCAAACAGTTTTCACGACATCATTCCGAGCCATATTTCAAGATGTTTTAACGATATACGCTCCAATCCTAACCCCTTAATATAAAAAAAGGATAAATTAAACCCACTGACACACCAATATAAGAAACAATTTTGTATTTTTGCAGCGCATTTGGAAAACAAGCGCAAACTAATTATCAAATACATATTTATTGAACCTTTAAAAGTTTAAACAAAATGATTAAAGTAGGTATTAATGGATTCGGACGTATCGGACGTTTCGTATTCCGCGCAGCTCAGACAAGAAACGATATCCAAATCGTTGGTATTAATGACCTTTGCCCGGTTGACTACTTGGCATACATGCTGAAGTACGATACTATGCACGGCCAATTCAACGGCACTATCGAAGCTGACGTTGAGAACAACAAACTGATCGTTAATGGTAAAGAAATCCGTGTAACAGCTGAGAAGAATCCTGCTGACCTGAAATGGGACGCTGTAGGTGCTGAATATGTAGTTGAGTCTACCGGTCTGTTCCTGACTAAGGAAAAAGCTCAGGCTCATATCCAGGCAGGCGCAAAATATGTAGTAATGTCTGCTCCTTCTAAGGACGACACCCCGATGTTCGTTTGCGGTGTTAACGAAAAGACTTACGTTAAGGGTACTCAGTTTGTATCTAACGCATCTTGTACTACTAACTGCTTGGCTCCTATCGCTAAGGTTTTGAACGACAAATGGGGTATCACAGACGGTTTGATGACTACCGTTCACTCTACAACTGCTACTCAGAAGACTGTTGACGGTCCTTCCATGAAAGACTGGCGTGGTGGTCGTGCCGCTTCTGGCAACATTATTCCTTCATCTACTGGTGCTGCCAAGGCCGTAGGTAAAGTTATTCCCGCTCTGAATGGCAAACTGACGGGTATGTCTATGCGTGTTCCGACTCTGGATGTTTCTGTAGTTGACCTGACTGTAAACTTGGCTAAGCCTGCTACTTACGCTGAGATTTGCGCTGCTATGAAGGAAGCTTCTGAAGGCGAACTGAAGGGTATCTTGGGTTACACTGAAGATGCCGTTGTTTCTTCTGACTTCTTGGGTGACACTCACACTTCCATTTTCGATGCGAAAGCAGGAATTGCTTTGACTGATACCTTCGTTAAAGTTGTATCTTGGTACGACAATGAAATCGGTTACTCTAACAAAGTTCTCGACCTGATTGCCCACATGGCATCTGTTAACTGCTAATTTACAGTTAGAAAATATTAAAGTATAGGCGGCTTCTGCGGAAGTCGTCTATTTTTTTTGCATTTTTGCGTGAAGTTTCCTAAAGAGTCTCTGTACAAAGAGCCCGACAATGGGAACCTGACTAAAACGGTTGTTTTTTATTAACTTAGCGAATATGACAGATATTCAAAATCCTTTTTTTGAAAATATTCATACGCCTCACGGCGCCATCCCCTTCGATCGCATTGCCGTTGAGCACTATGCTCCTGCCATCCGTCGGGGCATCGAATGCCAAAACGAGGAGATAGATGCCATCGTCAACAATCCCGAACCCGCAGACTTCCACAATACCATCCTGGCACTGGAACTGTCGGGCCAATTTCTACATCGCGTTGAAGTCGTATTCGACAATCTGCTCAGTGCCGAAACCAACGACAAAATGCAGGAACTGGCCAAGGAACTGATGCCCCTGCTGAGCGAACATGCTAACAACATCACGCTGAACGAACGTCTCTTCGAACGTGTCAAGACTGCCTACGAGCAGCACAGCGACGAGCCTTTGACAGCCGAACAACGAAAACTAACAGAAGACACCTACAAAGGATTTGTGCGCAGTGGAGCCAATCTGCAGGGAGCCGACAAGGAGAAATACCGCGAGCTGTCGCGCCAACTGAGCCTGCTGACCCTGCAATTCAGCGAAAACAACCTGAAGGAGACCAACGATTATCAACTGATACTGACTAACAAGGCCCAACTAAAAGGTTTACCGCAAAGTGCTATCGACGCTGCTGCCGAAACGGCACGCGAGAAACAAAAGGAAGGCTGGGTCTTCACCCTGCATGCTCCCAGCTACATACCTTTCCTAACCTACGCCGATGACCGCGACCTGCGTAAGGAAATCTACATGGCCTACAACACCAAGTGTACGCATGCCAACGCCTGCAACAACCTCGACATCGTGAAACAACTGGCTAACACTCGCTTAGCACTTGCCCAACTATTGGGATACAAAGACTATGCCTCCTATAAACTGGAGCGACGCATGGCGCAGAACAGTGCCAACGTCTATCACCTGCTCGACCAGCTGCTGGAAGCCTACCGCCCCACTGCTCTTAAGGAATATGCCGAAGTGCAGGCACTGGCCCGCGAAGAGCTGGGAGCCGACTTCACACTGATGCCCTGGGACTGGAGCTACTATTCGCAGAAGCTCAAAGATCGCAAGTTCAATCTCAACGACGAGATACTCCGACCCTACTTTGAACTGGAGAATGTCAAAAAGGGCGTGTTCGGCCTGGCCACTCGTTTCTATGGCATCACCTTCAAGAAGAATCCCGATATCCCCGTCTATCACAAAGATGTGGAGGCCTTTGATGTCTTTGATAAAGGCGGCAGTTTCCTCGCCGTACTCTATACCGACTTCCATCCGCGCGAAGGAAAGCGTTCGGGCGCTTGGATGACCAGCTACAAGGAACAATGGATCGACGAAAAAACAGGCGAGAACAGCCGGCCGCACGTGTCGTTGGTGATGAACTTCACCAAGCCTATGCAGGACAAACCTGCCCTGCTCACCTTCGGAGAAGTGGAGACTTTCCTCCACGAGTTCGGCCATAGTCTGCACGGCATGTTTGCCAACACAACCTACGCCAGTCTGAGTGGCACCAACGTCTACTGGGACTTTGTGGAGCTTCCCTCCCAGTTCATGGAGAACTTTGCCGTCGAAAAGGAATTCCTGCATACCTTTGCCCGCCATTATCAGACGGGCGAACTGATACCTGACGAACTGGTACAGCGCATTGTGGATTCTCGCAACTTCAACGCGGGCTATGCCTGCCTTCGTCAGGTCAGTTTCGGTCTGCTGGATATGGCGTGGTACACCCGCACTTCCCCCTTTGAAGGCGACGTGATGGAATACGAGAAACAAGCCTGGGCGCGTGCCCAAGTGTTGCCATCCGTCAAGGGTACCTGCATGAGCACCCAGTTCTCGCACATCTTTGCCGGAGGCTATTCAGCCGGCTACTACAGCTACAAGTGGGCCGAGGTGCTGGATGCTGACGCCTTCTCGCTTTTTAAAAAGCAGGGCATTTTCGATCAGAAAACAGCCTTTTCCTTCCGGGAAAACATACTTTCACGCGGAGGAACTGAACACCCCATGACGCTCTACAAACGCTTTCGTGGGCAAGAACCAACAATTAACGCATTATTAACCAGAAATGGAATTAAAAAATGATGAAATATAGATTATTTACTTTATTGACTGTCATCCTACTACTTAATAGTTGCAACACGGAAGACGATGTATTGGAAATCTTTATAGGTAAAACTTGGAAGTTGACTTACATCTCTACAGAAAACTTACACAAGCAATACGACTTCTGGAACAACGACCAAGAATCAGAGCTAAGTTTCAATGCATTAAGGCAATCTGACACCTTTATCGTAGTTTTTGAAGGGACAGACTTGAATGGTATGACAAGCGGGACTTTCAATGCCAAAGGTATCAGGGCCACCATCAGCGGACAATGGAATGCAAACGGTGAAAGCCACGAAATGCAAACCGGCAACACCCAAATAAATAATTCGGAGACAGACAAACTGGCACAGGCCTTTATCACTGGATTTCAAAATGTTATCCGCTATGATGGAGATGCCGGCAATCTCTATATCTATTACGAAGATAATAACAAAAGTATCAAAAGAATGAATTTTAAAGCACAATAAAAATATAAAAAACTATGGACCACGAAGCCAAACAAGAAGCATTGGACAAACGATACATACGAATGGCCGCTATTTGGGCCGAGAATTCTTATTGCCAACGCAGACAGGTCGGTGCTCTCATTGTGAAAGACAAGATGATTATTTCTGATGGTTACAACGGTACTCCTTCTGGATTTGAAAATGTATGCGAAGACGAAAACAACATCACCAAGCCCTACGTGCTACATGCCGAGGCTAATGCCATTACCAAAATAGCCCGATCCAACAATAGCAGTGACGGGGCTACCATGTACGTTACCGCCTCCCCCTGCATCGAATGTGCCAAACTCATTATTCAAGCAGGTATAAAGCGGGTTGTCTATTCAGAGAAATATCGACTGGAAGATGGCATCAACCTGCTCAGACGAGCTGGGATTGAAGTGGTATATCTATCACTATCGGCAAACGAATAAAATAAAAAAACGAATAAAGAAAAGATATTATGGGTACAAAAGGTTCTTCCCGCTTCATGCCTGTCATCATTGCTATCAGTGTAGTGGCAGGTATTCTGATAGGAACATTCTATGCCAAACATTATGGAGGAAACAAATTGGGCATCATCAACGGATCATCCAACAAGCTGAATGCCCTTCTACATGTCATCGACGACCAATATGTGGATACAGTTGATATGAGCCAACTGGTAGAGAACGCCATGCCGCAAATTTTAGCAGAACTGGATCCGCATTCCACTTATATCCCTGCCCAAAATCTGGAAGAAGTAAATTCAGAATTGGAAGGAAGTTTCAGCGGTGTAGGCATCCAATTTACCATTCAAGAAGATACCATACATGTTAATAGCGTTGTATCGGGAGGCCCGGCTGAAAAAGTGGGTCTTATAGCCGGTGACCGCATTGTGACGGTAGACGACAGCCTTTTTGTTGGAAAAGGCTTGACCAATGAAAAAGCCATGCGCACCTTGAAAGGACCCAAAGGAAGCCAGGTAAAACTGGGCGTGAAACGCATTACGGAAAAAGAGTTGCTTGACTTTGTTGTCACACGAGGTGACATTCCACAAAACACCATTGATGCCGCTTATATGATAAACAATGATTTCGGTTATGTACAAATCAGCAAATTCGGACGTACTACCCATGTTGAACTCCTGAACGCTATCGCCCAGCTAAGCCATCAAAACTGCAAAGGTATGATTATCGACCTGCGCGAAAACACAGGCGGCTATATGGAGGCAGCAATCCGCATGGTCAATGAGTTTTTGCCTGAAGGTAAACTGATCGTTTATACACAAGGACGCAAATATCCTCGCATGGAAGAATATGCTAATGGAACAGGAAGTTGCCAAAATATTCCCTTAGTCGTATTGATAGATCAAGGATCTGCCTCGGCCAGTGAAATTTTCGCAGGTGCCATTCAGGACAATGACCGAGGAACTATCGTAGGACTTCGTTCATTTGGCAAAGGTCTTGTACAACAACCTATCGACTTTAGCGACGGATCAGCCATCCGCCTGACCATTGCACGCTATTACACTCCGTCGGGCCGTTGTATCCAACGTCCTTACGAAAACGGGAAAGACAGCAAATACGAAATGGACTGGTTAGACCGCTATGAACACGGAGAATTCTTCTCGGCCGATAGTGTGAAGTTGGATAAAAAACTACGCTATTCCACATCCTTAGGACGACCTGTTTACGGAGGAGGCGGCATCATGCCCGATGTCTTTGTTCCGCGTGATACGACAGGAGTTACATCTTACCTGATGGAAGTCAGCAACAAAGGCTTACTCATCCAGTTCTCTTTCCAATATACAGATCGTAATCGTGCCAGACTCGATCACTTCAACGATGAAGCAGAATTGCAGAAATATCTGGATAAGCAGAATATTGTAGAACAATTCGTACAGTTTGCAGCTCAAAAAGGAGTTAAAAGGCGTAATCTTCTGATTAACAAATCACGAAAGCTATTGGAAAGAAATCTATACGGGAATATTATTTATAACATACAAGGTAGAGAAGCATACATTCGCTACATCAACCGTGATGATGCAACCGTGTTGAAAGCCTTAGAAATACTGGAGCGAGGAGAAGCATTTCCCAAAGCTCCAGCAACCATTAAAGAAGAAGAAAATGATAATCGGGAAAAAAGAACTGCGCAAGTATATAGCAGAATTGAAGACCCTGCACACAGCTTCCGCTACGCTTTTATCGGATGAAATATTAGGCCGGGTGGAGAAACATCCTGTATTTCAGAAAGCTCAAACGATACTGTTGTACTATTCCTTACCCGATGAAGTCCATACGCACGACTTTATCCAGAAATGGTACAACCGTAAACGCATCCTGCTTCCAGTTGTTGTAGGAGATACACTTGAACTATATACATATACAGGACCAAACAAAATGAAGACAGGTGCATATAGTATCGAGGAGCCGACAGAAGGAAAATTCAATGATTTAAAAGAGATTGATTTAGCTATCATCCCAGGAGTAGCCTTCGATCGCCGAGGCAATCGGTTAGGACGTGGTAAAGGATATTATGACCGACTGCTTCCATTTCTGGCAGGCACCTATAAACTCGGAATCTGTTTCCCTTATCAATTACTGGAAAGTGTGCCAACAGAAAACTTTGATATACGCATGAATGAAGTGATTTATTAATTGCGTCAACGAAAAATAATATGGGTAATGACCTGAGCTCCCACATGGCGGTTCAGGTTACGCACCAACAATTCACGCCCCATCATCAATTCCTGCCGAAGGGTCGCTGAATTTAAATGTACATACAATACCTGATTCTTGATGAAAAGTCCTTGAGTATAAGAAGCTATAACGGGGCCCAAAACCTCCGGCCAGGCATTAATCAGCCGCCGTTCATTCAAAGGAGATTCCAAGCTCTCCTGGCGTAGGTAATTTCGGATAAGGACACCAATCTGTTCTGCATTACTACGCCTCATACCTCATCCTCCTGCATTTCAGAGACCATGCCTTGATCGACACGAAACATTCGATAGTCGCCGCCCACTTTATGCAAAATATTGTTCAAATGTTCACGGTTCGTATCAGTAATAAATATCTGACCAAAACGGTCACCCGCCACAAGTTTGACAATCTGTTCCACCCTCGAAGCGTCCAACTTGTCAAAAATATCATCAAGCAATAACAACGGAACCGTATTTCCCGCACGATGCAGAAAATCAAATTGGGCCAACTTTAATGCCACCAGGTAAGTTTTATTCTGCCCTTGCGACCCTTCACGCTTGATTGGGAAATCTCCAAGCAACATCTCCAAATCATCCTTATGAATTCCTTTTAATGAAAAGCCCATGATCCGGTCACGTTCCCGACTCTCTCTCAGAACCTCCAACAAAGACGTATCACGAGCATGCGAGCGATAACTCAATCCAACCTGCTCACGATCTTGAGAAATGAAAGAGTAGAACGATTGAAAAATCGGAATAAATTCATTGACGAACGCCTCTCGTTTACGATAAACCACTTCGCCGGCTTTTGCCATCATCTCCTCCCAGGCTACAAACAATTCATCCTCTACTGGTTGCTCGCTCTTCAGTAAAGTATTACGCTGTACCAACGCTTTATTATACCGAATCAACGCATCCAAATATTCCTTATCATATTGAGAAATGACCACATCCATAAAACGACGCCGACCGTCACTTCCACCGGCTATCAGCTCCGTATCGGCCGGTGAAATCATAACTAACGGCAAGAAACCAATGTGATCAGACAATCGCGTATATTCTTTTTTATTGCGTTTGAATTGTTTCTTCTGACGACGTTTCATCCCACAATACACTTCTTCCAGCGTTTCATCCGCTGCTGCATAAAAGCCTTGAATAACAAAAAAATCTGCATCATGACGTATATTCTGCGAATCAATGGGATTACCGGCACTTTTGCAGAAAGAAAGGAAATAGACTGCATCCAACAAATTGGTCTTTCCCATTCCATTCTGTCCAAGAAAACAATTCAGTTTCGATGAAAACGTCAGTTCCACCTGTTCTAAGTTCTTATAATTGAGTATCGAAATTCGCTTCAGTATCATAATTGCATCTACATTCTTGTGCAAAAATAGAAAGTTTTTTCATGCTTTTCAGACACAAAACAAAAAAAGATGCCGCTAAATTTCGTTGAAAGCTATAAAAAACTTACTTTTGCCAGTCGAAATTTCAAAGAGTGAATAATAACAGAAAGGATCTATAAAAATGGCAGAACAAAAGAAAACAAACGAAACCCTCAACATGGAAGAGGCTCTGACACAGTCGGAGGACTTTCTCATCAAAAATAAGAAAGCAATTATCGGTGCCATAGTGGCAATTATCGTCATCGTTGCCGGTGTAGTCATGTACAAATACCTCTATGTGGAGCCCCGCGAAGAGAAGGCACAGGCCGCCTTGTTCAAAGGTGAGGAATATCTGGGAGCCGATGCCTACGAACAGGCTCTGAACGGCGACAGCATAGGTTATGTCGGTTTCTTGAAAGTAGCCGACGAATTCAGCGGGACAGATGCTGCCAACCTAGCCCACGCCTACGCAGGTATCTGCTATGCACATCTGGGCAAATACGAAGAAGCTATCAAAGCTATTGAACGTTTCGACGGCGATGATCAAATGGTTTCTCCGGGTATGAAAAGCATGATGGGCAACTGTTATGCATCATTGGGACAGCTGGACAAAGCAGCAGATATGCTTCTTAAAGCAGCCAAAGAAGCCGACAACAATACCCTGAGCCCCATCTATCTGCAACAAGCAGGCGAAATTCTCGTGAAGCAAGGCAAGTACGACCAGGCTATCGAAGCCTACACGACCATCAAAAAAAAGTATTTCTCTTCTTACCAGGCCATGCAGATCGACAAGTTCATCGAACGAGCCAAACTGATGAAGAAATAAACCGCTACACCTCTTATTATCATAAGAAACACCAGTCACGGATTAAACGGAAAACACGGTCAAACTGCAAAGACGCCGTGAGGTTCGTGTAATCCGTGATTTTTTATCTATCCACTCCTAACATTCCAAATCTAAAAAATAAGATATGGCAACAATTTACCACAACCTGTCCGAATACGATTTCAACTCCGTGCCTGATGCCTCAAACATGAAGTTCGGCATCGTTGTATCCGAGTGGAACTATAACATCACTGGTGCCCTCCTGCAAGGAGCCGTAGCTACCCTGAAGAAACACGGTGTCAAGGAAGAAAATATCTTGATCAAGACCGTTCCCGGCAGCTTTGAGCTGACATTCGGTTCCAACCAGTTCATATCCCATACCGATGTAGATGCCGTCATTGCCTTGGGTTGCGTAGTTCGCGGTGATACCCCGCACTTTGACTACGTTTGCATGGGAACCACCCAAGGCATTGCCCAGCTGAATGCAAAAGGCGATGTACCAGTGATATACGGACTGATAACCACTAACACTATGGAGCAGGCCGAAGAACGTGCAGGCGGCCGATTGGGCAATAAGGGTGACGAATGCGCAATTTGTGCAATAAAAATGATCGACTTTGCTTGGAGTTTAAAAAAATAGTCGTATCTTCGCACCACAATCGAGAAACAAAGGTGCATTGCACCAAGTGGATTAAAAAATAATTGGGCAAATACCAGAGTGGCCAAATGGGGCAGACTGTAAATCTGCTGGCTTACGCCTTCGGTGGTTCGAATCCATCTTTGCCCACTAAATTTGCGGAAGTAGCTCAGTTGATAGAGCATTAGCCTTCCAAGCTGAGGGTCGCGGGTTTGAGTCCCGTCTTCCGCTCTTAATGAAGACCTTGATAGTTAAAATCGACTATCGAGGCCTTCTGTTTTTAGCAAGATACAAGATGTCCATTAGGGGTCAACGTGGCACATAGTAAAAAAGGGCCTAATATGCAAATGGAAAGATAAAAATCGTGTAAATTCCTTTTAGGTTCAATGGACATTTTGAGTGATAAAACCTTTGTAATGTATTGAATTTTACATCTTTGCAAAGGTTTTCATTGGTATGGTAAAAAATGCTTTTTCTGTGGCTCCTCCAATGTGGTTCGTAACGGTGTTCGGGGCCGAAAACAATTGTACAAGTGCAAGGTGTGCGGCCGTCGTTTCT
>NZ_CANRPM010000007.1 GCF_947632445.1 uncultured Bacteroides sp. | reverse complement strand
AACACCTAAAACCAATAAAAAACCATCCATGAAAACCCTTTCACTCCTTCGGGTATACAAAATGGTATTATGAATGCCCGACTGCAAGAACAGGCAGGATGGCCTTGCGCAACGAATAGTTAATCCAACTTCAGCACAGCCAGGAAAGCCTTCTGGGGTACCTCCACGTTGCCGATCTGCTTCATGCGTTTCTTACCTCGTTTCTGCTTTTCCAGCAGTTTGCGCTTACGGCTCACGTCACCGCCATAACATTTGGCCGTTACGTCCTTGCGCACAGCCTTGATGGTTTCACGGGCAATAATCTTGGCACCGATAGCTGCCTGAATGGCAATCTCAAACTGCTGGCGTGGGATGAGTTCCTTCAGCTTCTCACACATGCGACGGCCCAATTCGTAAGCATTGTCGAAGTGTGTCAGCGTAGACAAGGCATCTACAGGTTCACCGTTGAGCAGGATATCCAGCTTCACCAGCTTGGAAGGACGGAAACCGTTAGGATGATAGTCGAACGAGGCATATCCTTTAGATATACTCTTCAGCTTGTCGTAGAAGTCGATGACGATTTCGCCCAGCGGCATGTCGTAGTAAATTTCCACACGGTTGCCCGAAATGTACTCCTGTTTCACCAATTCGCCACGCTTGCCGAGACAAAGAGTCATAATCGGTCCGATGTAGTCGGTGGTCGTGATGACCGAAGCACGGATGTAGGGTTCCTCGATGTGGTCTATCATCGTGATGTCGGGCATACTGCCGGGGTTGTGCACCTCTATGACATGTCCCTGTTTGTCATACACATTATAAGATACGTTGGGCACGGTCGTGATGACGTTCATATCAAACTCGCGATCCAAACGCTCCTGCACAATCTCCATGTGGAGCAGACCAAGGAAACCACAGCGGAAACCGAATCCCAGGGCCAACGACGACTCAGGCTGGAAAGTTAGCGACGCATCGTTCAGCTGGAGTTTCTCCAACGAAGAGCGAAGATCCTCGAAATCTTCCGCCTCGATAGGATAAACGCCAGCAAACACCATCGGCTTCACTTCCTCGAAACCCGCGATGGCCTTGTCGCACGGACGGGCAATATGCGTGATGGTATCGCCCACCTTTACTTCGCGTGAAGTCTTGATGCCCGAAATAATATAACCCACGTCGCCCGTGCACAATTCATCGCGAGGCACCATATCCATCTTCAGCACGCCCACCTCGTCGGCATCATATTCCTTACCTGTATTGAAGAACTTCACCTTATCGCCCTTGCGGATTATACCGTTCTCTATCTTGAAATAAGCGATAATGCCACGGAAAGAATTGAACACCGAGTCGAAAATCAACGCCTGCAAAGGAGCATTCTCGTCGCCTTCGGGATGGGGAATGCGTTCGATAACGGCAGCCAGGATTTCTTCCACACCCATGCCTGTCTTGCCTGACGCACGGATAATCTCCTCGCGCCTGCAACCAAGCAGTTCCACAATTTCGTCTTCCACCTCTTCGGGCATGGCACTGGCCATGTCACATTTGTTGATGACGGGAATAATTTCCAAATCATGTCCGATAGCCATATAAAGGTTCGAGATGGTCTGCGCCTGTACGCCCTGTGATGCATCCACAATGAGCAACGCTCCCTCACAGGCAGCAATAGAGCGTGACACTTCGTAGGAGAAATCCACATGCCCCGGCGTGTCAATCAGGTTCAGGATATATTTTTCACCCTTGTACACATATTCCATCTGGATAGCATGGCTCTTGATGGTAATACCTCGCTCCTTCTCCAGATCCATGTCATCCAGCATCTGGCCTTCGGTCACTTGAATGGTATTGGTAAATTCCAGCAGTCGGTCTGCCAGTGTCGATTTCCCGTGGTCAATATGGGCTATGATACAAAAGTTGCGTATATTCTTCATTTGACAGTCAATAACTAAAAGCGGGCACAAATATACGGAAAAAAAGTGAGTTCTTAAATCCGTTTTTTACTAAGTATGCATAAATCTGCACGCCAACCGATATATATAAAAAGGATGCGTTGGCAGGTTATCCCTTACCAACGCATCCTTTTTATAGTCTTCAGATAAAATTTAATTCAGCTTCACAAACAACTCACCTTCTACCTCGGAAGTAGAGATTTTGTCTTCTCTCAGCAACCAGCCCAAACCCAGATATAAATCCTTGTCGACCAACTTTGTTGCCTTCTTGATCTGCTTAGCAGTCAAGCCTTCCGTTTCATTCAGTGCATTCCAAATCTTTCCTGCTGTTTCACCAGCTTTTACTTTCAACATTTTCTTCAAATTTAAATTAGACATGCCATAAAATCGAACCTCTCTGATGGTTCAGATTTTATTTTGGGTGCAAAGATAGCTATTTTTATGCTATTTAGCACATTATTGCTGTTTTTTTTCAAGCTTATGTAAGAAAAAGAGTAAATCGGCGTTGTCAAGTGCCACTTTAGCGGCGTAAAGTCCCCTCTTTGGAAGTCTAAAGTGCCACTTTATGAATGCCAACATGATTTTACAATAGTTTACCGGCAAATACAATGAAAGCAGGATGTTTCATGGTTGAGGCTGTATTCCATGAATCCCCAAATTCTTTTCATTGGTTTTAGGATAAGCCGAATACTTTTCTTAACTTTGCAAAGTCCTGCGCCGAGGGCTCTTCCCAATGTGAAGAACCGGATTGGGCGGGACAAGACATATTGAAAGGCGTTTACTACGCTTTGGTTTTGACGATTAGAAATCCTGGAAAAATTTCAATTATCCTGTCAAGAACAAAGCAGCGTGAATGCCCCGTGGGTACGTTATATACATACCTGAACTATGCCGTACAGCCGCCGATGGAAGTCTTTACGCCATTTGCAGCGTTCGGTATAGATAGGTGTATTATACATATCGGCGTGGGGCTTCGGCGTTGCTCGTTTCGACAGGATGGGCAATTTCCAGGAGCCTCTAATCGTGAAGCGAGCGACAGTGCAGGGCTTCACGCTCTTTTTATGTCTTTATGTAATGTATATTTCAACAAAAACGTGGGTTGCCGGAGTCCTGAACCCTGAGAAGAGGTTAAAAAAATGGACAGTAAAGGTGAATTGGGAAATCTCCGGGCAAACACGGGGAAGAATACCGTTTCTTCAAGGCAGGAGAGTTTTGACACATTAAAGTTTTTCTTGGCTTTCTTGGTAGTAATTATTCATACCGTTTATACCGGTTATGGTTATGCAGGTGCAGGGATTTGTGCTTTTGCACGTATAGCAGTTCCGTCGTTCTTTATGATTACCGGTTATTATTTGCCTGCGATGACAGATGAGAAATTCAAAAAGCATCTGATAAAGATAATTTATCTTACTCTTTTCTCTACTCTATTTTATATCTTGCTATCTTATGTTCAATCGCATGTAGGTTCGCAGGTATCAACTGATTGGTTTGCACAAACATTCAGTATAAAAAGGATATTAAAATGGTTATTACTTAATGATGCCGCTATCGGAGGAGGCCCTTTATGGTATTTCTACGCCATATTGTATGTGTTGGTTATCATGCGCATTGCTCGCAAGTTCAAAATAATGAATATTCTCTATATAGTTCTTCCATTTTTATTCTTAGGCAATTATCTGGTAAGTTTCTTGGGGCATATTGCTTGTTATCGCAATTTCCTTTTTACAGGTATGCCATACGTACTGCTGGGCTGTTTGTTTAGAAATTATGAAAACCGGATATTGGATTTATTCCATAAATCGCAAACTTTGATTACAGGACTTGTCGTTATCTGTGTCTGTTTAGGTGCAGAAATGATTGTCTATAAGATGGCAGGATGTAGCGTCGGACGAGACCACTATCTTTTAACACTTCCAATGGTAATATGTGTTTTCATTCTGGTTTTACGCAACCCACATTGGGGTTCAGGCAGTTTTTTCACTCTCGCAGGTAAAAAATATTCTGCATATATTTATATTCTACATCCATTTTTCATAAGTTGCACACAGTATGGATTGAGATGTATGTTAGATGAAACAAGATATCAAGATGTAATGCAAAACACTCTGCTGCTCAAGAACAGTTACCCATTCCTAATTTTTGGAATAACGTTGCTATCGGTTATGATAGGATATAAGGTATGGATTTCATTATCAACAATGAAGAGGATGAAATCCTGAACTTCATACTCACTTCCGGGAATGCAATTGACCGTGAACCTATAACACCCATATCATGCCCTTCTAAGGAAGCACTGCATGGCACTGTCACGAAGTGCTTCCTCAAGGGGCAACAAAGCACTGCATGAGAGGGTGACGAAGCACTTCGTCAGGCCCTCAGAAAGCACTTTGTCAAAGCAGATAGAAAAACAGATACAGACGGTGGGAAAGGCGTCCTCCCTTTTTAATTGTGCCCCGACAAGGTAGGCAGACATATCTTATACTTCACTGCCAAGATACGTGTCATAAAGACCACCACACCGCAAGCAATCTGGCTGATGTAGTCGTCCATCCGTGCCAACGTACACGCCCAGTAGACCAATCCGCCTACCACACAAGCCATCGCATAGATTTCCTTACGGAATATCAGCGGGATTTCATTGATGAACACGTCGCGGATGACCCCACCGGCCGCCCCCGTCATACTGCCCATGATGATAGCCACCCAGAAAGGATAGCCCAGAGACAGGCTCTTCCCCACACCCACAACCGTGAACAAAGCCAGACCGATGGTGTCGAAAAAGAAAAACGTATTGTTCAGGTGAATGAGATACTTGCCGAACATGGTCACAAAAACCAGCGAAAGCCCTGTACATACAAGATAAATAGGATCGGTCATCCAGCCCGGAGTCACGTCAAGCAACAAATCGCGCAACGTACCACCACCCACTGCTGTAGCAAAACCAACCACGTATGCGCCAAACCAATCAAAACGTTTGGCCGATGCCAGACGTATGCCGCTGATTGCAAAAGCAAACGTCCCCACAAAATCGAGTATCTGAACAAATGTAGGCATATCCATGAAATTTCCTGCAAAGTAACGAATAAAATATCATTAGAAAACGTACTTTTGCGAAAGATTTAAAAGGTTTGAGTCATGAAAGTAACGATTGTAGCGGGCGCACGTCCCAACTTTATGAAAATAGCCCCTCTGTGCCGTGCCATGGATGCCGCACGCGCCACCGGTCAGGACATCAGTTACCGTGTGGTCTATACCGGTACGGAGAACGATCCGGCCCTGGAAGCCTCTCTATTCTCCGACCTCGACATGAAGAAACCCGACTCCTATCTGGGTGTTACGGGCAACGACCATTCGCAGGTGACGGCCGACATCATGCTGACCTTTGAAAAAGAACTGAACGCCCATCCGGCACAGACGGTACTGGTGGTAGACGATATGACCGCTACCATGAGTTGTGCCATCGTAGCCAAGAAGCGCGGACTGAAGGTGGCACATGTCATTGCAGGTACCCGTTCGTTCGACATGAACATGCCGCGTGAAGTGAACCGTACTATTGTCGATGCCATCTCCGACTATCTGTTTGCAGCCAGCATGGCCGCAAACCGCAACCTGAACCAGGAAGGCATGATACCGGAGTACATCCACTACGTCGGCAATATTCTGATGGACACCATCCGCTACAACCGCAACCGCCTGCTCCAGCCCCTGTGGTTCTCCACACTCGGTCTGAAGAAAGGCTGCTACCTGCTACTTACACTGAACCGACGCGAACTGCTGCAACAGCGTCAGGTGCTCCGGTCACTGCTACAGACAATACTCGACAGAGCCGGTGGAATTCCTGTCGTAGCTCCCCTGCATCCATACGTACAGCAAGCCATTCAAGCCACCGGTATCAGTGCTCCCAACCTGCACATCCTGCCGCCGCAAAGCTATCTGAACTTCGGCTTCCTCATTAACCAGGCACAGGGAATTGTGACCGACTCGGGCAACATCGCCGAAGAAGCAACCTTCCTCGATGTACCCTGCATCACCCTGAATACGTATGCCGAACATCCCGAAACATGGCGCATCGGTACCAATGAATTGGTGGGTGAAAATACATTCGCCCTTTCGGCATCACTGGAAAAAATGTTGAAAGGCGACTGGAAGCACAGTACCCTGCCAGAACGTTGGGATGGCCGCACGGCAGAGCGCATCGTACAAGTCCTACTTAAAAAATAACAGGCTATACCGGTTCGGCATTGAGAACTGAAAAAGGGCTGAATACCTAATAATAGTTTTCAATTTTTCCATATTTTTGGTTCTCAATTCTCAAATAATCAAAATTCGCTTCTTATTTGCATGCAAATTACTAATTTTGCAATTCCATTATGATAGATATGAAGCAATTATATACAAACCTCATTCTTCTGACAGTGCTCCTTTTTGCCCATTCAGCCAGAGCATCTGCCCAAATCAGAGGTACCGTTACAGACTCAATTACCAACGAACCCTTGCTGTATGTCACAGTCCAGTACGAAGGCAAAGGCGTAGGAGCCATAACCAACGGAGACGGGGAATACAAAGTAGAGACCCGCAAGGGATGGGACGAACTGACCTTCTCTACAATCGGCTACGTCACCAAGAAGATCAAGATCAAACCCGGGCAGAAAGTACTGAATGTCAAAATGTCGCCTGACGACATCATGCTGGCCGAAGTAGTGGTCAAACCCAAAAGAGAGAAATACTCCCGCAAGAACAATCCGGCTGTAGACTTTATGCGGAAAGTCATCGAACACAAGAGGCAGCTGAAGCTGGAAGAAAACGACTTCTATCAATACCAGAAGTACGAAAAGATGAAGATGTCGATAAACGATGTCACCCCCGAAAAGATGGAAAAAGGACTGTACAAGAAATTCTCTTTCTTCAAGGATCAGGTAGAGACATCGCCTAAAACCGGCAAGCAGATATTGCCCATCTCCATCAAGGAGACAGCTTCGCGAACCATCTACCGCAAGGAGCCTCGTAGCGAAAAGACCATCATCGAAGGTATGAACTCGACCGGAGTCGAAGAATTCTTCAGCACGGGCGACATGCTGGGTACCATCCTGAACGATGTTTTCTCGGACGTCAACATCTACGACGACGACATCCGTTTGCTTCAACGTCGCTTCGTAAGCCCTATCGGACGAGGTGCCATCTCATTTTACAGATATTACCTGATGGATACACTCATGGTAGACCAACATGAATGCGTACACTTGACGTTCGTCCCCAACAATTCGCAGGATTTCGGCTTTACAGGCCATCTGTATGTAGTGAAAGACTCGACCTATGCCGTAAAGAAGTGTACCATGAACTTGCCCAAAAAGACAGGCGTAAACTTCGTTGAAAATCTGGACATCGTACAACAGTTCGAACAGCTGCCCGACAGTAATTGGGTGCTGACCGATGACGACATGACCGTAGAACTGAACTTTATGAAAGGTCTACAGGGACTGGAAGTGCAGCGTACAACCAAATATTCGAAATACCAATTTGACGAAATAGAGCCCCGCCTCTTCCGCCTGAAAGGGAAAGTCATCAAAGAAGCCAACATGCTGGCCAAGAGCGACGAGTATTGGGCAGAAGTGCGTCAGGTTCCCCTTACCAAAAAAGAGAGTACCATGGATCTCTTTATGAACCGTATCGAACAGATACCGGGATTTAAGATTGTCATCTTCGGCGCAAAGGCACTGATTGAGAACTTTGTGGAAACCGGTAACAAAGACCATCCCAGTAAGTTCGACTTCGGCCCCATCAACACCATCATCACCAGCAACTATGTGAACGGAACCCGTTTCCGTCTCAGCGGCATGACAACCGGTAATCTGGATCCTCACTGGAACTTCAGCGGATACGGTGCCTACGGTACACGTGACAAGAAGTGGTTCTACTCCGGCCAAGTGGCTTATTCGTTCAACAAACGCGAATACGTATTGTGGGAGTTCCCTAAACACTATCTGTCTTTCAAATACACCTACGATGTCATGTCGCCCATGGACAAATACCTGGAGACAGACAAAGACAACATGTTCGTAGGCTGGAAGTGGACAACCGTCGACCAGATGTCCTATATCCGTGACGCTACCTTTAACTACGAACTGGAAACGAATACCGGTTTTTCCGTTAAAGCCATGCTGCGCCACCGTAACGACCAGCCGGCCGGCATCCTGCAATACTGGCGGAACGACGGTGAGACTCCCGGTGTGCTGGGCGATAACAATACCCTGATTCACGACATCACTACTGCCGAACTGGGCGTAACGCTGCGTTATGCTCCGGGCGAAACATTTGTCAATACCAAGCAGCGCCGTGTACCCGTATCACTGGATGCTCCTCAGTTCACCCTCTCCCATACAGTCGGCTTCAAAGGCATATTGGGAGGCGAATATAACTTTAACCTCACGGAAATAGGCCTGCGCAAGCGTTTCTGGTTCGGTTCCTGGGGGAAGATCGACATCACAGCCCGTGCAGGTGCCCAGTGGAACAAGGTACCGTTCCCGTTCCTGAACCTGCCTATGGCCAACCTGTCTTACATCACCCAGCACAACGAATCGTTCTCGCTCATCAACAACATGGAGTTCCTGAACGATCGCTATGGTTCGCTGGCTCTGAGTTACGACATGAACGGCAAGCTCTTCAACCGCATCCCGCTGCTGAAGAAACTGAAGTGGCGCGAGATGTTCCGCATCCGGGGCCTGTGGGGCACGCTGACTGACAAGAACAATCCGTACAAGAGCAACGACCCCGACCCCGACCTCTTCCTATTCCCTACCCGCAACGGCATACCGACCAGTTACGTCATGGGAAAGACGCCTTACGTGGAGGCCAGTGTAGGTATCTACAACATTTTCAAGCTGCTGCACATCGAATACGTGCGGCGTCTCACCTACACCGACATCCCCGGCGTGAAGAAAGGCGGCATCCGCTTTATGATTTTGATGATATTTTAATCCATAGAAACGTGCAACCACTGGCAGAAAGGCTTCGACCCAAGACATTAGACGACTACATCGGCCAGAAACATCTGGTCGGACCGGGAGCCGTACTCCGCAAGATGATTGATGCCGGACGCATCTCTTCCTTCATCCTGTGGGGACCTCCGGGAGTGGGAAAGACGACGCTGGCACAAATCATCGCCAACAAACTGGAAACCCCGTTCTATACGCTGAGCGCCGTGACCAGCGGCGTGAAAGACGTGCGCGACGTGATTGACCGCGCCAAGAACAACCGTTTCTTTTCCCAAGCCAATCCCATCCTATTCATTGACGAAATCCATCGTTTCAGCAAGTCGCAGCAAGACTCCCTGTTGGGTGCCGTCGAACAGGGCATCGTGACGCTGATCGGTGCCACCACAGAAAATCCTTCGTTCGAAGTCATACGCCCTTTGCTGTCGCGCTGCCAGATTTATGTACTGAAATCCCTTGAGAAGGAAGACCTGCTGGAACTGCTTCAGCGGGCATTGACGGCCGACCACATCCTGCGCGAACGTCGCATCGAGCTGAAAGAAACCACCGCCATGCTGCGCTACAGCGGAGGCGATGCCCGCAAGCTGCTCAACATTCTGGAACTGGTTGTCGAATCGGAAACGGGCGATACCGTCGTCATCACCGACGACATAGTGACCGAACGCCTGCAACAGAACCCGCTGGCCTACGACAAGGACGGCGAGATGCACTACGACATCATCTCCGCCTTTATCAAATCCATTCGCGGCAGCGACCCCGACGGTGCCATCTACTGGCTGGCCCGCATGGTGGAAGGCGGCGAAGACCCCGCTTTCATCGCCCGCCGTTTAGTCATCTCCGCTTCGGAAGACATCGGACTGGCCAACCCCAACGCCTTGCTTCTAGCCAATGCCTGCTTCGACACCGTGATGAAAGTAGGATGGCCCGAAGGCCGCATCCCTTTGGCTGAAACGACTATCTATCTGGCCACCAGTCCAAAAAGCAATTCGGCCTACATGGCTATCAACGACGCCTTGGAGCTGGTCCGTCAGACAGGCAATCTGCCTGTCCCCCTTCATCTGCGCAATGCCCCCACCAAGCTGATGAAGCAGCTGGGCTATGGCGAGGACTACAAGTACGCCCACGACTATCCGGGCCACTTCGTCCGTCAGCAATTCCTGCCCGACGAACTGAAAGATCACAGCATCTGGCAGCCACAAGAGAACGCGGCCGAAACCAAGCACAAGGAACGGATGCAGGCATTGTGGGGAAAAGAACGGTTTTAACATACAGACTCTCCACGCAGACACTATGAGTTCTGCTCCGTAAAGCGATACTTTAGCATGCGAAAAAGGTACTTTACGGAGGTGGAACAGGTCGTAATTCCACATGTCTCAGAATGCACTCTTTTTAGCTTCACGCTTTCACTTGCAAATATCAGTATTTTTCACTGCCGATAACATTAAAGGTTGCCTCTGTATATGCGGGCGCATTGCATTGGCAACCTTTAACTATCCAAAAAGAATATATTACTTAGGAAATGTTTCTGCTATTTGTTTGGCAACACGTTTTATAGCACCTCTGATGTCTGCTGTTACGTTAATTCCTAAGGTTGTATATGCGCCGCGACATGAAGCTATCGGGCGACCAGTGAGATAATCTATGAAATTTACGGTTACAACAGATTCTTCTTTTAAAACATCTACTCCATATTTTACCATGAGCAGTCTTGATTGTTGTATCGGAGTCAGTTCGTTTATACGCATATCATTAACTAACTTAAGACGAGATCCTTCTATGGCATCATACAGCTGTATCTCATATTCCATCAGTTGAACAGGAATATGATAAGTGTCATTGTTGATGATTGAAGCGTATTCATATTTTGATAGGTCAACATTTTGCGATACGACACTTTTAGAAGTTGTACAAGATGATGTCGTTAATATTCCTATTAAAAACAGAAATGCGATAATTACTTTATTCATTGTCTTGTCATTTAGGTTCTACATGTAAATAATACACCTCTGCGGCTAACTCATCGGGGTCATTAGAAAGTCGATGCAACATCAACATACGGGTGGTTTCATTTTCCCAATACAACTCTGCTTCCACTCCTTTTTCAGGCAGACACTTGAATAAAGTTTCTTTTCCTTTGGCATCCTGACCCTTACCTACATTATTTTCCATCAATGTTATAATGGCTTTTTCTGTTGTTGGCAGAAAGTCTGAATCTGATAGCGATTTGTGATTGACCGGGATGATTTGGGAATAGGGAGCATCGTTCTTTGCTACAATGTCATACACCTTATAATCATAGTCTCTATCCAATCGGCAATAGGCCGTTAGATTCTCAGGCTTCTGTAAAACGATTGTGCCCCATTCAAGTCCTAAGAAGTCGCGTTCATACAGCGTTATATCGAGAGAGGTTTCATATTCAACCTTTCCATGGCGGTAACCTTTCAGATGGTTCTTTACAATACCGCTCTTGAAGAAATGCGAACTCCATTGTTCCAAAAGATACTTTCCAGATTCTTCTGCTGAAACCTTATTTTCATACACTTTGAACGTATGAGGGAAATCATCCGCACTCCACACAATAGAATCGTAATAGTGGGTAAACTCAGAAAAAACTACGGGCGTATATTGGCCGTTTATGTCCGTAATTCTGAAAGTTATCAGGTCGAGCGGTGCAGGCAATGGGCTGTCAAGGTGCATGAAGGGAGTGAAATATTCCATAATCATCTTGAACTTAGCCTCTTCTGGCAAAGTCTCTGGCTTGGGGTCTGGTTGTCCTTCTTCCTTAAAGGTTCTTGTCAAACAGATAATTGAACGTGCTGTTCTCTTTCCATCTTTGGCTGAAATCTGAATCTCTTCGTATGCATCTGGAGCATCCGAAACAGATGGAGGAAAGTGAATTTTTACCTGATTGCCTTCTATCTTGAGTGTTGCCCATTCACAATCGTATGTGTAAGAATCGCCTGATATAGGATCAAGCACATCAAAATTTTCGCAAGTCATTACCATATAGCCTTCTTTGCTGTTTGCTATAAAGGATTCTTTTGAGATCCATCCGACAGAGGAACCCTCCCACTTTACATTTTCCGGTGTCAGGATTTCCCACGACAATATCATTGGCCCTTCAGGTAAAATCTTATCCTTGTCGCAAGCAGTAAAGAGCAAGCAAACAACCATCATAAAAGGCATAAACAATTTGTTCATATTCGTAATAATTCCCATAGGCTCTATCGGGGTATTAAATTTATAATGAAAAAACATGAGCCAACTATGCTTGCACTTGCTGAAAAGTTCCTACGTTTTCACCTACAAGATAAGCATAACGTTTCTTCTTTTTTCTTATGTCTTGGGTAGAGTCTCCTCTATCCATCGACAAAGATATGTAATTTTATTGATAATCGGAAAATCATAAACTATCAAATTTACATCCTGAACCCTCTACCTTTCTTTTCTCCCTGTATTGTATAGTCGGCCGCATGGCTTAACGTCATTCTTGATGTCAAACTTCCTTCTGTGTTCTTCGGAATAAGCCCTGCCACTACATTGTATGATTTCTTTGTCAAAGAGAGGCTTTTATTATATCTTTGGTAAAATCCGATGGCCTTACAAAGTTTCTCTGTCCGTCAAGCACCGGCTTAAAGATAGCGGCTTCCTTCGAATTATCCGTTTCCCTATTACAGTACGTTAGCCTATTATTTATGTTATTTTTGCTACAGATAAATGAGATCATATTTCTTTTTTATCGTACCTTTGTCCGATACAGCGTAGATGGGTTCTTTGTTATGATATAATATATTGTACCCTATTAAGCAAGGATTGAGATATGGCAATGAGCCAAAAAATAGAATTAAAAAATAAACAACAATAAAGATATGCAAAAACGTCATTCAGACCGTCTGTCTTATTTTGAGGATTCAGCCTATACGGCACGTGAGTTCTATCTACCCTATACAGCACAGTTTCATAAGATAAATACCGGGGGGGGGTAAAAATACTTGAAGTAGGTTGCGGAGAAGGCGGCAATCTGCTCCCTTTTGCCGAACAAGGATGTGAAGTGAGCGGAATAGACTTATCGCCGACCCGCATAGTCCAAGCAACCGCTTTCTTCGGACAACACGGACAGACCGCCCAATTCATCCATACCGACTTTCTCGAACAAGAGGTTCCACCCGTAGACAAACGATACGACATCTTATTGATACACGACGTCATCGAACACATCAGCCGGAAAGCTGATTTCATCCGCCATGCCCACGACTTCTTAGCACCTGACGGCATTATCTTTTGGGGATTTCCCGCCTGGCAGATGCCATTCGGCGGACATCAGCAAATTTGCCAAAGTCGCCTATGTTCTCACCTGCCCTTTATCCATCTGTTACCCGAACCTATTTACGACAAACTCCTGCAATGCTGTGGAGAAAAACCAAACCTTCGGAAAGAACTATTGGGAATCAAACGCACACGCATGACCATCGAACATTTTGAAAACCTGCTAAACGCATGCGGAGGTACGATCATCGACCGTACACTATGGCTGATTAATCCGCATTATAAACGGAAATTCAATCTCCGCCCACGGAAGTTGCCACAAGCCGTAAGCCGCATCAGCTACCTGCGCAACTTCTTTTCGACAGCGTGTTTCTACATCACCCAAAAACGTAAGGAGTCCGAATAGTCCCACTCAAAAGCATTTAAATGAAGGCCTTTTTTAAAGAACCGAAAAAAGTAGTACCTTTATCGCCCGAAAAACGTTAATCTATTGACAAATATGCATCATATTGTAGCACTCGACGGCTATGCCGCCAATCCCGGAGACCTTTCCTGGGATGAAATGAAAACATTGGGCGAATGTACTGTCTACGACCGCACGGCTCCCTCGGAATTACTGGAACGTGCCAAAGAGGCCGACATACTCTTGACAAATAAAGTAGTCATAACAGGTGAACACATGACCGCCCTGCCCCGGTTGAAATACATCGGCGTCATGGCTACCGGATACAACATCGTTGATACGGCAGCCGCCAAAGAACGTGACATCATCGTCACCAACATTCCTGCTTACAGTACCGACTCCGTTGCCCAAATGGTCTTTGCCCATCTGTTGAACATTGCCCAGCAGGTGCAGCACTACTCGGACGAGGTTCACAAAGGCCGCTGGACTAACAGTCCCGACTTCTGTTTCCAAGACACACCGCTCATCGAATTGGCCGGCAAGAAGATAGGTCTTGTCGGCTTGGGCAACACCGGCATGCGGACCGCCCGCATTGCCATCAGCTTCGGTATGGAAGTTCATGCCTTTACCTCCAAATCACACTTCCAACTGCCGCCCGAAATCAAAAAAATGGAATTGGACGAACTGTTTGCCGAGTGTGACATCATCAGCCTGCATTGTCCTCTCACCGAACAAACCCGTGAAATGGTCAATGCCCGCCGTCTCAGCCGGATGAAGCCCAATGCGATTCTCATCAATACAGGCCGCGGCCCGTTAATCAACGAACAAGACCTGGCCGACGCACTGAACAGCGGACATCTCTATGCAGCCGGCGTCGATGTTCTCGCGCAAGAACCTCCCCGTGCCGACAACCCGCTGCTTACCGCCCGCAACTGCTACATCACCCCGCACATTGCCTGGGCCAGTACAGCTGCCCGCCAGCGCCTGATGCAAATCGCATTGGATAATCTGAAAGCCTATCAGGAAGGCAAACCCATTAATGTGGTAAACAAATAACCGTATTAACAAATCATCCCTGGCATTCTTTCATACTTATCTAAAGATGCCGGGGATGAATGTTTCAATCAATACTATTATTTCTATTACCAAGTCCAATCCGTTTCCTTCCATGAACTTTCAACTACATTCTCTATATCGTCAGGCAGGTTACAGAAGAAATCAAGCTTTGTATTCTTTTCCAAATCATCAATACTAAGGGCATATTTCTTCATGACATCCGAAGGTGCAAATTTATTATATTCATAACCATAGTCTTCACGGTGTTCCATCCAAAAGCCTACAGCATGGTATTCATCTCCTTTTTCACTCAAAATAGCCATAAAATAGTATTTGGGACAAGCCAGCCCTTTGATAGTAAAGCCATTGGCATCGGTCTGAGGAAGTACACCATCATTCCCTTTACAGGTTCCCGTAAAGTTCACAAGCAGCTGATCCACTGTTCCCCCTTTCGCCACATAAAGCTTATCGTATTCTCTCGAACGTGCCCATTTCCGTATCAGATTTTCAAATGAAGCCCAAAAACCTCCATTAAATGAACTCATCTGTGGACTCATATTACTATAATAGAAAGTCTGTTCATTAGCTTCTTTCGAATACACCCGATCTTCAGATGCACATAAATGTCCTTTATCGAAGCCATCACTTATATGGTTGCTTTCTTCGGGACACCAGCCTTCCGGCAATTCCCGATCCGTATCCCACGCATCCGAACGGCTCACTTTCTTCTGTGAAGTCGTTTTATCAAAACTAAAGGCCACCCATGCTGTATGTTTTTTGCTCTCTACCCATTCATAAGCGTAATTCAAGATTTCCTTACCCCCATAGGTTACCGTATGCTCCACATAGTAATTTTCAGAGTTCAAGTGGGGCATGGAATATTCTTTCACAAACGATTTTCCCTCTATCGGATCATTGGCATTTATATTTTGGATCTCTTTCTGAATAACATCCGAAATTTTATATTCTACCCCAACTTCATCTCCAAAAATATAAGCGATACGAAGTTTTAAATAACGATACTCCTCATCCGTTGTATAACGTATCCAACACGTCCTGCCCTCTACGATTGATAATGTATCCTTCCATTCAATCATCGTATCATATTTAGGCATATCAACCAACCTCCGAGCAGCAGACAAGGCAAACTTACACGAAGTTCCTTGCAAACTTTTATCTTTTATACCGATTGAAACCGGAAAACCTTCCGGCTGCAAAGTTCCTCCATCAGCCCCATCGCTTTCATAACCTTTCATGACAAAAGTCAAGGAACCTTCTTCCGTCAATTCAATCTCAGGTTTTACCGGTTGTTCCGGCTCAGGGACTTCCGGCTCTGGAAACATACTTTCAATATCATCTTTACCACATGAAACCACAGTCAGACATGCAGACAGAAACAGTATTCTCCAATATTTCTTCATAAACAATACATTCAAATTAAAGCTAAGAAAGGGTGACGAGTTACGCCACCCTCTCTTCAAAATTAAAACAATCGCAATCTTATTGGGCGACTACCGTGCCTGTCCATACATATTGGGCAGATTCATCATCGTATGTAAAAGACATAGCATAATCACCACTGCCACGGCCTTGATATACTGTATAAACCACAATATAACTCAAACCTGAATTCGGAACTTCAACGCGCCTTGGCAAAACAATTTCTGCAATACCAGACGCCAAACGCTCATCCATAATAGCCTGTAATTGCTCATCAGTCAAGCCTTCGTATTCACCATCAATATTATAGTACTTTCTCCAAGTATTATACGCATTGTTAACGTTAGGATAATATGTAGAGACACCAAAATAATATTCCTCTGTGTCATACTGAGTACTCTTATATTCTGGCTTATTCTCTAATGACCACTGAAGCAAAGCCTCATAATCACCCTGTTCAAAGTTCAACGTCAAACTACCGCCGACCAAACGATCCAATACCCAGACGGAACCGTCAAAGGTCATTTCCGCGATTTTTGTTTCAATAGTTACAACATCTTCATAAGGATTGTATGGAGCCCACGTCGTTCCATTAAACTTATAGAACGCATCTTTATCTGACGTACCTCCACTATAAAATTTATATGTAACTTTACAAATTGTTCCTTCAGCTGCCCAATACGGAAATTTCTCTTTCAAGAATATCGGGAGATAAAAGTCAACATCCATATTCGCATCAAAATTGTCATACTTCCCAGGCTGTCCACTTTCCGTTCCCATACTGTCATAATCTTCCTTCGACAAGGTATATTCCTTATCCGCTACAAACGAAGCTATTTCAACGGATTCCCAGCCATTCTCTATACGTTTATAAGACTTTGTCTGATTAGTTGTACTGCCAGAATAATATTTATACGTAATAGAAACCGTTTTTCCAACAGCCATATCAGTATATTTCACATTCAGAAACTCCCGAAGATAAGCATCAACATCCATTCCTGAATCAAAATTATTATAACTTCCAGGTTCGCCTTTTTCAGTCCCCATACTATCATAATCATCGTTGGTCAACGTATAATTCACGTCGGCACTTTCAAAACCGGGAGTAACAGTACCGCAAAGAACCGATATCTTAGCAGCGGATCCTTTGTCTGAGCTGTAAAACATCTCAGACAACATGGTATTCAAAGCAACAGTCAATTCAGCCTTACCTGCATCATCAGTCAAAAAATAGCCATCTGAAGGATAACTGCCCGTAAACTCTCCTTCATATTGAGTAACATTTTCGATAGGATTATCATCAAATCCTTCAAAGTTATCTTCATTATAGTCGCATCCTGTAAAAATTAACAGAGAAGCACACAATGTATATAATAAATTCTTTTTCATATTTCAACTATTAAATTTTAATACGATTAGAAAGCGACTTTCAATCTCAAAGAATAGGTTCTGCCAAATGCATAAAAGACTTCATAAGCATTTTCCCATTTGCCAGTTCCTCCATCTGTAGCATCAACAATATAACGCTGATTGAACACATTCTCCACATTACCATATAAAGTAGCTTTACATTTACCCAAGGGGAAAGTATAACTTGCGTTCAAATCAAATTGTCCACCTGACGGTATTTTCCATGGCTGAGTTACTGTAACATTTCCATCAGGAGATAACATACTACCATCCAAATCGTAATCTGAATAGTTACGTGCATACCACGTATATGTTAAACCACCTCTAAAACCCGAAAAATGAACTTGTGCACCCAACGCTGTTGTTAATTGAGCAGAGCCACCCACTTTCACACCTTTCAAGTTTACGACTGACTTCGCATGATCCGATGCCTGAATACCTGAAGCAATTTCTCCACTCTTAATGTTTTTCAAGGGTTGTCCTAAACTATTGTAATAATAACCTGTGGCATTGCTATCCCACTGCCAATCACCCAACGAAAACATTCCATTGATATCCAACCAACGGGTCGGATTAGCAACCAAATCCAATTCAACACCCATATGGCGTGCATCTACCCCCTGCATATTAATGCTATAACGGTCTATAACTTCTCTATTAGCATTTGTTATATCACCTCCACTTGTCATCGTTTTATCCATCCAACGAGTAAAGTAAGCATTCAAATTTGCAGTTAGCCACTTAGAACGATATCCATAACCTAACTCCACAGAGAAGATTTTCTCATTTACAGCATCTGGATTTGTTGCATTACTTGTTTGAGCCTGCAAAAAAGCGCCATATGAAAAGAACGGAGCACGGCTGATATAACCAATATTTGCAAAAATATTATGATGGTCGGTAATATTATAATTAGCTCCACCTTTAGCCGTGAAACCCATAAAATTCACTTTATCAGATTTCGCATGAGCTTCATCATAATATAAACGATCATAACGCCAATAAGATGTATTCGAAAGAGAACCTGATAAGAATGCGCTCAATTTGTCTTTGTTATATTCAGCCTGTGCAAAGGCACCTTCAGAAACAGTATATCCATCATAATCTCTGTAAATGACATCTCCAATCGTTAATTTTTGATGAATAAAATTCGGATCTGCAGCCGCTGCATTATTCGCAACTTTCACATTTCTACGTGAATCATAATCTACAAAAAATTTACCACCAAATAAGTCGCTAATTTCATTTGTATGTGTACCTTTATAATAACGGAAATCAACACCACCATAAAAATCCACATATTCGCCAAACTTTGTCGTATATGTAGAAACCAAGCCATACCAATTATGATAGTTTTTGGAAATAGACATAGCATACAACGAACCATTAGCACTTTGTTCATTCAACTCTTCCATCTGATCATAAGCAAATGTACCGTCTGCATTACGAAACTTAGAAGAAAGTGTCCCTTTGCTAGCAGCATACCAATCTGCACGTGCGGCACCTATTTCAGTATTGGCTTGACCACTACTACCATAACCACGCCCAATTGACACATAAGCTACCGTACTCAAAGATGATTTATGGT
The DNA here is from genome assembly GCF_947632445.1 of uncultured Bacteroides sp. Classification (GTDB taxonomy): domain Bacteria; phylum Bacteroidota; class Bacteroidia; order Bacteroidales; family Bacteroidaceae; genus Bacteroides. The sequence goes on along the minus strand of NZ_CANRPM010000007.1, from coordinate 60,825 downwards.
CAATCTGCCATTGGTGATTCAGCGAAATCTGAGGTTTATTATATTTATTTTGGTTCTGATTATATGCCACTCCATTCTTTCTATAACCAAAAGATGGGTTATATTTATAGACATCATCAAGATTATCTACATACTGTTTCACATTTTGCCATTCCTTTATACTCAATCCGTTATTGTTATTACGCTGATTGTGCCATTGTGGAGCACCAAAAGCGGTCAAACTTAATTGATGATTTTCATTGAAACGCTTGGTTAAATTCACGAACCAGTTATAAGCCTCAAAATCGGTGCTCTGAATATATCCGTCACCCCAAGTCTTAGCACCTAATAAAGTCAAAGCCCAACCCGATTTACTCATCCCCGTAGAGAGTGAGAACAGCATTTTATTATAACCGTCATTACCCATCGCATAAGAAACCGTACCACCTTTTTCAGCATCGGCACCTTTTGTCACAATATTGACAGAACCACCGACAGAAGGAGCAGAAACCTTAGAGGCACCTAAACCACGTTGAGTCTGCGTACTACGAGTCACATCAGACAAACCAGTCCAGTTGGACCAATACAAACCGCCCCATTCCATATCATTCATGGGAACGCCATTAACAAGCACTGCAACGTTCTCGCTTTTAAAACCACGCATTCTCAATTCAGAGTCGCCAAAAGCACCTCCCTTTTTTGTAGCATAAATGCCTGGCGTCGTTTTTAATATTTCCGGGAACTCTTGTGTACCTAAACGTTCTTCAATAAAGACTGGGGTTACCGTCGAAACCGCTACCGGTGTCTTGCGGGCAATGGCCACAGAAGAAGTAATGACCACATCGCTCAGCATCACTGCATCTGGATGCATTTGAATGATGCCCAAATCTACAGAAGCACCCTTACGAATAATTTTCTGTTTCAGGTCCTTGTAACCCACATACTTGAAAACCAAAGTCGCATTGGAAGCAACTGCTTGTTTGAAATAACCGTCAATGTCAGTCACTGAACCTTGCGTAGTACTTTCTACCATAACGGCAGCACCAACCAACGGCTCGCCTGTCTCTGAGTCTACAAGCTGACCTTTTACTGTAATGGTCTGAGCAAAAGCAGACATACTGCAAACAGCCATTACTGCAATCAACAGGAAATGAATTAGATTTCTTTTCATAATTCCATTTTTAGTTAATAGATCATGTTAATTAAACATTAATTTATGTTTCACCCTGCAAATATAATGAATATAATCCATATAAATATTACATTAACATTACATTTTTCAAGGAAGGAAAGACTTTTTTAAAGAGATATGGCAACAAACATCTACTACTAAAAACGAAACAGCACGAAACCTATGTACTCTATTCATCAAGGCCTCGTGCTATTTAGATCTTAATATAATTCTGCAAAGGGACGGCTATAATCAATCTTCCATCAACTTACGATAGCGCACACGCTTAGGTTCTTCCCTGCCCAGGCGCTTCTGCTTATTCTCCTCGTATTCCGAATAGGAACCTTCGAAGAAGAAGACATTCGAATCGCCCTCGAAAGCCAGGATGTGCGTACAGATACGGTCGAGGAACCAGCGGTCGTGGCTGATGACTACGGCACAGCCGGCAAAGTCCTCCAACCCTTCTTCGAGTGCACGAAGGGTATTGACATCAATGTCATTGGTGGGCTCGTCGAGAAGCAATACATTACCTTCTTCCTTCAGCGCCATGGCCAAATGCAGTCGGTTGCGTTCGCCACCAGAGAGCACACCACAAAGCTTCTCCTGATCGGCTCCCGAGAAATTGAAACGAGAGAGGTAGGCACGGGCGTTGATATCGCGTCCACCCATGCGGATCAGTTCGCTGCCGCCTGAAATAACCTGATAAACACTCTTGTTGGGATCAATATCCTTATGCTGCTGGTCTACATAGGCCACCTTCACGGTCTCGCCGACATCGAATTCGCCCTTATCGGGTTTCTCCAATCCCATGATAAGGCGGAAGAGCGTAGTCTTACCCGCACCGTTCGGGCCAATGATACCTACGATGCCGTTAGGGGGAAGCATGAAATTAAGGTCGTCAAAGAGCAGTTTGTCACCAAAGGCCTTGGCCACGTGCTTGGCTTCGATAACCTTATTGCCCAGTCGCGGGCCGTTGGGAATGAAGATTTCCAGCTTTTCTTCCTTCTCCTTCACATCCTCGTTCAGCAACTTGTCGTAAGAGTTCAAACGGGCTTTACCTTTAGCCTGACGGGCCTTAGGCGCCATACGCACCCATTCCAACTCGCGCTCCAGCGTCTTGCGGCGCTTGCTGGTCGTCTTCTCCTCCATCTCCATGCGTCTGGTCTTCTGCTCCAGCCAACTGGAATAGTTACCCTTCCAGGGAATACCTTCACCACGGTCAAGCTCCAGAATCCATCCGGCCACGTGGTCGAGGAAGTAGCGGTCGTGCGTCACGGCAATCACCGTACCTTCATACTGCTGCAAGTGCTGCTCCAGCCAGTCGATAGACTCGGCGTCGAGGTGGTTGGTAGGTTCGTCCAGCAACAGAATGTCCGGTTTCTGCAGGAGCAGACGGCAGAGGGCCACACGACGACGCTCGCCTCCAGACAGATGTTTCACCGACTGGTCTTCGGGTGGGCAACGCAGGGCGTCCATGGCACGCTCCAGCTTGCTGTCCAAGTTCCAGGCGTCCGTCGCGTCGATGATATCCTGCAGCTCGGCCTGGCGGGCAAAAAGTTTTTCCATCTTGTCGGGGTCTTCGTAATATTCGGGCAAGCCGAACTTCCGGTTGATTTCCTCATACTCCGTCAGTGCATCGACAATGGGCTGAACGCCTTCCATCACCACTTCCTTCACCGTTTTGGCAGGATCCAAATAAGGTTCCTGTGCCAGATACCCGACGGAATATCCGGGTGAAAACACCACTTCGCCCTGATAGGATTTGTCCAACCCGGCGATAATCTTCAGCAAGGTAGATTTACCCGAACCGTTCAGACCAATGATACCTATCTTCGCCCCATAAAAAAACGAAATGTAGATGTTCTTCAGTACCTGCTTGTTGTTCTGCTGAATAGTCTTGTTCAGACCTACCATTGAAAAAATAATCTTCTTATCGTCAACTGTTGCCATAGAATTAGTATATACTATATGTATAAATATGATTAATGTATAGAACCACCCTGTTATCTGACACAACAAAGAGCAATCTTTGCGCAAAGATAGCGAAAGCCGAAAGGAGAGACAAACGAAGAACAAAGTTTTTCAGGTTCGGTTGCTCCGAACCGCATTCAATCTTATTCAAAGGAAAGAAAAAAGAGAAAAAACTTTGTATCTTCAAAAAACTCCCTATCTTTGCACCCGCTTAACGGCAACAAGGTTTGATTCGCTAGCTCAGCAGGTAGAGCACAACACTTTTAATGTTGGGGTCTTGGGTTCGAGCCCCAAGCGGATCACCCAAGAGAGGTCTTCAAAAGCGAAGACCTCTTTCTTTTAGCTCACACACTATTACCGGAAGACATAACGTTACTCTCAACCAATGGAAAAATGTTATCGAGGACTAACCGAGCTTTCTGACAATACGCCCCATCACCTCCGAAATACATTACGGATTGAAAGATTTATTCCCCTTATATCTCTAAATCGTAAGTTATCATGCTATTTGTACATAAATTCACTCAAAACGATACAACATATTACATAAATCCATAATTTTGCATCGGAAATAAGCAAATAGAAAACATAAACAGATTAAATGAGAACAAAATGACAAGAAAGATACGTTTCACGAAGATGCACGGAGCGGGCAACGACTACATCTATGTCAACACCGCCCGCTATCCGCTCCGAAACCCGGAGGAACTCTCCGTGGCGTGGAGCCGCCCGCACACGGGCATCGGCAGCGACGGGCTGGTATTGATAGACCGTTCGGACGCGGCCGATTTCAGCATGCGCATCTTCAATGCCGACGGCTCCGAAGCACGCATGTGCGGCAACGCCTCCCGCTGCATCGGCAAGTACGTCTACGATGAAGGGCTGACCGACCGGACTACCGTCACACTGGACACGCTCTCCGGCATCAAGACCCTCACGCTGCATCTGGGAAGCGACGGGCGCATCGCTACGGTGACGGTGGATATGGGCATCCCATGCGACCTGCGGACAGTGGACTTGGGCGACGGCTACGGCTTCGGGCAAGGGCAGTTCGTGTCGATGGGCAATCCGCACCTGGTGCTGTTCGTACCCGACGCAGACGCTGTAGACGTGGCGGCCATCGGCCCCCGCCTCGAACGGCATCCGCTGTTTCCCGGCGGCATCAACGTAGAGTTTGCCCAAATCATCTCGAACAAACGCATACGGATGCGGGTCTGGGAACGCGGTTCGGGCATCACGCAGGCCTGCGGGACAGGAGCTTGCGCCACCGCCGTAGCCGCCTCGCTTGTCCGACTGACGGAACGCGCCGTGACGGTCGGCATGGACGGGGGCGAGGTGAGCATCGAATGGAACGAGGCGGACGGCCACGTCTACATGACGGGCGGCGCCGTGAAAGTCTATGAAGGAGAAATCGAACTGACCACCGAATAAGAAACAAAAGACAAGAAACAACCCGATAAAAGAACAACGATATGGCATTAGTAAACGAACATTTCCTGAAACTGACCGGCAGCTATCTCTTCTCGGACATCGCCAAGAAGGTGAATACGTTCAAGGTCACCCACCCCAAGCAGGACGTCATCCGGCTGGGCATCGGCGACGTCACGCGCCCCCTGCCCCCCGCCTGCATCGAGGCCATGCACAAGGCGGCCGACGAAATGGCCGACGAAAAGACCTTCCGGGGCTACGGACCGGAGCAGGGTTATGACTTCCTCATCGAAGCCATCCTGAAGAATGACTTCGCACCGCGCGGCGTCCACCTCTCGCCGGCCGAAATCTTCATCAACGACGGCGCGAAGAGCGACACGGGCAACATCGGCGAACTGCTGCGCTGGGACAACAGCATGGCCATCACCGACCCCGTCTATCCCGTCTACGTGGACAGCAACATCATGTGCGGACGCGCCGGAACACTGGAAGAAAGCGGCACGTGGAGCAACGTCACCTACCTGCCCTGCACGGTGGAGAACGGCTTCGTGCCCGAACTGCCCAGACACCGCGTAGACCTCATCTACCTGTGCTACCCCAACAATCCCACCGGCACCACACTGACGCACGAACAGCTGAAGAAGTGGGTGGAGTATGCGCTGGCCAACGACACGCTCATCGTCTTCGACGCCGCCTACGAGGCCTACATCCGCGAAGACAACGTCCCCCACTCCATCTACGAGATACGCGGCGCCAAGAAAGTCGCCATCGAAATACGCAGCTTCTCGAAGACGGCAGGCTTCACCGGCGTCCGCTGCGGCTACACCGTCGTGCCGAAGGAGCTGACCGCCGCCACCATCGACGGCGAACGCATCCCGCTGAACCGGCTCTGGAACCGACGCCAGTGCACCAAGTTCAACGGTACGAGCTACATCACCCAACGCGCCGCCGAGGCCGTCTACACGCCCGAAGGCAGGCAGCAGGTGAAAGCCAACATCGACTACTACATGCAGAACGCCGCCACCATGCGGAAGAGCCTAGAGGCTGCCGGCCTGAAGGTGTATGGAGGCATCAATGCCCCCTACCTCTGGCTGAAGACACCGAACGGCACCGGTTCGTGGCGCTTCTTCGAACAGATGCTCTACGAGGCCAATGTGGTGGGCACGCCCGGCGTAGGCTTCGGCCCCAGCGGCGAAGGCTTCATCCGCCTGACCGCTTTCGGCACCCACGACGACTGCGAAGAAGCCATGCGGCGCATCCGCAAATGGTTGGGCTGAAGGAGGTCGAGAATACGTCTGCCTATGATTAAAAATATTGACATATACAGGCCCATGACGACGACCGGAAACATCGGTTTTTGCCGACCCGGAACACCGGTTTTTGTCGATACGGAACATCGGCTTTTGTCGATACGGAAGATCGACGTTTATCGATACGGAGGATCGATGATGATCGATACGGAAGATCGATGATGATCGATACGGAGGATCGATTAGACCCCCTCCAGAACACCTTCTGACGGGGGTTCGGAAGACCTTTCATCAGGGGGTCGGACGAACGGTTCTTCCACCGTCCGCAACCCTTCGGAAAGCAGTTGAATATAGAGGTAAAAAGATATGAAAAAAATTGAAGCAATCATCCGCAAAACAAAGTTCGAGGACGTGAAAGAAGCCCTTCTCGAAGCGGACATCGAATGGTTCTCTTACTACGACGTAAGAGGAATCGGCAAATCCAGACAGGCGCGTATCTATCGCGGCGTGATGTACGATACCAGTTCCATCGAACGTATCCTCGTCTCCGTCGTAGTACGCGACAAGAATGTGGAAAAGACCGTGACGGCTATCCGGCAAGCCGCATGGACAGGTGAAATCGGCGACGGACGTATCTTCATCATTCCGGTTCAGGATGCCATCCGCATCCGTACCGCCGAACGGGGCGACATCGCACTATTTAACGCAGAACAAGAAAAATAAAACTCACAGACGTATGAAAACTTTCATTATCCGCAGCCTTCCGAAACTGCGTACAGTCTTCCTTCTATTCCTGCTGTCGGCAGGTACAACGGCTTTTGCCGGGGAAGCGGCCGCAACTGCTACGGCAGACAAACTGGCCGAAATGGCCACAGGCATCGACACCGTCTGGATGCTGCTGGCAGCCATGCTTGTATTCTTCATGCAGCCGGGATTTGCCCTGGTAGAGGCCGGCTTCACCCGCACCAAAAATACGGGCAACATCCTGATGAAAAACTTCGTCGATTTCATGTCGGGTTCCCTGCTCTTCTGGTTCATCGGCTTCGGCCTGATGTTCGGAGCCGGCAGCTTCGCAGGAATGCCTCATTTCTGCGACCTGTCCTTTCTCGACACTCAACTCCCCCGCGAAGGTTTCCTGATTTTCCAGACCGTGTTCTGTGCCACATCGGCTACCATCGTGTCGGGCGCTATGGCCGAACGTACCAAATTCTCTATGTACGTCGTCTATACCATTGCCATCAGCGTACTTATTTATCCCATTTCAGGCCACTGGACTTGGGGAGGCGGTTGGTTGACAAACGGCAACGCAGATTCTTTTATGATGTATGTTTTCGGCACTACGTTCCATGACTTCGCAGGCTCTACGGTGGTTCACTCTGTAGGCGGCTGGATCGCCCTTGTAGGCGCTGCCATTCTTGGGCCGCGCATCGGTAAATATGGCAAAGACGGCAGCTCCAAGGCCATCCCCGGCCATAACCTCACCATCGCCGCATTGGGTGTCTTTATCTTATGGTTCGGCTGGTTCGGCTTCAACCCCGGTTCACAACTGGCCGCCTCTACAACCGCCGATCAGACTGCCATTTCGCACGTTTTCCTGACCACCAACCTGTCTGCCTGCACCGGAGGTTTCGCAGCTCTCGTCACCAGTTGGATTAAATACCGCAAACCATCGCTTTCGCTCACGCTGAACGGCATTCTGGCAGGTCTGGTCGGCATCACAGCCGGTTGCGATTGCGTATCGGCAGGCGGCGCAGCCATCATCGGACTTATCTGTGGTGTTCTGATGATTTTTGCAGTCGAGTTCATTGATAAAGTCCTGATGATTGACGACCCCGTCGGTGCCAGTTCCGTACACGGTGTCTGCGGATTTACCGGTACCGTCCTGACAGGCCTGTTCTCCACCAGCGAAGGCCTCTTCTACGGAGCAGGCTGCGGATTTCTCGGTGCACAGCTTTTTGGAGCCGTCGTCGTAGGAGCCTGGGCAGCCATGATGGGCTTTATCATCTTCAAACTTCTCGACAAGATACATGGTCTGCGCGTTCCGGCACGCATCGAAGAAGAAGGGCTCGACATTTACGAACACGGAGAGTCGGCCTACAACTAAATAGATAAACCAATATTCAAACCAAATAAAAAATAAGATTATGTCAAAACTGAGATTCAGAGTAGTGGAAACGGCCTTCAAGAAGAAGCCCGTCTCTGTAGAGATTCCCAAAGAACGCCCGTCGGAATACTTCGGCAAATACGTGTTCAACAAGGAAAAGATGTTCCGTTACCTGCCCAGCAAGGTGTATGCCAAGCTGGTGGACGTCATCGACAACGGCGCTCCGCTGGACCGGGGCATTGCCGACGAAGTGGCCGCAGGCATGAAGAAATGGGCCCTCGAAATGGGAGCGACCCACTATACCCACTGGTTCCACCCGCTGACCGAAGGCACGGCCGAGAAGCACGACGCCTTCGTAGAGCACGACGGCAAGGGCGGCATGATGGAAGAATTCACCGGCAAACTGCTCGTACAACAGGAGCCCGATGCGTCCAGCTTCCCCAACGGCGGCATCCGCAACACCTTCGAGGCGCGCGGCTATTCGGCCTGGGACCCCTCTTCGCCCGCCTTCATCGTGGACGACACCCTGTGCATCCCGACCATCTTCATCGCCTATACGGGCGAGTCGCTCGACTACAAGGCACCGCTCCTGAAGGCCCTGCGCGCCGTCGACAAGGCAGCCACCGACGTCTGCCACTACTTCGACCCCGAAGTGAAGAAGGTTAACGCCTACCTGGGCTGGGAACAGGAATACTTCCTCGTGGACGAAGGTCTCTACGCCGCCCGCCCCGACCTGCTGATGACGGGACGCACGCTGACCGGCCACGACTCGGCCAAGAACCAACAGCTGGAAGACCACTACTTCGGCGCCATTCCTCCGCGCGTGGCCGCCTTCATGAAGGAACTCGAAATCGAAGCCCTGAAGCTGGGCATCCCCGTCAAGACACGCCACAACGAGGTGGCTCCCAACCAGTTCGAACTGGCTCCCATTTACGAAGAATGCAACCTGGCCGTAGACCACAACATGCTCATCATGGCCCTGATGCGTAAGGTAGCCCGCAACCACGGCTTCCGCGTCCTGCTCCACGAGAAACCCTTCAAGGGCGTCAACGGCAGCGGCAAGCACAACAACTGGTCGCTGGGCACCGACACGGGCGTACTGCTCATGGCTCCCGGCAAGACGGCCGAAGAGAACCTGCGCTTCATCACCTTCATCGTGAACACGCTGATGGCCGTCTATCGCCACAACGGCCTGCTGAAGGCCAGCATCTCCAGCGCCACCAACGCACACCGTCTGGGCGCGAACGAGGCGCCTCCCGCCATCATTTCTTCTTTCCTCGGCAAGCAGCTCTCGCAAGTACTGGCCCACATCGAAGAAAGCGACAAAGACGAACTCATCAGCCTGAGCGGCAAGCAGGGCATGAAGCTGGATATTCCCCAAATCCCCGAACTGCTCATCGACAACACCGACCGCAACCGTACCAGTCCTTTTGCCTTCACCGGCAACCGCTTCGAGTTCCGCGCCGTCGGTTCGGAGGCCAACTGCGCCAGCGCCATGATCGCACTCAACGCCGCCCTGGCCGAACAGTTGATTGATTTCAAGCACAACGTGGACAAACTCATCGAACAGGGAGAGGACAAGGTCTCGGCCATCCTCGACGTCATACGCCAGGATCTCAAGATATGCAAGCCCATCCACTTCGACGGCAACGGCTACAGCGACGAATGGAAGGCCGAAGCAGCCCGTCGCGGACTGGATTGCGAGACCAGCGTCCCCGTCATCTTCGACAACTACCTGAAAGAAGACAGCATCGCCATGTTCGACAAGACCGGCGTTATGACCCGCAAAGAACTGGAAGCCCGCAACGAAGTGAAGTGGGAAATGTACACCAAGAAGATTCAGATTGAGGCGCGTGTGTTGGGCGACTTGGCCATGAACCACATCATCCCTGTCGCCACCCAGTATCAGACGGAACTGGTGGACAATGTCTACAAGATGAACGGCCTCTTCCCCAAAGAGAAGGCAGCCCGACTTTCAGCCAAAAACCTGGAACTGATCGAAGAGATTGCCGACCGCACCACCTTCATCAAGGAACACGTCGATGCCATGATCGAAGCCCGCAAGGTGGCTAACAGGATAGACAACGAGCGTGCGAAAGCCGTGGCCTATCACGACTCCATCGTACCGATGATGGAAGAGATACGCTACCATATCGACAAGCTGGAACTGATCGTCGACAACCAGATGTGGACGCTGCCCAAATACAGAGAACTGCTGTTCATCCGATAAAAAGAATACAAATTTCTTTTATTGGTTGTTTTAAATAAGCAAGGGGAAGACGGCCGTGAGGCTACCTTCCCCTTTTCAATGATTGGAAAATCCGAATTAGAAAATCCGGCCGTTCAAACGTATCTTGAAAGCAGGATAAACTTTGAGCTTGTCTATGATATCGGAAAATGTACTGCCATCTTCACCCAACGAATTCAAGTCCAATTTACCCGTATTGGCATAAACTTCAGGACGGCCATGAAATTGTACACCCAGCTCTACACTGACATTCAAACGTTTGGAGGGAACTGCCCGACCAAAGCCCAAACCTACATAAGGACGGAAGTTCGCAACCTTTAATCCACCGGACACATTACCTTCCTCATCGAAAGGAATTGTCTGGTCACCAATAACGATACCTGCTGATTTACCTGCTAATTTAGCTTCAGCAATCTTATCCTTCAAATCCTGATCACCCGTTCCTTCAATTTTCACCAGCGACGAACCTCCAAAGTAGCTGCCTGCCGTTACAAAAAAAGAAGAAGAACGGAATGGATATACATTTAACAAAATCTGTCCCGATACACGTTTCAAAGAACCGTCTACATCCATTGAACCGGCATCTTTTCCATCCAATTCAACATCAACGTCTGTGCTCATATTGATGTTAGGCATAACAGACAATCCGCCTCTTACCGCCAGATAAGGAGTAACAGGAGTTGCCAACTCAACATCAATACCATTAAGGCCTACACCGACACTGGCGCCTACAGAATTGAAAATTCCCCATTCATTTTGAGCAAATCCACAATTCGGATAAAGAATAAACAATGAACAAACAGCTACAAAAAACGATGTGCGCATTTTCTTCATAACTCAAAAAATAATTAAAAATAAAACATCTGTTAAAATCAGGCGCAAAGATAGAAATTTATTCCCCAAACTATACTCACTTTCACTAATAAAATCCAACAATATGCTAAAAATAAAATCTTAAAAGGTCAGATTTTATATCACTAACTTGTTCATCGGACTGACCCCCTAAATGTCCATTAGACCAAAGAAAATCCTCATAAGCTTTCGCCTATGAGGATTACCGCAGTGGGTGGCAGATGGGACTCGAACCCACGACATTCAGAACCACAATCTGACGCTCTAACCAACTGAACTACAGCCACCATGTTAGTGCAATTCGTAAATGCGGTTGCAAAGATATGGATTATATTTGAACTGGCAAGACTTTCGGAAAAATATTTTTTGTTTTTTCCGCATCACTTAGTCGTCGAAGAACAACCGCCCGAACATCTGCTACAAGGATTTCCCCCTTTCCGCGAACGGCGGAAAAAAGAGCGGATGCTCTTTACAATGCTCCACACACAAAGCGCTACAATCAGGGCTACCACCCAATGTTGCCAATCGGTCATACAAACAGTCCTCCTATCTGATAAACGGCAAAAGACATAATCCATGCCAATGTGGTTGTGTACGCAGCTGCAAATGCCGCCCACTTCCAACTACCCGCTTCCTGCCTGATAGCAGCCAGCGTAGCCACGCACGGGAAATAAAGCAAAATGAAAACCATATAGCCATAGGCCACAAGCGGCGTAATGGGCAGCCGTTGAGCCAAGGTCGTTTGGTTGGCTTCGGCATCACCGGCATAGAGTACACCCAGCGAACTGACCACCAATTCCTTGGCTCCCACCCCCGAAAGAATGCCAATGCCCAGCTTCCAGTCGAAGCCCAACGGCTCGATAACCGGCTCGATGGCTTTACCGATACGTCCGATATAGGAATTTTCCTGCTGCTTGGTTATATCCATCGACTCCGAGGGACGCGGATAATAGCCCAGTACCCAAATGATGATGGAAGCTACCATGATGACGCCACCCATCTTGCGTAAGTATTGTGCACCCTTCTCCCATGTGTGGCGGAATATGGCTTTCGAAGTAGGCATGCGGTAGGGAGGTAGCTCCATGACGAACGGCGTGTCGTCGCCCTTCACTAAAAAGCGGCTGAAGAGACGCGCCATGACCACGGCCAGAATGATACCCAAACTATAAATGCTCAGCAACACCAGACTGGCATGATGGGGAAAGAAGACGCCTACCAGCAGCAGGTAGATGGGCAAACGGGCACTGCACGACATCAGAGGATTGATAAGAATAGTCACCAGCCTGCTTTTGCGGTTCTCAATGGTACGCGAAGCCAACACAGCAGGCACATTGCAACCAAAACCCATAATCAGGGGAATGAACGATTTGCCGTGCAAGCCCATCTTGTGCATAATCTTGTCCATGATGAAGGCCGCACGAGCCATGTAGCCCGAATCCTCCATCAGCGAAATAAACAGATAAAGTATTAGGATGTTAGGCAGGAATACAATGACGCCTCCCACCCCGCCGATGATGCCGTCGATAAGTAAATCTTTCAGCGGCCCTTCGGACATGTTATGGCTAATGAAGTTTCCGATGACGTTTACCAGGGTTTCAATCCAATCTTGCGGATAGGCTCCCAGCTCGAAAGTGACTTCAAACATCAGAAACATAAAGAGGAAAAAGATGGGAAATCCCCAGATGCGATGGGTCACAATAGCGTCTATCGCGCTCGTTATGCGCTCCTTGTCCAAATGTTTGTCCACGAATGTCTCGCGCAGGGCACCCGAAATGAAGCCATACTTGGCATCGGTAATGGCCTGCTCGCTGTCCTCGTTCATCACCTCGCGGATGCGCTGTTTCTCGCGGTCGCGCATTTCCAATATCTTGCTACCGTTTGGCAAGGTCTTCACCATGCCCTCAAGGTCTTTGTCGTTCTCCAGCAATTTGATGGAAAGGAAACGGGTAGAATATTTGTGACGGATGTTTTCGTTTTCGCTGATGACCAGCTTCACCGCATCAATGCTGCGCTCCAATTCGGGGCCATGGTTGATATGGATATGGCGAAAGAAGCCGCGAGGATGTTCTTCCTCTTCCTGATGGGTGCCGAAAGCGTGGTCAGGCACATATTCTTTGTGCCACTGACGGAAGTCTTCGAGGATTTCGGCCCTCACCTTTCCTTTCTTATCGAGGAAGTCACCTCCCTCGTAAAGGGTAATGATGACGTGGAAAAGTTTTTCCACACCGAGACCTGTACGGCTCACGGTGGGCAGCATCGGCACACCGAAGAGTTCGCCCAGCTTCACGTAATCCAGCGTATTGCCACTGGCTTCCAGTTCGTCATACATGTTAAGTGCCACCACCATGCGGACGTTCATGTCTATCAGTTGGGTGGTCAGGTAGAGGTTACGCTCCAGATTGGAGGCATCGACTACGTTGATAATGATGTCCGGCGTCCGGTCAATGATGTGGCGACGGACGTAGATTTCCTCAGGCGAATAGGCCGAAAGCGAATACGTGCCCGGCAGGTCGACAATGCGGAAGCGGTAGCCCTGGAAGTCGAAGAAGCCTTCTTTGGCATCAACCGTCACGCCGCTGTAGTTTCCCACATGCTCGTGCGCACCCGAAGCGATGTTGAAGAGCGACGTCTTGCCGCAATTCGGGTTGCCTACCAGCGCCACATTGATAGTGCGGCGCTTGTCGCGTGCCAGATTTCTCATTTCGTCCTCAGCCAGACGGATATCTTCCTCCAGCCCTTTATGGTAGCCGGGCTGTACATTATGCTCCCTCGCCTCCTGCTCGCTGATGACCTCAATCATATCGGCCTCCTGGCGGCGCAGGGAGATTTCGTAGCCCATCACTTTATATTTCACCGGGTCTTTCAGCGGTGCATTGAGCAGAACTTCCACCGTCTTACCCTTGATAAAGCCCATCTCCACAATGCGTTTGCGGAAGCCTCCATGACCCATAACCTTGACAATCATGCCTTTCTCACCGGTATTCAATTCGGATAAACGCATAGTATTTGCCCTTCTCTATTAATATTCGGATGCAAAGATACGAGATATACCGACAATCTACAAGCAATTTAGAATGTTTTTAAATAACAAGACATGAGAAACTGATAGCAAACTCATCTGCATCGCTCCACGCTCCATTTCAGAAAACGATGCTTTAAGAGGAAGAAAGCTACGTTTTAAAGGACGTAAAGCAGTGCTTTCCGAAGATTTTCTTACCTTTGCAGATATGGAAAAGAAGAAAGTTGCCCAATACATCGCCCAAGAACATCTGCTAAAGACAAGCTGTAAAGTCATCGTGGCCCTAAGCGGTGGAGCCGACTCCGTGGCACTCCTGCTCCTGCTGACAGAGCTGGGCTATACGTGCGAAGCGGCGCATTGCAACTTCCACCTGCGCGGCAAAGAGTCCGACCGCGACGAGCAGTTTGTCCGCCGCCTATGCGAGGAGCGGCACATCGCTCTGCACGTCGTCCACTTCAACACTGCCTTGCATGCCGCCAATCAGCATATCTCCATCGAAATGGCTGCCCGCGAACTGCGCTATCAGTGGTTCGAGACCCTCCGTCAGAATCTGGATGCCGACGTCGTAGCCGTGGCCCATCATGCCGACGACAGCGTGGAAACCTTCCTGCTCAACCTGATACGGGGCACAGGTATCAATGGTTTGCGGGGTATTTGCCCACGCAACGGCCGTATCGTTCGCCCCCTGCTCTGCCTGACTCGCGAAAACATCCTGCACTACCTCGACCGACAAGGCCAGACGTATGTTACCGACAGCACCAACCAGCAGGACGAGTACATACGCAACAAGATACGCCTGAACCTTCTGCCTCTAATGCAGGAAATCAACCCGTCCGTCCGGCGGAGCATCCTTCGCACGGCTGCCCATCTGGACAAAGCCGCCACCTTATATAATATAGGTATAGCCGAAGCCACGAAAAGGGTTCTCTGTCCCGAAGGCATCCGCATAGTCGCTTTGCTGAAGGAAGCGGAACCGCAGGCGCTGCTTCATGAAATTCTCCATCCGCTTGGCTTTAACGAAACGCAGACGAACGACATTTTCCGCTCGCTCGACGGACGGGTCGGCAAGACTTTCGAGTCGAAAGATTGGCTGGTGGTGAAGGACCGTGACCTGCTACTGATGCAAAGCAAGCAGGCCATGAACCGTCCGCCTCAATTAGAAATAACGGAAATGGAGCGTACACCGGACTTCGTTATCCCCCACGAGCGTCTCACTGCCTGCTTCGACACCGGCAAACTGCATCACGCACTGACCCTGCGTCTGTGGCAGACGGGCGACACGTTCGTCCCTTTCGGTATGAAAGGGCGCAAAAAAGTAAGCGATTATCTGACCGACCGTAAATTTTCCCTCCTGCAGAAGCAACGCCAATGGGTACTGTGTTGTGGCAAGGACATCGCTTGGCTGGTGGCCGAACGGACAGACAACCGCTTTCGGGTAGACGAATGTACTCAGAAAATAACGCTCGTCCGTGTGGTTAAAGAATGATTCGGTTCTCCTTCGGGCGCTGGAAGCAATCGTGAAGCAAGGCAGCGAAGGGCGTATCGAACGTGCGTGCCTTTTGCGGGCACCCTTTCACGCAGGCGCAACAACGAATACACTTGTCGGCAATCGTCGCGCATTCCTCTCCTTTCATGATGGCTCCGGCAGGGCAACGCTCCACGCACAGGCCGCAATGCGTACAGAGATTCTCATCTGCCAAAGGTGTACGAGGCATGGGCACACCGCTCTTTCGTAACTTTATCACGCTCCACAGGAAGCGGAGCAAAGGGAAGAAAGGCTGTTTCGGCCGCTGAATCTTCTGTACGTCCACACCATACAGATGTTCCGCGTCGGCAGCTGTCTCAAGTTTGGCCCGTACTTTCATACCAAAGTCTTCCGCAAAATTCAGGTCGTCTTTATCGGGACGGCCAGCTGCAATGGGATAACGGTCGCTGCTGTACGAATGTTCGCCCACAAACGTGCCGCCAGCAATCACCTTGAACCCCAGACTACCTACAAACGTATCCAGCTCCACCAACGCCTTCTCGTAGGCACGGTTACCATAAACCACAACAATCACCGCCGGCGTACTGTCGGCAAGGAGGTCTTTCATCCGCTCCAAAGCCAAGGGTGCCACATGGCCACCATATACAGGTACCGTTATCACCGCCAGGACATCGGAACCCAATCTCTTTTTCTTAGGTGTCTGCAAAGTCATATCTATAGAAGAAACATCCGCAACACCCGTTCCGCGAACGATTGCTTCGCCTATTTGTTTAGATGTATAAGTAGGCGAAAAAGTAATCAGATTAATTTCAGTAACAGTCATAATTAAACGTTTATCACGAAACAAAGATAAGATATTCTATTAAAAAAACAGGCCGATTGTATGTGAAATCAAAAATAATTCTCTATCTTTGCGCCGTTGAAAAGACATCAATAGACTAAAAATAATCCCTATTTAAATAAATAGATTTCAAAAAGGTGGTTCAGCTTAATTGTTGGCAACGGTTGCTTTAAGTAAGCGATCCCCTTCCTATACAATATAATTTATACACATATATATGTACAATATTATTCAACTGAACGACAAAAGTTTGTCGGAACTTCAAAGTATTGCGCAGGAATTAGGTATCAAAAAGACCGAATCACTCAAAAAAGAAGAGTTGGTCTACAAGATTCTTGACGAACAAGCCATTGTGGGTGCAACCAAGAAAGTCGCTGCCGACAAACAAAAAGAAGAACGTAAGAACGAACGCCAAAAAAGATCACGCGTCACCGTTAAGAAGGACAACGTGGATAAAGTTTTCTCGGCAGACAAAAACGGAGAGCTGAGCAAGCCCAATCCAAACGAAGCTCCTACCATTGAAAAAGCTACTGTTGCTCCTACCCAACCAGTCGTAGAAAGCACAAACAAGACGGAAGAAAATGCCGAATCGACCAAACGCAAACCCGGACGTCCACGCAAGATTAAGGCAGAAGAGAAAAAGACAGCAGAGAAAAAAGAAAATGAAACCGTTGCTGAACCATCAGTAAACGAAAAAGAAAAGGAAGCTCCCAAAGCAGTGGTAGCTGAAAAAGAGAAAACGGTTAAGGTCGAAACGACAGAACCTCAAGACAAGATGCCACTTCCGGTCAATGCAGATAACGACTTCATTCCCATTGAAGACCTTCCGACTGAAAAAATAGAACTGCCTTCTGAACTGATCGGTAAATTCGAAGCAACCCGTGTAGAACCACCCGTACAAGCACCGGCTCCACACAAACAACCGCAGCAACGTCCGCGCATTCGTCGTGACAACAATACCGAAAACAAGAATAACAATAACAACCAACAACAGCGTCCTGCCGCTCAACCCCAACAACGAGCCATCCAGCCCCATAATGCAGAGAATACTCCGCAGCCTCAGCCGGAGCGCAAACAGCCTGAACATGAAAAGGCATACGACTTCGACGACATACTTGATGGTATCGGTGTATTGGAAATCATGCCTGACGGATACGGTTTCCTCCGTTCGTCGGACTACAATTACCTCTCTTCGCCCGACGATATCTACGTATCGCAATCGCAAATCAAGCTATTCGGTTTGAAAACGGGCGACGTAGTAGACGGTGTCATCCGTCCGCCAAAAGAAGGAGAAAAATACTTCCCGTTGGTAAAGGTTTCTAAAATCAATGGCCGCGATCCGGCTTTTATACGTGACCGCGTTCCTTTTGAGCACCTCACGCCACTCTTCCCCGACGAAAAGTTCAAACTTTGTAAAGGCGGATACAGCGACTCGCTTTCAGCTCGTGTGGTAGATCTCTTCGCTCCCATTGGCAAGGGACAGCGAGCCCTCATCGTAGCACAGCCAAAGACAGGTAAGACCATCTTGATGAAGGACATCGCCAACGCAATCGCAGCCAACCATCCCGAGGTATATATGATTATGCTGCTCATTGACGAACGCCCTGAAGAAGTGACCGACATGGCCCGCACTGTCAACGCCGAAGTCATCGCTTCGACCTTTGACGAGCCCGCCGAACGACACGTAAAGATTGCCGGCATCGTACTGGAAAAGGCTAAACGCATGGTGGAATGCGGGCACGACGTGGTCATTTTCCTCGACTCCATTACTCGCTTGGCACGCGCCTACAACACGGTTTCCCCCGCATCGGGCAAAGTACTCTCAGGTGGCGTAGATGCCAATGCGCTGCACAAGCCCAAACGTTTCTTCGGTGCTGCCCGCAATATCGAAGGTGGCGGTTCGCTCACCATTTTGGCTACCGCCCTGATTGATACCGGTTCCAAGATGGACGAAGTGATTTTCGAAGAATTCAAAGGTACGGGCAACATGGAACTCCAGCTTGACCGCAACCTGGCCAATAAGCGCATCTTCCCCGCCGTTAACATCATTGCTTCGAGCACACGCCGCGACGACCTGCTGCAAGACAAGCAAACACTCGACCGCATGTGGATTCTGCGCAAGTACCTCGCCGATATGAACGCTCTCGAAGCCATGGACTTTGTGAAGGATCGTCTGGAAAAAGCCAAAGACAATGAGGAATTCCTCATGAGCATGAACGGTTGAAAATAGTGAATCATTTACAATGAATAATTGATAATACCTTATGTTCGATAACTTAAGCGAACGGCTCGAACGGTCGTTCAAGATATTGAAAGGTGAAGGCAGAATCACCGAAATTAATGTAGCCGAAACCTTAAAAGACGTACTCAAAGCCTTGCTTGACGCCGATGTCAATTACAAAGTGGCCAAAAAATTTACCGACACCGTCAAGGCAAAAGCCATGGGACAAAACGTACTCACCGCCGTCAAGCCCAGTCAACTGATGGTAAAAATCGTCCACGATGAACTGACCCAATTAATGGGTGGCGAAACTGCCGAAATTGACTTGAGTGGCAAACCGACAGTCATCCTGATGTCGGGTCTGCAAGGTTCGGGTAAGACAACCTTCTCAGGAAAGCTGGCTCGCATGTTCAAGATGAAAAAGAACTGCAAACCGCTGCTCGTGGCCTGCGACGTCTACCGCCCTGCCGCTATCAAACAACTGCGCATATTGGCTGAGCAAATCGAAGTACCCATGTACTGTGAATTGGACAGCAAAGATCCTGTGAAGATTGCACAGAATGCCATTCAGGAAGCTAAGACCAAAGGTTACGACTTAGTCATCGTTGATACTGCTGGTCGTTTGGCTATAGACGAGGAAATGATGAATGAGATAGCCGCCATCAAGCAGGCTATCATCCCCAATGAAATTCTTTTCGTAGTCGATGCTATGACTGGTCAGGATGCCGTGAACACAGCCAAGGAATTCAACGATCGACTGGACTTCAACGGTGTGGTACTGACCAAGCTCGACGGTGATACCCGTGGCGGTGCAGCTCTTTCCATCCATTCAGTAGTAAACAAACCCATCAAGTTTGTGGGTACCGGCGAGAAACTTGACGCTATTGACCAATTTCACCCCAGCCGTATGGCCGACCGTATTCTGGGTATGGGTGATATCGTGTCACTGGTAGAACGTGCACAGGAACAGTACGAGGAGGAAGAAGCCAAACGCCTGCAGAAGAAGATTCAGAAGAATCAGTTCGACTTCAACGACTTCATGAGCCAAATTCAGCAAATCAAAAAGATGGGTAATCTGAAAGAACTGGCCTCCATGATACCGGGTGTAGGCAAAGCTATCAAAAACATCGACATCGACGACAACGCCTTCAAGAGCATCGAAGCCATTATCAACTCCATGACACCGAAGGAACGTACCAACCCAGAAATTCTGAACGGATCACGCCGCCAGCGCATCGCCAAGGGTAGCGGTACGAACATCCAGGAGGTAAATCGCCTGTTGAAGCAGTTCGACCAGACTCGCAAGATGATGAAGATGGTTACCGGTAGCAAGATGGGCAAGATGATGATGCCAAAACTGAAGTAATAAATGTAGATATAACGAATATCTGTTATACTCCTAGAGTACAGAGGTTACAAACTAAAAACAGAAAACAATTTTTGTTAGTTTTATATCCTCCATGTCCTTTTATATCACATAGCTTTCGACGCTTCTTGGTTTATTTACCCAAATCCGTTATTTTTTCGATATTTATATATTATCACTAAAACACAAAAAAATGACCTTAATAGACGGAAAAGCCATTTCAGAACAATTGAAACAGGAGATTGCCGCCGAAGTGGCGGAAATCGTGACTCGTGGAGGCAAACGTCCCCACCTAACCGCCATCTTGGTTGGACATGACGGCGGTAGCGAAACTTACGTAGCCGCCAAAGTAAAGGCTTGCGAAGTATGCGGTTTCAAGTCGAGTGTTATCCGCTACGAAGCTAACGTGACCGAAGAAGAACTGCTGGTCAAGGTACGTGAACTGAACAACGACCCTGACGTGGACGGCTTCATTGTACAGCTCCCCCTACCCAAGCACATTTCCGAACAGAAAGTAATCGAAACCATCGACTACCGCAAAGACGTGGATGGCTTCCATCCCATCAACGTAGGACGCCTCTCCATCGGTCTGCCTTGCTATGTGTCAGCCACGCCGAACGGCATCCTTGAACTGCTGAAGCGCTACAAAATCGACACGAAAGGCAAGAAGTGCGTCATCCTGGGGCGTAGCAATATTGTAGGCAAACCGATGGCTATGCTAATGATGCAGAAAGCTTATCCTGGCGACGCTACCGTTACCGTTTGCCACAGCCACAGCCGTGAATTGGTAAAAGAATGCCAAGAAGCAGACATCATCATTGCCGCTATGGGCCAACCTAACTTCGTAAAGGCGGAAATGGTGAAAAAGGGCGCTGTCGTAATTGACGTAGGTACCACCCGAGTACCCGATGCTACCAAGAAATCTGGATTCAAACTGACTGGCGACGTAAAGTTCGATGAAGTGGCCTCCAAGTGCTCGTTCATCACCCCTGTACCAGGTGGCGTAGGTCCCATGACCATCGTTTCGCTAATGAAAAACACCCTGCTGGCAGGCAAGAAAGCCATTTACAAAGACTGATCTACCTTCCAACCCTGAAAGGCAATGAAGACGTGGGCGCTCCCCACCTTATTCCTCTATAGCGTAACTCTCTCCACACAGGAGTGGATTACGCTATTGTTTGTGGGTATTATCTATACCTGATGCTGCATTAGGCATAGATAAACCCACAAGCTGTTTTTCTATGTATAATAAGGAAGAGTTGGTAAGCAGACAAAATGATACCGGCGACTATAACGCGACTATGAAGAAAGAAATGAAGAAAAAAGGCTACAGATAGTTGGTAATTAGAAAAATTATACTACCTTTGCAGCCGTAATCAGGAAAATACCCTTGTGAATTGACTCTGGTACCTTGGATGAGTGGCTTAGTCAGCGGTCTGCAAAACCGTGTACGGCGGTTCGAATCCGCCAGGTACCTCTTAAAATCCCTGCCTTTAGAAAAGGTGGTTTTTTTATTCTTCTCGGCCTATACGAGAGAGATCAATAGTCTCTCGGAAGTAAAAGCCAAAAACTATGTTTTCGTTTTTGTATTTCCCTCGGCATGCACTATCTTTGCAACATGAAAGGATAGGGAAATGCATTCACCCCTATGTCTGAAACGACAACAATTATTATCATCATTTATAGCGCTATAAAATATGATTTCTTTTTATAGAACTCCTCAGAAAAGCGTGATTGCCGCCGCAAGCGAACACGCCATCTCAAAAACAGACAGCGAAAAGCTCTGCTGGCTTTTTGGAGAAGCCACCCCTGAAAGTGAAGAAAACCTGAAAGGCTATTTCGTGGGGCCCCGCCGCGAAATGATTACTCCTTGGAGTACGAACGCTGTGGAAATTACTCAAAACATGGGATTGACAGGCATCACACGCATTGAAGAATACTTTCCCGTGGCCGACGAGAACGCTGAGTACGACCCCATGCTCCAACGCATGTACAAAGGACTGGATCAACAGGTGTTCACTACCAACCGCAGGCCCGAGCCCATCGTTCACATCGAAGATCTCAAGGCCTACAATGAGCAGGAAGGTCTGGCCCTCTCGAAAGAGGAAATGGACTACCTGAAGAAGGTGGAGAAAGACCTTGGCCGCCCGCTGACCGACTCCGAAGTGTTCGGTTTCGCTCAAATCAATTCCGAGCATTGCCGCCACAAGATCTTTGGCGGTACGTTCATCATTGATGGCGTGGAGCAAGAATCTTCGCTCTTCCAAATGATCAAAAAGACTACACAGGAAAATCCCAACAAAATCATATCGGCCTACAAGGACAATGTGGCCTTTGCCGAAGGCCCTGTCATCGAGCAGTTCGCTCCCACAGACCACTCCAAACCTGACTACTTCAAAGTGAAGGATATCAAGAGTGTTATCTCCCTGAAGGCCGAGACGCACAACTTCCCCACCACTGTAGAGCCATTCAACGGTGCATCGACTGGCACAGGCGGTGAAATCCGCGACCGTATGGGCGGCGGAAAAGGCTCCTGGCCCATCGCCGGTACGGCCGTCTACATGACTTCCTACCCCCGCACGGAGGAAGGACGTAAGTGGGAAGAAATCCTGCCCGTGCGCAAATGGCTGTACCAGACACCCGAACAAATCCTCATCAAAGCGTCGAACGGTGCCAGCGACTTCGGCAATAAGTTTGGCCAACCGCTCATCTGCGGTTCGGTGCTGACCTTCGAACATAAGGAAAAGGAAGAAGTTTATGGCTACGACAAGGTCATCATGCTAGCCGGAGGTGTAGGTTACGGTACTCAACGTGATTGCCTCAAGGGCAAACCAGAAGCAGGCAACAAGATCGTGGTGATGGGTGGCGACAACTATCGCATCGGCTTGGGCGGCGGCTCCGTATCGTCCGTTGATACCGGCCGCTACAGTAGCGGCATTGAGTTGAACGCTGTACAACGCGCTAATGCCGAGATGCAAAAGCGCGCCTATAACGTGGTGCGCGCCCTCTGTGAGGAAGATGTAAACCCTGTGGTTTCCATCCACGACCATGGCTCGGCCGGACACGTAAACTGCCTCAGCGAGTTAGTGGAAGAGTGTGGCGGACACATCGACATGAACAAGCTGCCCATCGGAGACAAAACCCTCTCGGCCAAGGAAATCATTGCCAACGAAAGCCAAGAGCGCATGGGATTGCTTATCAAGGAGGAAGCCATCGAACACGTGCGTAAGATTGCCGAACGCGAACGTGCCCCGATGTATGTCGTGGGCGAGACGACCGGCGATCACCGCTTCTGCTTCGAGCAGGCCGACGGTGTACGCCCCTTCGACCTGGCCGTCGAGCAGATGTTTGGATCCTCACCCAAAACGTATATGGTGGACAAGACCGTAGAACGTCATTACAAGATGCCTACCTATGAACTCTCCAAGCTTCATGAATACTTAGCCAACGTGCTCCAATTAGAAGCCGTAGCCTGCAAGGACTGGTTGACTAACAAGGTTGACCGTTCCGTAACAGGGAAGATTGCCCGCCAACAATGCGTGGGCGAGCTCCAGTTACCGTTAAGCGATTGCGGCGTCGTGGCTCTCGATTACCGAGGCAAAGCAGGCATCGCCACTTCGTTGGGTCATGCTCCGCAGGCCGCATTAGCTAATCCGGCCGCAGGCTCCGTACTCTCCGTGAGTGAGGCTCTGACTAACCTCGTATGGGCTCCGCTGGCCGAAGGCCTCGACAGTGTATCGCTCTCGGCTAACTGGATGTGGCCCTGTCGTTCGCAGGAAGGCGAGGACGCACGCCTCTACACGGCCGTCAAGGCGTTGAGCGACTTCTGTTGTGCCCTGCAAATCAACGTACCTACCGGCAAGGACTCTCTCTCCATGACACAGAAATATCCCGACGGAAGCAAGGTCATCGCTCCGGGTACGGTTATCGTATCGGCTGGCGGTGAAGTGAGCGACGTAAAGAAAGTAGTTTCGCCCGTGCTGGTGAACGACCACAAGACGACGATCTACCACATTGATTTCAGCTTCGACAATCTGAAGGTGGGTGGCTCGGCTTTCGCCCAATCGTTGGGTAAAGTGGGCGATGACGTGCCTACCGTACAAAACCCCGAATACTTCCGCGATGCCTTCTTGGCCGTTCAGGAGCTGGTGAACAAGGGCCTCATCTTGGCTGGGCACGACATCTCGGCCGGTGGCCTTATCACCACCCTGCTCGAAATGTGCTTCTCCAACATGGAAGGCGGTATGGAAATCAGCCTCAACAATATCAAGGAAAACGACCTAATCAAGATACTCTTTGCCGAAAACCCAGGCATCGTCATCCAAGTGGCCGACAAGCACAAGGAGGAGGTGAAGAAGATACTCGAAAACGCAGGCGTGGGCTTCGTGAAGATTGGCAAGCCGACCGACGAACGCCACATCCTTGTAGAGAAAAACGGTGCCACCTACCAGTTCGGCATTGACCACATACGCGACGTATGGTACTCTACTTCCTACCTGCTCGATCGTCGTCAGTCGATGAATGGTTGTGCTAAGATACGTTTTGAGAACTACAAGATGCAACCCATGGAGCTGACCTTCATGCCAAAATTCACCGGCAAGCTCTCGCAATATGGCATCAGTCCAGACCGCCGTGCTTCGAGCGGCATCCGAGCCGCCATCATCCGCGAGAAAGGAACGAACGGCGAACGCGAAATGGCCTACTCGCTCTACTTAGCCGGCTTCGACGTGAAAGACGTGACAATGACCGACCTCGTGAGCGGACGCGAGACGCTGGAAGACGTGAACATGATTGTCTTCTGCGGCGGATTCTCCAACTCCGACGTACTTGGTTCGGCCAAGGGATGGGCAGGTGCCTTCCTCTTCAACCCCAAGGCCAAAGAGGCGCTCGACAAGTTTTATGCCCGCAAAGACACCCTGTCGCTGGGCGTATGCAACGGTTGCCAGCTGATGATGGAACTGAACCTCATCAACCCCACCGATGAAAAACACGGGCGCATGCTGCACAACGACTCGCACAAGTTCGAGAGCCGCTTCCTGGGCCTGACCATCCCGACGAATCGCAGCGTAATGTTCGGCTCGCTGAGCGGTAGTAAGTTAGGCATCTGGGTGGCTCACGGTGAAGGTAAGTTCTCACTACCTTACGACGAAGACCACTATAACATCGTGGCCAAGTACACCTACGACGAGTATCCCGGTAACCCCAACGGTTCTGACTACTCCGCTGCTGCCATTGCCAGCCCCGACGGACGCCACTTAGCCATTATGCCCCACTTGGAACGCGCCATCTTCCCTTGGCAAAATGCCTACTATCCCTCCGATCGCTTGCACCACGATGAAGTGACACCATGGATAGAAGCCTTCGTCAACGCCCGCAAGTGGGTGGAAGAAAAGGCCCAATAACGACAGAAGGCGGGTTGCCCACGTAAAGCAGTCCGCCCTATATACCTCTACATATAGACATAGATGATATGGATCGTAACGGTAAAACGGCCGAATGTCCATCTCATCTGTGTCTTTTCCCTTATTCAAAGCATTCAAACAATATAGCAAACAAAGAAGAACAGAAATGAATATTTATCTGGAAGCATTCACCATCTTCTTCAAGATAGGAGCCTTTACCATCGGGGGAGGTTATGCCATGGTGCCTCTCATCGAAAACGAAATTGTGACGAAACGCAATTGGATAGACAAAGACGATTTCATCGACCTGCTGGCCATTGCCCAGTCATCGCCCGGTATCTTGGCTGTCAACATCTCCATATTCATCGGCTACCGCCTGCGCGGCATCTGGGGAAGCATCGTCACGGCACTGGGCACTATCCTGCCCTCATTTCTCATTATCATAGCCATAGCCCTCTTCTTCCACAACTTCAAGGATAACACCGTAGTGGAACACATCTTCAAAGGCATCCGTCCGGCTGTCGTGGCTCTCATCGCTGCGCCCACGTTCAGCATGGGCAAGTCGGCCCACATCAACCGATACAACCTGTGGATACCTATCGTATCGGCCCTGCTCATTTGGCTTTTAGGCTTCTCGCCCATCTGGATCATCATTGCCGCAGGCATAGGCGGCTTTCTTTATGGAAAGTGGAAATCCAAACAAGAGAAAGAAAACATTCATTCATAAAGCAAAAGGAAAATCTGAAAACATGCTATATCTACATCTGTTCTATACGTTCTTCAAGATAGGATTATTCGGTTTCGGAGGAGGTTACGCCATGCTCTCCATGATACAAGGCGAAGTGGTGACCCGCTACGGATGGCTCACTCCTCAAGAATTCACAGACATTGTAGCTATCAGCCAAATGACTCCCGGACCTATCGGCATCAACTCGGCCACCTATGTGGGCTTTACAACCACAGGGAGCGTATGGGGCTCCTTCATCGCGACATTCGCCGTCGTACTCCCTTCGTTCATCCTGATGCTCACTATCAGCAGATTTTTCTTGAAATATCAGAAACATCCGACGGTAGAAGCCGTATTTTCGGGCTTGCGCCCTGCAGTCGTGGGCTTACTTGCATCTGCCGCATTGGTATTGATGAACGTTGAAAACTTCGGCTCGCCTACTGAAGACACACGCTCCTTCATCATCAGTTGCCTCATCTTCCTCATTGCCTTTGTGGGAATCAAGAAATATAAACTGAACCCCATCGGAATAATCGTGGCTTGCGGAATAGCAGGGCTGATACTTTATTAGATATAATATATAAGATGTGTGGCAAAAAAATATAAGTCACTAAAGAAACTCTCAACCCGATTCCTTATACCTAAGACCCAATACTTATAATTTGATTTTTTTCTTCACCGACTTCGATTCGTTGTGCAAACGGTCGAGGGCAGTCACCACGTAACGATACTTCGTCTTGCCGTCCTTATAAGGTAATTTGCACCAAGACTGACAAGTGATGGCCACAATGTGAGACGGGTCGTCAATGTCTACGTCTTCCTTGTCGGCGAAACGGTAAACTACGTAACGCACCGCGCGATCCATTTCATCCTTATATTTAGGCGCCGTCCAGAACAGGATGTAGCCATCTTCAGTCCACACTGGTTTCATCTTGCGTACTTTTCCGGGAGCCTTGTCATCCATAAAGTCGAATACAGGCGGCAAAGCGGGATACTTGTAATACTCGGCCACCAATGCTTCACGATACCGTCCTATATTCTCTACTACTGCCCCGGCATACCACTGGCAACTTCCACCAATCGTCTGATAGGCACGCTGCAAAGCCATCTTGGCGGGAAGCTGGTTCATATTGGGATTCTTTGGGTCGGCATTCTGCACGGTATTCTCTACCGACTGGCCGATAAAGAGTGGGCGCCCCTCGCTGTGCTTGGCCCACCAATCCACCAACTCGGCATAATCGGCCACCGGATGACCAATCTGCCAATAAATCTGCGGAATGTTGTAGTCTATCCAACCCTCGCGTGCCCAAAGCAAAACATCGGCATAGAGGTCATCGTAATTCTGTAGCCCACGAGTCTTGCTGCCCAGCGGATCGCTCGACTGGTTACGATAGATGCCGAAAGGCGACACGCCGAACTTGACCCAAGGCTTCAGACCCCGTATCGTTTCATGGATTTTGCGGATGAGTAAGTTGACGTTGCTACGCCGCCAGTCGCCGATATTGTCGAAGCCTCCCCCATAGCGGGCAAAGCTAACCGAGTCGGGAAACTCCAGCCCTTTTGTGGGATAGGGATAGAAGTAGTCGTCCATGTGGATGGCATCCACATCATAACGCGACACGATATCATTCACTACCTGGCAGATATAATCTCGGCTCTGCGGCAAAGCAGGATCGAAAAAGAGCTGGTTGCCGTAGGTTAGAAACCACTCAGGATGGCGATTATAGATGTGTTGCGGTACCAGCTGATTGGCTAGCGACGTTTTCACGCGGTAGGGATTGATCCATGCGTGGAACTCCATGCCGCGCTTATGACACTCAGCAATCATGAACTGCATCGGATCCCAATAAGGTTGCGGCACCTGTCCCTGCACACCCGTCAGGTAACGGCTCCACGGTTCCAGCTTCGACGCATAAAGGGCATCGGCTTCAGGACGCACTTGGAAGATGATGGCATTGATGCCTGCTCCTTGCAGGGAGTTCAGCTGACTGATGAGAGTAGCCTTTATCTTTTCGGTCGGCATGCCCTTGAACTGTCCGTTCACTACTTGGATCCAAGCGGCACGGAATTCACGTTTGGGATAGCGTTGCTGTTTCG
The DNA here is from genome assembly GCF_947632445.1 of uncultured Bacteroides sp. GTDB lineage: Bacteria > Bacteroidota > Bacteroidia > Bacteroidales > Bacteroidaceae > Bacteroides. Next base: position 32,663 of record NZ_CANRPM010000007.1, on the reverse strand, counting down.
TCAACTGTGCCTGCGACACGAGAGGATATGTCAGCAGAAGCAACAAGCACAAAAATAAGTTTTTCAGTTTCATTATTTCTTCTGTCTGTTTTTAAAACATCGCAAAGATAGTGCAAACCGGGTGAAGTACAAAAGCGAAAACAACGTTTTTCTTCCCGGAATGCAATACGATGAATACTAATAAACTATGCCGGAATGATGACAAACGGAAACGGATACACCTACATCATTTTCAAATTCCCCATTCTCCATTCTCAATTAATTCGCTATCTTTGCCGATACTATTTATATTACTGCAATATGACAACCGAAAACTCCATTATTATAAAAGGTGCCCGCGTCAACAACCTGAAAAATATCGACGTCGAGATACCACGCAACCGGTTAGTGGTCATCACCGGTCTGTCTGGATCGGGCAAGTCGTCGCTGGCCTTCGATACCCTCTACGCAGAAGGACAGCGACGCTACGTGGAAAGCCTCAGCAGCTACGCGCGCCAGTTCCTGGGGCGCATGAGCAAGCCCGAGTGCGACTATATCAAAGGCATCCCGCCCGCCATCGCCATCGAACAGAAAGTGAACAGCCGCAACCCGCGCTCTACCGTAGGCACATCGACCGAAATCTACGAATACCTGCGCCTACTCTTTGCTCGCATCGGACGCACGTTCAGCCCCGTCAGCGGACAGGAGGTGAAGAAACACTCGGTGGAAGACATCGTGCAGTGCATGCTGGAATATCCCGAAGGGACACGTTTCACCGTACTCACTCCCCTGCTCCTGCCTCACGGACGCACGATGAAGGAACAGCTTGACATAGACCTCAAACAAGGTTTCACACGCTTGGAAGTAAACGGGCAAACCATACGCATTGACGAATACGAGCCGCACGAGGGTGACAACGTCTTCCTACTGATAGACCGCCTGACGACCTCAGCTGCCAAAGACACCGTGAGCCGCCTGACCGACTCCGTAGAAACGGCCATGTACGAGGGCGACGGCGCCTGCCTGCTGCGTTTCTACCAATCTGACGGCACTACCCGTCTCTACCGCTTCAGCACTAAGTTCGAGGCCGACGGCATCCGTTTCGAGGAGCCAAATGACCAGATGTTCTCCTTTAACTCACCCATGGGTGCCTGCCCCGAATGCGAGGGATTCGGCCGTGTCATCGGCATCGACGAACATTTGGTGGTACCCAACCGTGCTTTGTCCGTCTACGAAGGGGCGGTGATGTGTTGGCGCGGGGAAAAGATGGGCGAATGGCGCGACATGGTGATTCGCGGAGCCGAGAAGGCCGGTTTTCCCATCTTCACCCCTTACTATCAGCTGACCGACGAGCAACGCCGCATGTTGTGGGAAGGTACGCCTTACTTCGAGGGCATCAACGCCTTCTTCCGCATGTTGCAGGAAAACCAATATAAGATACAGTACCGCGTAATGCTGGCCCGCTACCGAGGCAAGACCCTCTGTCCTCGTTGTCACGGTAGCCGTCTGAAGCCCGAAGCTGGCTATGTACGGGTAGGCGAACGCAGCATCTCGGAGCTGGTAGATCTACCCATCACCGACTTGAAAACATTCTTCGACCGTCTGAAGTTAACCGAACACGAAACGCAGATAGCTAACCGCATCCTAACAGAGATAAACAGCCGCATCCGCTTCCTTGTCGACGTGGGCTTAGGTTACCTGACTCTGAATCGTCTGAGCAACTCGCTTTCGGGCGGCGAAAGCCAGCGCATCAACCTGGCTACCTCACTGGGCAGCAGCCTCGTGGGTAGCCTCTACATACTGGACGAGCCCAGCATCGGCCTTCATAGCCGCGACACAGACAAGCTGATTCGTGTCCTACGCCAGCTCCAGCAGCTGGGCAACACGGTGGTAGTCGTGGAACACGATGAAGAAATCATCCGTGCCGCCGACTACATTATCGACATCGGTCCCAAGGCCGGACGTTTGGGAGGCGAAGTGGTGTATCAAGGCGACATGAAGGGCCTGCAGAAACATAGCAGCAGCTACACCGTGCGCTACCTGTTGGGCGAGGAAACCATCCCTGTGCCTGCACAACACCGCCCGTGGAACAACTATATCGAGATAAAAGGCGCCCGCGAAAACAACCTGAAGGGAATCGACGTGCGCTTCCCCCTGAACGTAATGACCGTGGTGACGGGCGTCAGTGGTTCGGGCAAGAGTACGCTGGTGCGCGACATCTTCTACCGCGCCCTGAAGCGTGAATTGGATGAGTGCAGCGAACGGCCGGGCGAATTCGTGAGCATCGGCGGCGACCTGCACAACCTGCGTAACGTAGAGTTCATTGACCAGAACCCCATCGGCAAGTCTTCACGAAGCAACCCTGTGACCTATCTCAAGGCTTATGACGAGATACGCAAACTCTATGCCGACCAACCACTGGCCAAACAGATGGGCTATACCGCCGGTTATTTCAGCTTCAATAGCGAAGGCGGCCGTTGCGAGGAGTGCAAAGGCGAAGGCACCATCACCGTAGAGATGCAGTTCATGGCTGATTTGGTGCTGGAGTGCGAGTCGTGTCACGGCAAGCGATTCAAGCCCGATACACTGGAGGTGCGTTTCCACGACGCCAACATCTACAACGTGTTGGAGATGACCGTTGACCAGGCCATTGAATTCTTCAGCCGGCACGGACAGAAGAAAATCGTCAAAAAGCTCATTCCGTTGCAGGACGTAGGTCTGGGCTACATCAAGCTGGGGCAGTCGTCGTCCACCCTCTCGGGCGGTGAAAACCAGCGCGTCAAGCTGGCCTATTACCTGAGTATAGAAAAGGCAGACCCTACGCTCTTCATCTTCGACGAGCCCACCACCGGCCTCCATTTCCACGACATCCGCAAGTTGCTCGAAGCCTTCGACGCCCTTATCCGACGCGGACACAGCATCGTCATCATCGAGCACAACTTAGACGTCATCAAATGTGCCGACTATGTGATAGACCTCGGCCCCGAAGGAGGCGATCGTGGCGGCAATATAGTTGTGGCAGGTACTCCCGAAGAAGTGGCTGCCTGCGCCGCCAGCTACACGGGCCAATTCCTGAAAGAGAAACTACAGCAAGACTCCTGACCATGCAGACACCAGTTGTCATCCTGACCATCGCCGGTTCCGACCCCTCAGGCGGAGCTGGAATACAAGCTGACATCAAGACAATCTCTGCTTTAGGAGGTTATGCAGCAGCAGTCATCACGGCCGTCACCGTACAAAACACGAGGGGCGTCACGGCCGTCGACTACCTGCCCGGCACGCTCGTGGTCGCACAGACGGAAGCCGTACTGGACGACTTACACCCTACCGCCGTCAAGATCGGCATGACAGGACGCGCTGACATCATAACAGGTCTGGCGGCCAGCCTGTCCCAATATCCCTATACACCCGTTGTGCTTGACCCCGTGATGCTATCGAGTAGTGGGCATCCGCTGATGAAGCCCGACGCTGCCGAAGCCCTCCGCACAGAGCTATTTCCCCGATGTCGCTTAGTGACACCCAACTTAAACGAGGCCTCATTTCTATTAGGGAGAAGTCTTCATACCCTTCAAGACATGGAGCATGCCGCCACCGAACTGTTTCAGCGCTATGGCTGCGCCTTTCTCCTGAAAGGCGGTCATTTGGATGGAGAGTACATGACAGATGTCCTTTTCGACGGACAGACACACCATTTCAGTAGTCCCCGCATCCATACGGACAATCTACACGGCACCGGCTGTACGTTCTCGTCCGCCATCGCAACCCACCTTGGACAAGGCTATTCCCTTCCCGACTCCGTGCAACTGGCCAAAGCCTACATGGACAAAACCATCGAAGCCGCCAGTCAATGGCGGATAGGCTGCGGATACGGCCCTTTGTGCCATTTCCCTCCAAACTTAAACTTGTAGAAACAGATTGTATGAAAATCATTATACTGACTCACCCTGAATTTCTCCCTGACGAAGCCGAAGCGTTGACCCTCCTTTTAGACCAGGGCCTCAACCGCCTGCACCTGCGTAAACCCGGCTGTAGTGAAGCACAACTCGAAGCCCTCATCTGCCAGCTCCCTCCCGTACATTATGAACACATCAGCCTGCACGACCACTTTCCCTTACAAGCACGCTATCATTTGGGAGGCATTCACCTGAATAGCCGCAATCCTCAACCTCCCCAAGCCTTCAAAGGAACCGTGAGTTGCTCGTGCCACTCCCTGGAAGAGGCCGCCTACTATGGCCCACAGACCGACTATCACTTCCTGAGTCCTATCTTCAACAGTATCTCCAAGCAAGGTTATCGCTCAGGCTTCAGTGAAACACAGCTACGACAAGCTTCAGCCGAAGGTATCCTCACCGACAAAACCATCGCTTTGGGCGGTGTATCTGCAGATAAACTGCCTTTGCTACATAGTTTGGGATTCGGAGGTGCCGCCTTTCTGGGAAACATCTGGCACGACTATCATTCAAGAACCAATCTACCTACCCTGCTCCATCGCTTCGAGAAACTCCTAAATGTATGTAAGACACTTGAAGAATAAAATCTTAACACATAAGAAAAAACATAGCTCAATCCTACAAATTATCAATCGCATTCTGATTATATTCCTGACAGGACTTCTCGCTCAATGTCTCAGAATGCCTTCTCTAATGTTTTTTACATACCGACCCAAAAGAAATATTTGGAAACTCTAACCTTTCCTATCAGCCCCAAAACAACCCGCGTGAAAAGACTTCGGAAACTCTATTCGCACCTTAATTTTATTGAGGAAAAATTTCTTTATTTTGCAAGAAATGACTTTCTTTGTACCAAGTTTCATGGAATTTCAGGATCAGAGTTCCTATGTTAACTGGAAACAAAGAATTCAACCCCATATTCTATTTACGATTAAAAAAAATAAAGTTATGAAGATTTCACACATTGAGCATTTGGGCATCGCTGTAAAAAGCATCGAAGAAGCCCTTCCGTATTACGAAAATGTTTTAGGTCTGAAGTGCTACAACATCGAAACTGTTGAAGATCAGAAAGTAAGAACGGCCTTCCTGAAAGTAGGCGACGTGAAGATTGAATTGTTGGAACCGACTTCTCCAGAAAGCACAATCGCCAAGTTCATCGAAAAAAATAACGGAAACGGTGGTATGCACCATCTGGCTTTCGCTATTGAAGACGGCGTGGCCAATGCACTGGCTTCAGCCGAAGCAGCAGGAATCCGCCTGATAGACAAAGCCCCCCGCAAAGGTGCCGAGGGTCTGAACATCGCTTTCCTGCACCCGAAATCAACTTTAGGTGTACTGACTGAACTTTGCGAGAAACCCGAATAAAAAGAAATCATCAGCAGCAAGCAACAGACCGCTTTGCACAGAGATGATGCTTGTAACCGGTAGTTTGTAACTAACCCCAAAATCATAATTACTAAAATTCTAATAACGATGAGCAATCAATTAGAGAAAATCAAAGAGCTTATTGACCGTCGCGCTGTAGCGCGTCAGGGAGGTGGCGAAAAGGCTATTGCCAAGCAACACGAAAAAGGTAAATATACAGCCCGTGAGCGTATAGCCATGCTGCTGGACGAAGGCAGTTTCGAGGAGATGGACATGTTCGTTGAACATCGCTGTACCAACTTCGGCATGGAGAAGAAACACTACCCTGGCGATGGGGTCGTAACCGGATGCGGTACGATCGAAGGCCGTTTGGTTTACATCTTTGCACAAGACTTCACTGTTTCGGCCGGTTCATTGTCCGAAACCATGTCGCTAAAGATATGCCATATCATGGACAAGGCAATGCGTATGGGTGCTCCAGTCATCGGTTTGAACGATTCAGGCGGTGCACGCATCCAAGAAGGTATCAATGCTTTGGCCGGATATGCTGAGATTTTCCAGCGCAATATTCTGGCTTCAGGTGTCATTCCTCAGATTTCCGGTATCTTCGGTCCCTGCGCCGGCGGTGCAGTCTACTCGCCTGCCCTGACAGACTTCACATTGATGATGGAAGGTACATCCTATATGTTCCTCACGGGACCGAAAGTAGTAAAAACTGTAACCGGTGAAGACGTAAACCAGGAAAATCTGGGTGGTGCAAGCGTACACTCCACAAAATCTGGTGTAACTCACTTCACTGCCGCTACAGAAGAAGAAGCACTGGCTCTGATTCGCAAGTTGCTGAGCTACATTCCGCAGAACAACCTTGAAGAGGCTCCCTACATCGACTGCACAGATCCCATAGACCGTCTGGAAGACTCATTGAATGATATTATCCCCGACAGCCCCAACAAACCGTATGACATGTACGAAGTAATCGGCGCCATCGTGGACAACGGTGAATTCCTGGAAATTCAGAAAGACTACGCAAAGAACATCATTATCGGTTTCGCCCGCTTCAACGGACAATCGGTAGGTATCGTGGCCAACCAGCCGAAGTATCTGGCCGGTGTACTGGACAGCAACGCTTCCCGCAAGGGTGCACGCTTTGTACGTTTCTGCGATGCCTTCAATATTCCTATCGTATCATTGGTAGACGTACCGGGCTTCCTGCCGGGCACGGGTCAGGAGTACAACGGTGTCATCCTGCACGGAGCCAAACTGCTCTACGCATACGGCGAAGCCACTGTACCCAAAGTTACGGTCACACTGCGCAAGTCTTACGGCGGTTCACACATCGTCATGAGCTGTAAACAGCTACGTGGCGACATGAACTACGCATGGCCGACAGCCGAAATCGCCGTGATGGGTGGTGCCGGTGCCGTAGAAGTGCTGTATGCAAGAGAAGCCAAAGAACACGAGAATCCCGCAGAGTTTCTGGCCGAGAAGGAAGCCGAATATACGAAACTGTTCGCCAACCCGTACAATGCAGCCAAGTATGGTTACATCGACGATGTTATCGAACCGCGCAATACACGTTTCCGCATCATCCGCGCCCTGCAGCAGTTGCAGACCAAGAAACTCACGAATCCGGCCAAGAAGCATGGAAACATTCCGCTTTAAGAAAGAAAAAGCAATTAGTAAATTGACAATAAAATCGAATTTATGAAGAAACTTAATATTGGAATATTTCTTTCACTGGCGTTGGCACTTGGCTTCTTCACTTCCTGCGGGAAAGAAAGGTCGAACAGCAAGTTGCTGCTGAACGAAGTGCTCGTAAACAATGTGAGCAACTTTCAGGATGACTACGGCATTCACAGCGCATGGATTGAGATATTCAACAAAACGTATGGAAGCGCCGACCTGGCAGGATGTTACTTGAAGTTCAGCTGTCATCCGGGCGACACCGTTTCCTATTTTATCCCGAAAGGAGATGTTCTGACCGTGGTGAAACCCCATCAGCATGCTTTATTCTGGGCTGACGGCAAACCCAACTGCGGAACATTCCACACCAATTTTATATTAGACCCGCAAAGCAGTAACTGGATCGGTCTGTACGATTCGGGCCGCAAGTTATTGGATCAAGTCGTGATTCCGGCCGGAGCATTGCAAGCCGACCAGTCTTATGCCCGCGTGAACGACGCAGCAGACGAATGGGAAGTTAAGGGCGCCTCAGACGACAAGTACGTAACGCCGAGCACCAACAACAAGACCATCAGCAGCAACGCCAAGCAGGAAAAATTCGAGCAACATGACAGCATCGGCATCGGCATGGCCATCTCGGCGATGAGCGTGGTATTCACAGGGCTCATCCTGCTCTACATCGCCTTCCGCATCATCGGACGCATGTCTGTCAGCCTGAGTACGCGCAATGCCATGAAGGTAAAGGGCATCACGGACAAGCAGGAAGCCAAAGAAAAAGAGCTGGGACACGCTCCGGGCGAAGTCCTCGCCGCCATTGCCATGGCTATGCACGAAATGCAGAACGACGTACACGACGTAGAAGACACCGTGCTGACCATCACCCGCGTAAAGCGCAGCTATTCGCCGTGGAGTTCCAAGATCTATACGCTGCGTGAAACGCCGCACAAAAAGTAAAGTCACCTCTTAAAAAAGTCAAACGATGAAAGAATATAAATATAAGATTAACGGTAACCTGTACAAAGTTACCATTGGAGACATTGAAGAGAACATCGCCCACGTGGAAGTGAACGGCACTCCCTATAACGTGGAAATGGAAAAAGTCCTGAAAAAGGCCGCTAAACCTGTAGTGCGTCCTGTACACACCGACGCTCCTACCGCCCCCACTACCCCCATCGCCAAACCGGCAGCCGCATCGAGCGGCAAGTCGGGCGTGAAATCTCCGCTGCCGGGTGTCATCCTCGACATCAAAGTGAAGGAAGGCGACGCCGTGAAGAAGGGACAAACCATCATCATCCTGGAAGCCATGAAGATGGAAAACAACATCAATGCCGACAAAGACGGCAGGATTGCAGCCATCAACGTTAGCAAAGGAGATTCTGTTCTCGAAGGTACTGACCTCGTAATTATCGAATAATATGGGAGAATTTATCACTTTTATAGGAAACAACCTGGCCGATTTCTGGGGCTATACGGGCTTTGCCAACGCAACGACAGGCCACGTCATCATGCTCCTGGTAGGTTTGATTTTCATTTACCTGGCTGTAGCCAAGGAATTCGAGCCGATGCTGCTGATCCCTATCGGGTTCGGTATCCTCATCGGCAACATTCCCTTCAACATGGAAGCCGGCCTCAAAGTAGGCATCTATGAAGAAGGTTCCGTACTCAACATCCTGTATCAGGGAGTAACCTCCGGCTGGTACCCGCCGCTCATATTCCTGGGCATCGGGGCCATGACGGACTTTTCGGCCTTGATATCCAATCCGAAGCTGATGCTTATCGGCGCCTCCGCCCAGTTCGGTATCTTCGGCGCCTACATGATTGCACTTGCCATCGGCTTCGACCCGATGCAGGCAGGCGCCATCGGCATCATCGGCGGGGCCGACGGCCCGACGGCCATCTTCCTGTCGTCGAAGCTGGCTCCGAACCTGATGGGCGCCATCGCCGTATCGGCCTATTCCTACATGGCGCTGGTGCCGGTTATCCAGCCGCCCATCATGCGTCTGCTCACCACGAAGCACGAGCGTCTGATCCGCATGAAGCCGCCGCGCGTCGTTTCGCACACGGAGAAGGTCATGTTCCCCATCATCGGCCTGTTGCTGACCACGTTCCTGGTACCGTCCGGCCTGCCCTTGCTGGGTATGCTGTTCTTCGGTAACCTGCTGAAGGAAAGCGGTGTAACCCGCCGACTGGCCAACACAGCCAGCGGCCCGCTGATCGACACGATTACCATCCTGCTGGGACTTACGGTAGGCGCCTCCACCCAGGCTTCCGAATTCATCACCTTCGACTCCGTGAAGATTTTCGTACTGGGTGCGCTGTCGTTCGTCATCGCCACTGCATCGGGCGTCATCTTCGTGAAGATATTCAACCTCTTCCTGAAGAAAGGCAACAAAATCAATCCGCTTATCGGCAATGCCGGCGTATCTGCCGTGCCCGACTCGGCACGCATCTCGCAAGTGGTAGGTCTGGAATACGACCCGACCAACTACCTGCTGATGCACGCCATGGGCCCCAACGTAGCCGGTGTAATCGGTTCGGCCGTAGCGGCCGGTATTCTGCTGGGCTTCCTGATGTAAGGAAGCTCCCCTACCCGACTTGAAACGGGGAAAAAGAGGGACATTCCGGTACACTTCACCGGGAAGTCCCTCTTTCCTTTTATGTATATATTTATTACCGATGCCGTTACCCTTCTCTGTCGATTAAGTTGATCGACGACGATCGACTAAGTTAAGCGACGATGATCGATTAAGTTAGTCGATGATGATCGATTAAGTTAAGCGATGATGATCGATTAAGTTAAGCGATGATGATCGATTAACTTAAACGATTGAACCCCCTTCAGAACACCTTCTGGCGGGGGTCTGAATACCCTTTTCCGACGAAGGCAAAGGGAAGGAAAACGGCCGTAACGAAGGCTCGATTTGTCACTATTTTTCATCGTCCCGCGCGCCCTTCGAGACAGGGAGAAAAGGGCCGCGAACCACTCCGGCAAACGCTTCGGGTTTTCCTGACTGATTTGTCCCGAAGTTCTTCCGTAAGCCTGTCGATTGCTATACTTACATGGCAAAACGGAGCGGCAACGGCGTGTAAAGCAATCAAACGGAAAACATTTTGCCTGCATAAAAGCGATAAAGAGATGGAAAAGTTTGGATTATAGAAATTAATCCGTAATTTCGCCCTGTCGTAAGACATAACTAACCATCGTATTAACCAAAATATTTGCTACAATGAAAAAGCATAATTTCAGTGCGGGACCTTCCATTCTTCCGCGTGAGGTCATCGAAGAAACAGCTAAAGGTGTATTGGATTTTAACGGCAGCGGACTGTCCGTCATGGAAATCAGCCATCGCTCCAAAGATTTTCAGGCCGTGATAGACGAGGCCGTCGATTTGTTCAAGGAATTGCTGAACATCCCCGACGGGTATTCCGTCCTGTTCCTGGGCGGCGGCGCCAGTACCCAGTTCTGCATGGTTCCCTATAACTTCCTCGAAAAGAAAGCTGCGTATCTGAATACCGGCGTATGGGCCAAGAAAGCCCTGAAGGAGGCCAAAGGCTTCGGCGAGGCCGTAGAAGTGGCCAGCTCGGCAGAAGCCACCTATACCTATATTCCGAAGGATTATACCATCCCGACGGATGCCGACTATTTCCACATCACGACGAACAACACCATCTACGGTACGGAAATCCTGAAAGACATTGATTCTCCGGTGCCTATGATTGCCGACATGTCGTCCGACATCTTCTCCCGTCCCGTCGACGTGTCCAAATATATATGTATATACGGCGGTGCGCAGAAGAACCTGGCTCCTGCCGGCGTGACGTTTGTCATCGTGAAGAATGAGGCCGTAGGCAAGGTTTCCCGCTACATCCCGACGATGCTGAACTATCAGACGCATATCGACGGCGGTTCCATGTTCAATACGCCTCCCGTACTTCCCGTCTACTCGGCCATGCTGACCCTCCGCTGGATCAAGGCTCAGGGCGGTGTGAAGGAAATGGAACGCCGCGCCATCGAGAAAGCCGACATGCTGTACAGCGAAATCGACCGCAACAAGCTGTTCGTGGGCACGGCCGCCAAAGAAGACCGTTCGCGCATGAACATCTGCTTCGTGATGGTTCCCGAATACAAGGAACTGGAAGCCGACTTCCTGAAGTTCGCTACCGAAAGAGGGATGGTGGGCATCAAGGGCCATCGCTCGGTAGGCGGTTTCCGCGCTTCCTGCTACAATGCCATGCCGAAAGAAAGCGTACAGGCCCTGATCGACTGCATGCAGGAATTTGAGAAACTCCATTCATCCAAATAAAACAATCGCTATTCACCACAGATTGCACAGATTGCCACAGATACTCTTACGGAGAATGATGACTGTGATGATGGGTGTATTCTGTGGTGAGTTCTTTTTTCAACCGTTTAAAACATTCACATTATCCTTATGAAAATAGTAGTAGCAACAGACAAACCGTTCGCCAAAGTGGCTGTCGACGGTATCCGTAAAGAAACAGAAGCAGCCGGTTACGAACTGGTCTTGTTGGAAAAGTATGGCGAGAAGGCTAAATTGCTGGAAGCGGTGGCCGATGCCGACGCCATCATCATTCGCAGCGACATCATAGACGCCGAAGTGTTCGATGCTGCCAGGCAGTTGAAGATTGTAGTACGTGCCGGCGCAGGCGTCGACAACGTAGACCTGCAAGCCGCTACGGCCCACAACGTATGCGTAATGAACACACCCGGACAGAACTCCAACGCCGTGGCCGAGCTGGCTTTCGGACTGATGGTGATGGCTGTGCGCAATATGTACAACGGCACGTCGGGCACGGAGCTGAAAGGCAAAAAGCTGGGCATTCACGCTTACGGCAACGTAGGCCGCAACGTGGCGCGCGTGGCCAAAGGCTTCGGCATGGACATCTATGCCTATGATGCTTTCTGCCCCAAGGAAGTGATTGAAGCCGACGGCGTAAAGGCAGTTGCCAGTGCCGAAGAGCTTTACTCGACTTGCGACGTCGTTTCTCTGCACATCCCTGCCACCGCCGAGACGAAGAACTCCATCAACCACGCTCTCGTAGGCCGTATGCCGAAGGGCGGTCTGCTGGTAAACACGGCCCGCAAGGAAGTCATCGACGAAGCCGGGCTTATCCGGCTGATGGAAGAGCGTCCCGACCTGAAGTACATGACTGACATCATGCCCGCCGCCAACGAAGAATTCGCCTCCAAGTTCCCCGGCCGTTACTTCTCCACCCCCAAGAAAATGGGTGCCCAGACTGCCGAAGCCAACATCAATGCCGGCATCGCTGCCGCCCGTCAGATTGTAGGCTTCCTGAAAGACGGCTGTGAGAAATTCCGCGTGAACAAGAAATAATATTAATTCAGTATCAGAAACCGTAAAATGGCAACAATCAAACCATTCAAAGGCATCCGTCCGCCACAAAACCTGGTGGAGAAAGTGGCTTCACGCCCCTATGACGTGTTGAACTCCGATGAAGCCCGTACCGAGGCCGAAGGGAATGAGATGTCTCTTTATCATATCATCAAGCCCGAAATAGATTTTCCCGCAGGCACCGACGAGCACGATCCGCGCGTCTATCAGAAAGCTGCCGAGAACTTCCAGATGTTTCAGGACAAAGGTTGGCTGGTGCAGGACAAGAAGGAAAACTATTACATCTATGCCCAGACCATGAAGGGCAAGACGCAGTTTGGTCTGGTGGTGGGTGCTTACGTGCCCGACTACATGAACGGTGTCATCAAGAAACACGAGTTGACCCGTCGTGACAAGGAGGAAGACCGCATGAAGCATGTCCGCGTAAACAATGCCAACATCGAACCCGTGTTCTTCGCTTATCCCGATAACAAGACGCTCGACACCATCATTGCCCGCTATGCTGCACAGAAACCCGTCTACGACTTCATCGCTCCGGGTGATGGCTTCGGACATACGTTCTGGATCATCGATCGGCAGGAGGATATTGATACCATCACACGCGAATTTGCCAAAATGCCTGCTCTCTACATTGCCGACGGACATCATCGGAGCGCTGCGGCTGCTTTGGTGGGAGCCGAGAAAGCCCGACAGAACCCCAACCATCGGGGCGACGAGGAATACAACTACTTTATGGCTGTCTGTTTCCCTGCCAACCAGCTGACCATCATCGACTACAACCGCGTAGTGAAAGACCTGAACGGCCTGACACCCATGCAATTCCTCGAAGCGGTGAGCAAGAACTTTATCGTGGAAGAAAAAGGCACGGACATCTACAAGCCTACGTGCCTGCACAATTTCTCCCTCTACCTGGACGGCAAGTGGTATAGCCTGACCGCCAAACCGGGTACCTACGACGACAACGATCCCATCGGCGTGCTGGATGTCACCATCTCCTCCAACCTCATCCTGGACGAGATACTCGGCATCAAAGACCTTCGTTCGGACAAACGCATCGACTTCGTGGGCGGTATTCGTGGCCTAAGCGAGCTGAAAAAGCGTGTAGACAGCGGCGAAATGAAGGTAGCGCTGGCCCTCTACCCCGTCAGCATGAAGCAGCTGATGGACATTGCCGATACGGGCAACATCATGCCGCCCAAAACGACGTGGTTTGAACCCAAGCTGCGTTCGGGACTCATCATACACAAGTTGGATTAAAAAAGTACGGGGAACTGTCCCCATCAGATTAATACGCCCTTTTCCGGGAGAAAAAATAGTGTCTTTCAGATACGAAAGCATTGTTTTCTTTGGCGGAAAAGGGCGTATTGTTTATCGTCGGGCCAATGCCTGTCCGGCGGTTTCGGCACCGCTTCAGATGATGCGTCGGGTACGTTGGAACTCCGTCATGCCGTAATGGATGGTCAGAAGCGTTCGTCCTGCTGCTCCTCAGCGGCTTTTTCGGGTTCGGGCTTTTTCAGTTGCGCGCCGCAATACTTGCAGTAGGAAGCCTCGAAGTCGTGACCATCGCGGTGGCAACGGGGACAGCGTCGCTTCTCCAATTTCTTGTGTTCGCTCACCATCGTGGCCGAAACGATACCCGTAGGGACGGCGATAATGGTATAGCCCATAAGCATGATGACAGCGGAGATGAAGCGGCCCACAGGTGTAACGGGTGTAATGTCACCGTAGCCCACTGTCGTCATGGTAACAATGGCCCAATAGATGCTATTCGGGATGTTGTTGAACTGAGAATCGGGGACGTTGCCTTCGATGGCATACATCACCGTGCCCATGGATGTAACCAAGATGAGCACGAAAAAGAAGAAGATCAATATCTTGGGCGCACTAATCCACAAGGAACGCAACAGCAGATTGCCTTCGTTGATGAAGGTAAAGAGCTTGAAGATGCGGAAGATGCGGATAAGACGGAAGGCACGTATGACGAGCAGATAATGGGTGCTGTGAAAAACAAAACTCAGGTAGACAGGCAAGGTGGCCAGCAAGTCGACGATGCCGAAGAAGCTGAAGACGTACTTTCGCGGCTGTTTCAGGCAATAGATGCGTGCCAAGTATTCGATGGTAAAGAACAGTGTGAGTATATATTCCAATATTCTTAACACCAGATAAGCCGAATGGGGGAAGAAATGCATACTATCCAGAATGACGAGTAGCACACTGAGGATGATGCTCCCGCTGAGGATGATGTCGAAGAGCTTCCCGTTCGGCGTGTCCGATTCGAAGACAATGGAGTAGATTTTCTGTTTCAGTTCTTCGTTGTGCAGGAAGTGATGCCAGCTTTGGCGTAGGTTGGAAAAGTATTTCATCATGCTTTTTTACTTGGTTATCGTGTGGCAAAGATAGCAATTAAAGACAGGTGTTGTATCGTTGCGGGGACATAAAATTCGGCTTAATATGAAATATCACGAAGGTGCGAAGTTTAGGTTGACTTCATTCAGTCAACACGGCATCAGATATAGGTCATCCCCTAACCGATAGATTTTAATACCACTGGATGTTGCTCTGCGTCTGGCTACGCTGCTCCCACTTCAGATCCTGAAGGATGCTGGCATTGGCGCGAATGGTAAAGTTGTAATATTTCCAACGCCCAAAAGGTGAAAGGCTGGCTGACATACTGAAACAGTGCAAGTCGCGCGTAATGTTGAAAGCCGTCTGCACAATCTCTTTCGCATCGAAGTCGTAGCCCGAATTGAAGCTGATGGCCCACTTGTTGGATATCTTGATATTGCCGTTGATACTCAGATTTTGTGTATATTTATAAGGATAACGCATTGTTTTCTTGTTGATATCCGCACTGCGGTTTTCAGTAATACCAAAGCCATAGTTTACATTAATAGACCAAGGCATCTTGAAAGCCATATAACCGTCATCGTCTACCGCTGCCTTCTCCGTTTTCTTCTTATTGGGCAAGCCTGCTGCCACAGCCTCTTCACCTTCTTCACCCGTTTCGGAGACTTCCGTTCCTTCGCCATCCTCTTTTCCTTCCTCCTCGTCTTTCTCACCTGTAAAAAAAGCCTTGAGTTTCTTCCAAGTGTCATTGTTGAATGTATAACTGAAAGAAGAACTATAACCTTGGAAAATACCAAAACGGCCATAAGACCACTCGGTACGATCATTATCTACGACATTACCCTGTTCGTTGAATTTATAACCATAGGTTTTGAACGTAGAGCTCATACTGAATGTATAGCTCTTTGTCAGTTTCAATCGTGCGTTCAATGTCAGGTCACTCCATGGCCTTGTCGTAGCAGCCATATTATAGGAAAGGCTTGCTCCCAGTTCGTCAATCAGGCTGACTTTCTTGATAGAGTCATTCTTGTCCTTATACTTCATTTCCAGGTTATTGGAAATGCTGAACGTGATGTTTCCCTGCTTCCCTCCGCTCGGTACACCATACATTTGGTTAGCATAATAGGAATACTTTACTGTATCTTGCGTACCGTTGCTATTCGGACGATAATAGGTATCATAATAGCCATAGCGTGACGTCGTGAAGTCGGGCGCAGCACTAAGGCTAATAGAAGGGGTGATGACATGACGTATCTGAATGGCTTTCTTCGGCAGGAAGACAGGCTTATACATACCATAGATTTTGGTGTTCAAGCCGAGACTGGCATTATAATTGTAGACACGGTGAAAACCATAAATAGTATCTGTATTCACTTCTCTGCGGGCTACTTCATCCCAGCCTCTTGTAATTTTACGGGTGTACCACCGTTCGGTATAATTGACAGAGGGCGTCAGGTTGAAATACTTGAAAAGAGTAAACGTGGCACTGACGGGAACTTCATGCTGCATGCCGTTTTCCCAATCCTTTATCAAATTCGACTTGAAAAGAAGGTAGTCTTTAGTATTGATGCTATTCTTGAAACGGCCTGTATAGCGGACAGAAATCTTTTCATACCAACGTTCTTCGCCCACTGCCTTCTTGCGCTTGAAAGGATAGATGTTGCTGAGGGAGATGGTCAAATCCGGCAAAGTAACTGATACCGAGGAGTCCTTCATGGTCTGCGCAATGTTCGACGTAGCCGAGATTGTCAGCTTCTGTTCGGGAAAGTTTCGGGTATAGCTGATACTCGAAGTCTTGGTATTCTGCGTCATGGCTTGCGAGTTGTACAGGTTTCCGATGTTGGTCTGTTCGTAACTACTGGTCGAGAAGTTCACACTGGCCAAGAAAGTGGAGTTCGGATTAGCCTTTGCATCCTGGCGGTGACTCCATACAATCTTGAAGTCCTTGGATACGGCATAATCAGGCAAACCTTTGTCACCTGTCTTCGTCACTTGGTAGTTAGCCTGGAAAAGGCCTGAGTACTTGTATCGTTTCACATAGTTGCTCTCGGCATTCAGCGCCCACGAACCCTTTGTAAAGATGTCGCCACGCAGCTTTAAGTCTATCTCGTCACTGATAGCAAAGTAATAACCTCCGTCCGTCAGACCGAAGCCGCGACTGGAGTCGTCCATATAGGTAGGCGGCAGAAAACCTGATGAGTAGCTGCTGGAAAAAGGAAAGAAAAAGAACGGAACCGCCAAAGGCAAAGGTACATCCTCGACCACCAGATAGGCAGGTCCGGTCACTACGTTCTTCTTAGGACGTACTTTGGCATAAGTCATCTGCATATAGAAGTGAGGATGTTCGTGGTTATCGCAGGTTGTATATCTCCCATCCTTCATATACATCTCGTTACCCGTTCCCTTCTTGGCATTGTTGCCCGTCACGTATCCCTCCCCTTGCTGGCTCACCACGTTACTGATGATACCTCGCTTACTCTTGAAGTTATAGCGGATGGTGTTGGTTTCGTAAGGCGTCTCGCCATCCTTAAAAACAGGTGTACCCTGCATTACGCCTAATGAGTCTTCCACGCCATGGGCATAGACCGTACTACTGTCCATATTCATGGTAATGACGGCGGCAGTCAGTTCGGCTTGTGGATAATTCACTTTACTGTTTCCATACAGATGGGCAAAACCATTTTGCGTGAATACAATGGAGTCCGTCGCTTCATAGGTCACCGGCGCATCGAGCCCGTCTTTCTCCTTGGACGCCAACGTATCGACAGGTATGGAATCATTGCTCAACGTGTCGCCTACCTGTAACGAATCCTTTTGATTTCTTGGAAGCGAAACCTTCCTGCTCCTGCGCTGCGATTCGGCTTCAGCAGAAATAATCAGCAAAAGAAACAATAATAAGAATGATATGGTTGTCTTTACTTTCAATGCTCAAAAATAAACATACGGTTATATGCTTGGAGGCAGCAAAAATAAACAAAATAGATGGATTGCCCGCTCTTTTTAATGAAAATTAGATAGCTACAAGAAGAGTTCGCACCAATGGTCGAAACGCGCTAAACCCTCCGCACCATATTTTTCCAGACTATTCCGTGCTTTCTCTACCGTCTTTTCACGGTCGAGACGGGTCTTCGAATAAAACTTGTCAGCGAAACAAATAATCTGCTCCTCTATACTGACAGGAAGCATATCACGATGAGGTACAGGTAGTTGCTGTTCTATAATCTGTTCGAGCGACAAGCCAGCCCCCGTATGCCGCTCACAAACCAACGCATGACGTGGATAACCTTCACTACGCATCAGGTCAGTTCCCAAATATCCATGACAAATGTAAGGTTTGTCGCCTTTACAGAAAATGCCGTCAGCATCGGTCAGAAAAATGCCAATATCGTGCAACATAGCAGCTTCATACAAGAAATTTCTGTCCGCCTGCAACTCAGGATGTCTGTCGGCAATCTGCAAAGCCTTGTCAGCAACCGAACGACTATGAGTCAGCAGGATATGGCGCAATTCACTACCCTCCTGATAAAATTTATCAATAATTTCAACTGGATTCATGACATAACTTTCACAAAATTATCTGCCTACACCCTCTCCTTACTCTTGCATTATTATAACTTCAACGAAAGGAGCAAGCGTAAGCACAACCTTTTCGACGACAAAAGTACAAATTATTCCCTAACTATTTTGCACATCCTCGGATAAATCAGTTTTCCTTTTCTTCCACAACTGATAACTGTTAATAATATTTTGCCACAACACGTAGGAGCCAGGGCCTACCGAAGAAAGAGGATTCAAATAAGTATAAGCCATCCAGATAGCCAACACGGTATTCTTCTGGCCCAATGCCTGACCACCACTGATTCGTTCCTTATAATGCCCGCCGATACGTTTACCCAAATAGAACTGGGTGCAACATGCCACCAGTCCGGCCAAAGCAATCAGCACCTCCACATATCCTGGAGCCGTACTGTTGACTAACGAGCGAACAGTCTGACCAGAAACAATTGCCAAAGCCACGCCCCACAGGTAGAAAGCGGCCGTATGTCGTTCCGATAGCCACTGATGAACAGCAGGCAACCAACTCCTCAAGAGCCATGCCAACAGAAACGGACAAAGCAGAAGTGGAAAAACTTTGCTAAGGATTTTCAGAAAAGCCAACCAGAAAGTCACATCCGCATGAGGCTCTATCAACGGAAAAGCTAACGGAACAGCAACAGCTGCCAGCAGATTGGACATCAGGGTATAGGTAGTCAAACTAGCAGCACTTCCACCCAATTTACCCGTAATAACCGCCGCTGCAGTAGCCGTAGGACATATCAGACAGACTATAGCCCCTTCGAACACTTCCCGATAAAGTTCGTTCATCGGACAATAGATCAACAATGCCGACAGCAAAAGACATGAAACCGTTTGGAACAAGAGCAACCAACCATGCCAAACTTTCGGCTTCAGATCTGCAAAATCAACCTTGCAGAATGTGAGTAGCAATTGGATAAATATCAGCACCGGTGTAAGAATTGCCACCGAAGCGTTAACCAAAGGCTTGACTGGAGCAAGCACCGGCACTCGTGCAAAAAGGAAATAGGCTAACGTTCCTGTTACCATGGCCACGGGGAGCGTCCAGTCTTTCAAAAAACGAATAAAAGCATTAGCCAACATAAATTACACCCATTTTAATTCTCTAACCAACTCAGTCTAATTAGGCGGTGCAAAATTAGCTCCTATTTACGAGAAATATGCTCTCCAACATCTAAAAATTGTATACAAATAAATGGGAAAAAAGAATAAAACTTAGGACATACGACAAGTTTTCAGCAAAATTACACTACATTTGCGGAGTAATTCATATTATAGATAAGTTTGAACAGGCTTTGTCACATATTATATATTACTTTTTGCATGGTCTGCTTGCCCGTGCACCTATGTTTGGCAGCCACCCTATCCAAGAAGTTCGTTGTAGTCATCGACGCCGGTCATGGAGGACACGACCCGGGAGCTGTCGGAAAAATATCCAAGGAAAAGAACATCAACCTTAGCGTCGCCCTTCAACTGGGTAAACTGATTAACGAACAATGCTCTGACACACGCGTTATCTATACCCGCAATAAGGATGTATTTATTCCATTAGCCCGCCGAGCAGAAATTGCCAACGAAGCCAAAGCCGATTTGTTTATCTCGATTCATACCAACTCTGTCGGAAGAAATAAAAGTGTGCAAGGTGCTTCTACTTGGACATTAGGTCTGGCTAAATCGGACGCTAACCTGGAAGTAGCCAAACGCGAAAACTCCGTAATCTTATACGAAGATGACTATAAAACCCGCTATGCCGGGTTTAATCCCAACTCTGCGGAATCGTATATTATCTTCGAATTCATGCAGGACAAATATATGTCGCAAAGCGTCCACTTAGCTTCATTAGTACAGAAAGAATTCAAGCAAACCGGAAAACGCATAGATCGAGGCGTACATCAAGCTGGCTTTCTTGTCCTGAAAGCCAGCGCGATGCCTAGCATCTTAGTTGAACTTGGATTCATCTCCAATCCGACAGAAGAACGCTATCTGAATAGTGAAGTCGGAAAGAAAGCATTGGCAAACAGTATCTTCCAAGCTTTTCTCACATATAAAGAAGAACAGAAAATGAGATTGGAAGAAAGCAAAGGGGACACACTGCCTGAAGTCAAACTCCAGCAATCTACGACTTCGCAACCAAGCAGCAGTACAACCTCTGCTTCTACTACACCCCAAAAGACGCTTGTTGCAGCAACTTCTACCCAGACCCGGAAAGCAGCAACCCAACAAGTCCCGGTCTTCAAAGTACAAATTCTGACCTCATCCAAGCCTTTGTCACCCAAAGACAGACAGTTTAAAGGCCTCAAAAACATAGATTTTTATAAAGAAAACGGGCTGTATAAATACACATACGGTTCGTCCACTAATTACAACGAAATACTCCGCATAAAGAAGGATATTTCCAAACGGATAAAAGACGCATTCATCATTGCCTTCAAGAACGGGAAAAAGATGGATACAGCTACTGCTATCCGCGAATTTAAAGAAAACAAGAAATAACCGTTCAATAAAGACAAAATCATCATGAAGTATATTACGAAAGAAGTAAAAATAGGTATTGCCAGTATTGCAGCCCTATGCATACTGGTATATGGCATCAACTATTTGAAAGGTATTCACCTGTTCAAACCCGCCAGTTATTTTTATGTCAAATTCCAAAACGTCAACGGCCTCACAAAATCCAGCCCGGTCTACGCTGATGGATATAAAGTGGGACTCGTACGCGAACTCTACTACAGCTATGACGCCCCCGGAAATGTAGTAGCCGAAATAGACGTAGATCCTGAATTACGTATACCGAAAGGAAGCAGTGCAGAACTGGCTGCTGAAATGCTAGGAGGAGTCCACATGAATTTACTACTTGCCAACAATCCGCGCGAACGTTACCAAATAGGTGATACCATCCTTGGATACTTAAACAATGGAATGATGGAAAAAATAACTAACATGATGCCTCAGATTGAACAAATGATGCCTAAGCTCGACTCCATCCTCTGTTCGCTTAACACTGTATTAGCCAATCCGGCCATTCCTGTATCTTTAAAGAATATCGAAGAACTGACGGCTAACATGAATGCTACCAGCAAGCAATTGAAGGTACTCATGAGCAACGACATTCCGCAACTGACGGGCAAGCTGAATACCCTCAGCGATAATTTCATCGTTATGTCCGACAACCTCAAGCAAATTGATTATACTGCAGCCATGCAAAAAGTAGACTCTACACTGGCTAACATACGAACATTAACAGACAAGCTGAACAGCAAAGATAACACTGTAGGATTACTGCTAAACGACCCACAATTTTATCAGAACCTGAATGCAACAACTGCCAATGCAGCAAGTTTACTTGAAGACTTGAAAGCTCACCCCAAGCGTTATGTCCATTTCTCACTTTTTGGCAAAAAAGACAAATAGGGAAAAACTATATAGAATTCATCTAAATAAATAAAATTTTGGCAGAAGCAGCAAAAAGCTAAGAAAATAGGGAAATTCAAAGCATTAAAGCTATTCTGCCCAAAAGAATAAAAGTCGCATAGATTTACATAGACATTCGTAATAGACTAATCTACAAGTCATTTAAAAAAACAACACCCTTCTCAAAGGATTGTTTGCATATCAGGTAATAAATAGCTGAGAATAAAGGCCTTATTTATTGATTGAAAAAACCAAGAAAAAACAAATTTGTTTTTTTTAAATAAGATGCCCATTTTTGCAAACATAGAAGTTTTGCTAAATTGATAAATGTAGATAGCCGCTATGAGTAAAAACAATCATGTCGGACTATGGAACACATGTCTCGACATCATTCGCGACAACGTTCCTGAACAGACATATAAAACTTGGTTTTGTCCAATCGTTCCATTAAAATTTGAGAACGATACTTTGGTATTGCAGGTGCCGAGCCAATTCTTTTATGAATTTCTGGAAGAGAAATTCTTGGATTTGATGCGCCAAACAATCCATAAGGTATTTGGCGAAAGAACCAAATTGATGTACAGTGTGATGGTGGTTAAAAACCCGCCTACAGCTGTTCCTCTTCCTACTCATTCCGGTTCATCCACTTCGGTGTCTACCATACGCAAAGCTACAACCAAAGACATTCCGCAGCCCTCTAAAATAGCAGAACTTGACCCTCATTTGAATAGAGATTACAATTTCGACACATTCATAGAGGGAGAAAGTAATAAACTGTCACGTAGTGTGGCAGAAGCTGTTGCGCTTAATCCGGCTAAGACCATTTTTAACCCGCTGTTCTTCTACGGAGCATCAGGCGTAGGAAAAACACACCTTGCCAATGCCATCGGAATCAAGATCAAGGAACTTTACCCAGAAAAACGTGTATTATACGTTTCGGCCCACTTGTTTCAGGTGCAATACACAGACTCCGTACGCAACAATACGACTAACAATTTCATTAATTTCTACCAGACAATTGATGTGCTGATCATTGATGATATTCAGGAATTCGCCGGAGTTACCAAAACTCAAAATACGTTCTTTCATATCTTCAACCATCTGCACCAAAACGGCAAACAGCTCATCTTGACTTCGGATCGTGCTCCCGTACTTCTGCAAGGTATGGAAGAACGCCTCGTTACTCGTTTTAAGTGGGGTATGGTAGCTGAACTCGAAAAGCCTACTATAGAACTGCGCAAAAACATCTTACACAATAAGATACGCCGTGACGGTTTACAATTTCCCTCGGAAGTTATTAATTATATCGCTGAAAACGTAAGTGAAAGTGTGCGCGATCTGGAAGGTATCATTATTTCCATCATGGCCCATTCAACTATCTATAATAAAGATGTAGATTTGGAACTGGCTCAACGGATTGTACACAAAGTTACTCAAAACGAAAGTAAAACCATAACGATAGACAATATCATTAACACAGTATGCAAGCATTTCGGTCTGGACACAAGCGCTATCCATACAAAATCCAGAAAGCGGGAAGTGGTACAGGCACGACAGATTGCCATGTATTTGGCAAAGAACTATACCGACTTTTCAACGGCCAAAATCGGTTCCTTAATAGGTAATAAAGATCATGCAACCGTTCTACACGCCTGCAAGACTATCAGTGAACTGAAAGAAGTAAGTAAAAGTTGCCAGGCCGAGTTAGAAGAGATACAGACAGCTTTGAAACAGCAATAAGATAAGGCAAACTCATAACAATGAAAAAGCAGGGATCAAAATCCCTGCTTTTTCATTACACCCCATAGCAATTCCGACATAGCCTCTGCATCCTTTTTCGTATAGCGGACATCCGTAAAGACCTGAGCCAAAGTCGTTTTACCATTTTCTGTTACATACTGCCTATTCTCAGGCAGCGATTCTTTATAAGCATACAAACGATCAATATCTTCAGGCGTATAGTCGTGATAAACTTCTTCATGAACCACCGCTTCCAATGGCAAACGGTCAACTTGTGAAGGATCCTCAGCCGGCCATCCCACGGTAACCGTCGTAATGGGAAACACCAATTCAGGTAATTCCAGTGCTTCAATAATTAAATGAGGATTATAGGTAGTAGTGCCCAGATAGCAAATACCCAGTCCTTTTTCCTCGGCAGCCACACAAAATGTCTGGGCAGCCAACAGAGCATCGACTGCCCCTGTCACAAACCATTCAAAGTTATTATACCCCGGCTCAGCCTGACGTTGCCTACACCATTTACTAAACCGGTTCAAGTCTATACAAAAAGTGAGTACAACCGGCGCAGCCGTCACCATTGGTTGATTGAAATGTGCTGGAGCCAGTTTGACTTTCCGGTCAGCATCACGGGTCACCACCACACTATAGGCTTGCATGTTTCCAACAGTTGACGCACGAAATGCCATTTCGAGTAAATCATTTAACAAATCGGCAGAAATGTCTTTCTGCTGATATTTACGGATTGTTTTTCTCTGTTTCAAGCTTTCCATACTTTCCCTTTTTTCTGCAAATATATAAAAGATTTAAATAACTACCATCTTTCCAACCACAATCTTCGTCCACTTTATACCTAAAAAACAATTCGAAACACTCTCACATACTTATTACTTTTCTTTTTTTGAAAACTTTACTATATAACCAAAAACAGTAAACTGCTAAAAAACAAATACATAACAGTTATAAACAAGAAACTTGCAATATGTTGATAAAAACATGAGTATTTATTTTGCTGTATGGAGAAACATTCATAGATTTGCAAACACATTTGTTTGCTAATGGCGAAACTTCTACAATATTGCTAATTGAATCAATGAAATCTAAAAGAATATACCATCATGGAAAAGAGAACTTTTACTTATCAGGAAGCTTTTGAAGCATCTTTACAATACTTCCAAGGCGATGAACTGGCCGCCAGAGTATGGGTGAACAAATATGCCGTCAAAGACTCCTTCGGCAATATTTACGAAAAGTCACCGGAAGACATGCATTGGCGTATTGCAAACGAAGTGGCCCGTATTGAGACTAAGTATCCCAATGCCTTGAGCGCCGACGAACTATTCAAGTTGCTGGATCACTTCAAATATATCGTTCCGCAAGGAAGCCCTATGACAGGCATCGGGAACGACTATCAGGTTGCATCCTTGTCCAACTGCTTTGTAATTGGAGTAGATGGTGAAGCCGACTCCTACGGCGCCATCTTCAAAATCGACGAAGAGCAGGTACAGCTGATGAAAAGACGCGGCGGCGTTGGCCATGACCTCTCCCACATCCGTCCCAAAGGATCTCCAGTAAAGAATTCGGCTCTCACTTCCACCGGTTTGGTTCCTTTCATGGAACGCTATTCGAACTCTACCCGCGAGGTAGCACAAGACGGACGCCGTGGTGCTTTGATGCTGAGCGTCTCCATCAAACACCCTGATTCGGAAGCATTCATCGACGCCAAGATGACCGAAGGCAAAGTGACCGGTGCTAACGTTTCGGTGAAACTGGACGACACATTCATGGAAGCTGCCGTTAACGGTACTCCTTATGTGCAACAATACCCCATCGACAGTACCAGTCCGCTTGTAAAGAAAACTATAGACGCCAGCACCCTATGGAAGAAGATAGTTCACAACGCATGGAAATCTGCCGAACCTGGCGTATTATTCTGGGACACCATTATCCGTGAGTCTGTCCCTGACTGTTATGCTGATTTAGGCTACCGCACTATTTCTACCAATCCCTGCGGTGAGATTCCCCTCTGTCCGTACGATTCCTGCCGCCTACTGGCCATCAATCTCTATTCCTATGTAATCAATCCATTCAAGCCCGACGCTTATTTCGACTTCGAACTGTTCAAGAAGCATGTCGCCCTGGCACAACGAATTATGGATGACATCATCGACTTGGAGCTGGAAAAGATCGAACGGATCATAGAAAAAATAGATTCCGATCCGGAAAGCGACGCTGTCAAAGAAACAGAACGCACCCTATGGCAAAAGATCTACAAAAAAAGCGGCCAGGGACGCCGCACCGGTGTAGGTATCACAGCCGAAGGTGATATGCTGGCAGCTTTGAACCTGCGCTACGGCACGGAAGAAGCAACTACATTCTCCGAACAGGTGCATAAAACCATCGCCTTGAGCGCTTACCGCTCATCGGTTGAGATGGCAAAGGAACGCGGAGCTTTTGAAATCTACGAGACAGAACGTGAAAAGGACAACCCGTTCATCAACCGCCTACGCGAAGCCGATCCTGACCTCTACGAGGACATGGCCAAATATGGCCGACGCAATATTGCCTGCCTCACCATCGCTCCTACCGGTACCACCAGCCTGATGACACAGACCACTTCGGGCATCGAACCCGTGTTCCTACCGGTATACAAACGCCGCCGTAAGGTAAACCCAAATGACACCAACGTCCGCATCGACTTTGTAGACGAAACCGGTGACGCATTCGAAGAATATGTAGTGTTCCACCCGAAATTCGTCACCTGGATGGAAGCCCAGGGCCTCAACCCTGCCAAGCGCTACACTCAAGAGGAAATTGATGAGATGGTGACACGCTCACCTTATTATAAAGCCACGTCTAACGACGTAGACTGGCTGATGAAAGTCAAGATGCAAGGACGCATACAAAAGTGGGTAGACCACTCCATCAGCGTCACCATCAATCTACCCAACAACGTCGACGAAGAATTGGTCAATCGCCTTTACATAGAAGCTTGGCGTTCGGGTTGCAAGGGATGTACCGTCTACCGAGACGGTTCACGTTCGGGGGTGCTCATCTCCACCAAGAGCGACAAGAAAGACGAACTGCCCCCCTGTAAACCGCCTACGATTGTCGAAATACGCCCTAAAGTGCTCGACGCAGAAGTGGTACGCTTCCAGAACAACAAAGAAAAATGGGTGGCTTTCGTGGGCCTGCTCAACGGACATCCCTATGAGATATTCACCGGTGTACTCGATGATGACGAAGGAATCGTCCTCCCCAAGAATGTCGTTTTGGGCCACATCATCAAGAACGTCGACGAAAACGGTAAGTCGCGCTACGACTTCCAATTCGAAAACAAGCGCGGTTACAAGGTCACCATCGAAGGTCTGTCCGAGAAGTTCAATAAGGAATACTGGAACTACGCCAAGCTTATCTCTGGTGTACTACGCTACCGCATGCCTATCGAGCAGGTCATCAAGCTGGTAAGCTCCCTGCAACTTGATAGCGAAAACATCAACACCTGGAAGAATGGTGTGGAACGTGCCCTGAAGAAGTACGTACTTGACGGCACCGAGGTCAAAGGCCAGACATGTCCCAACTGCGGTAACGAGACTCTCGTCTACCAGGAAGGCTGTCTCATCTGCAAGACCTGCGGCGCTTCCCGCTGCGGATAAACAGGTGACAAACACAAACGTTTGCATAGGATTTTAAAATATAGGACAACGATAGCTGCATGACTATGAAGAATATTTTCTATACTTGCATAGTCAATGTAGCTATTGTCATTCACATAAATCTAATAATATGATACTTATATTCAATATCGAATATCGTACCAGTTGGGGAGAGGAAATCAGAGTCTTGGGTTCCGTTCCCGAATTAGGAAGTAGCGTACCTGGATATGCCGTTCCCATGCACACAGTGGACGGCATACACTGGACAGCGGAAATCAAAGTCAAAGTACCCGAATCGAAAGAAATTCATTACAGTTACCACGTTTACCGTGACGGACAAGCCATCCGCAACGAATGGAACAACCTGCCGCGTACCTTATATGTCTCCGACGATCCTGCTAAGAGTTATCGTATGGAAGACAGTTGGAAGAACCTGCCGGAACAGCAATATTTCTACACCTCGGCCTTCACCGAATCGATCTTAGCCCACCACGACCGCAAAACAGCTCCTTCGGGATACCAACGCAGCTTAGTCTTCAAAGCCTACGCGCCCTGCATCGACAGCGGACATACACTGGCTGTCTGTGGCAACGTGGACGCCTTAGGCGGATGGAATCCCGATAAAGCCATCCAGATGAGCGATGCCAATTTCCCCGAATGGCAGGTGGAAATCGACGCTTCCGGCCTGACCTTCCCGTTGGAATACAAATTTGTTCTCTATAAAAAAGAAGAAAGACGCGTCGTGGCTTGGGAAAACAATCCCAACCGCTACCTAGCCAATCCGAAACTGGGCGACGCCGAAACATTGGTCGTAGGCGACCGCTACGTCTACTTCAACTTGCCCATATGGAAGGGCGCTGGCACAGCTATCCCTGTATTCTCCCTCCGCTCCGAAGGTAGCTTTGGTGTGGGAGACTTCGGTGACCTGATAAAGATGATTGACTGGGCCGTTTTAAGCCACCAGAAGGTCGTACAGATACTTCCCATCAACGACACAACTATGACCCACTCGTGGACCGACTCCTACCCCTACAACAGTATTTCTATCTACGCCTTCCATCCTATGTACACCGACCTGCGGCAGTTGGGAACCCTGAACGACCGCAAAAAGATGGAGCAATTCGAACAGCGGCGCAAGAAACTGAACGCCCTACCTACCGTCGACTACGAAGCCGTCAACGAGGCCAAGCGGGAATACTTCCGACTAATCTTCGCGCAAGAAGGCGAGGCCGTACTGGCATCCGAAACCTTCCGTACCTTCTTCAAGGCCAACAAGGAATGGCTTCAGCCCTACGCCGTATTCAGTTACCTACGCGATGCCTACCGGACACCTAACTTCCGCGAGTGGCCACGCTACAGCGATTACCACCCAAAAGACATTGACACCCTGTGCAATCCTCGGTCGACCGACTATCCACATATCGCCATCTATTACTACATCCAATTCCAGCTCCATTGTCAGTTGTTGGCCGCTACCCGTCATGCCCGTGCCAATGGCGTGGTACTCAAGGGTGACATTCCCATCGGCATCAGTCGCAACAGCGTTGAGGCCTGGAAGGAACCTCACTACTTCAACCTCAACGGGCAGGCTGGCGCCCCGCCCGACGACTTCTCTATTAATGGACAGAACTGGGGCTTCCCCACCTACAACTGGGATGTCATGGAACAGGACGGCTACGCCTGGTGGATGAAGCGCTTCTGTAAGATGTCCGAATACTTCGACGCCTACCGCATTGACCACATCCTCGGCTTCTTCCGCATTTGGGAAATCCCAATGGACGCCGTCCACGGTCTGTTGGGACAGTTTGCCCCCGCCCTGCCCATGACGCGTGAAGAGATCGAGAGCTACGGTCTCAATTTCCGTCCTGAATTCCTGAAGCCCTACATCCACGAATACTTCCTCGGACAGATGTTCGGCCCGCACACTGAATACGTGAAGCAGACCTTCATCGAACCCACCAACACGTGGGAAGTCTACCGTATGCGTCCCGAGTTCGACACACAGCGCAAGGTGGAAGCCTACTTCGACGGCAAAACCGACAACGATAGTGTCTGGATACGCGACAATCTTTACGCCCTCATCAGTGACGTCCTGTTCGTACCCGACCGCAATGATTCCTCAAAATACCATCCGCGAATCGGCGTGCAGCACGACCACGTTTACCACTCGCTGAACGACTGGGAGAAAGCCGCTTTCAACCGCCTCTACGACCAATACTATTACCACCGCCACAACGACTTTTGGGCACAGCAAGCCATAAAGAAACTCCCACAACTGACGCAGTCTACCCGCATGCTCGTCTGCGGCGAAGACCTCGGTATGATTCCCACCTGTGTGGAATGGGTGATGAACGAGCTGCGCATCCTCTCGCTTGAGATACAACGCATGCCCAAGAGCCCCAGCCAAGAATTCGGACATCCAGAAAAATATCCCTACCGTTCTGTCTGCACCATCTCCACCCACGACATGTCCACCCTGCGCGGCTGGTGGGAGGAAGACGCCCAGCAGACGCAGCGCTACTACAACCACGTCCTAAGGCACTATGGTACTGCCCCGGCCATGGCTACACCCGAATTATGCGAACAAATGGTACGCGCCCATTTAACAAGCAACTCTATGCTCAGCATCCTTTCCTTCCAAGATTGGATGTCTGTCGACGGGAAACTGCGCAACCCAAATGTAGCCGAAGAGCGCATCAATGTACCAGCCAACCCACACCATTATTGGCGCTACCGCATGCATCTCACGTTAGAACAACTTATAGCCGCCGATGACTTGAACAACAAGATCCGAAAGATGATTGCCGACAGCGGACGCTGACGCGTACCCTTCCTTGTCAAGAACAGATTTTCCTTTTTAGGCTGTCTCAAAATGAAAACTGACTATTATTTCGAGACAGCCTGAAAACTTTTCCCTTTCCCGTCATTTCCAAACTCTTCCTAAAGAAGACCGACATTCAAAACGGCATGTTGACATATCGCTACCATTAGACCAGCCAGTTGCTGCATATTAAAGTCATCAAACAGACAAAGGAAATAATTGACCGCCACTCGAACAGGAATCTCCGTATCTACTTCCAGTCATAACCCGTCCCGAAAAGAACAAATGCAGGCTGTATGAGAACGACGTTGCGCCGCATGGACAAGTCCCTTAAAATCATAGCCAAAATGATAAAGTTACCCATTACACTCACGTCGTATGTCAACCACCATATCTAAGCGACCATCTCCAAGTCGAAAAATGTACCAGTCAATGTTCTCGGACGCACTCGGGCATGATTCCATTACCACCGCGCAGATATATTCCACCTCGATTGACACTTACGCCATAGACAAGGCAAACGAACTAATTATTAAAGACCTATAAGAAGTTTATTTGTCAGACAAAAATATCTGTCTCTTTGCAAAAAATGTATATTTGATATAACATGCTGTAAATCAACAGCATCAAACTTTCTGAATATTTTATGTTAAGAAAAAATATGTCTTTGAATACAACTTATAAAAAATTTTATATCCCAATGATTTGCTATATATAAATTTTATATTTTTGCATCGAAAATCCGCTTCTTGCAAAGAGACGGATGTTTGATACAAAATTAATGGAAACAATCAAGATGAGACGTTACGTTACATTATTATTGGGATTTATATTCTTGGCAATTAGTAGTACATGTATGGCTTATGATCATATCATTTTTAGAAATGGTCGAGAAACTGATGTTAAATTATATCAGATAACCGATGATAAGATTATTTTCGGTTACATTGGTGATAAAACTGGTACTCAACACGAGGTTGCATCAAAAGATGTTTTTATGGTCTATATTGAAAAACAAGGTAATGTGTATATAACTCCAGATGGGAAACGCTTTACCGGCGAGTCCAAGCGTGCAGATGCAAAACGAAACGATGTTATCTATCTTATTCGAGGAGTAGAGATTGCTGCTGATAATATAAAAATAACAGAAAGCAATATTCATTATTCCGTAAAATCTAAAGGTGCGGGTATTAGTGGATTAATAGGAAAAGGAAATATAAGTGAAGTGGTATTAGACAAATCCGAGGTTTTTATGATAAGGTATAGAAGCGGAATATCTGACATTATTACCCCTATTGAAATCATAGAAGAAAGTGTGTCTGATACTACAACTGTTGAAAATCAACAGCCACAATTTGTTGTTATATTCCATGCGGTTTCAAAAGGAGAAAATTTGGAAAAATTGTCATCTAAATATAATGTTACTCCAAAACAAATTATTGAATGGAATGATTTACCGCAAAAGACCAAACCGACAAGCTCACTTACTGTCGGAATACAACTTATGATTTATCAGCCTAAAAAATAGACAAATATGACAAGTAAAATAACATCTTTACTATCAATGTGTGTTGTTCCTCTTTTAGTATGTAGCTGTGGCAATTCTGGCAGTGAAGTAATAAAACTGGTTGAAAAACGTGACTCTTTGCGCCAGATAAATAGGAAACAAATCGAAAGACTTGACAGCTACAGTAAAACTATAGAGACTCTAAATGAGACTTTGGATTCTATCGCCTACCAAGAAAATATGATTTTCTTTAATAATAATAATGAAGAAATGCCCATTACGAAAGAAAATGTAAAACATAACCTTATGCGTTTTGAAGCATTACTGAAAAAACAAGGTGATAAAATTAGGCAGTTGGAAAAACAACTTTCTGAAAGCAACAATTCAAATGCCCAATCGTTAAGCTTGATTTCTCATCTTAAGGAGCAACTGAACACAAAGAACATTCAAATTGCACAATTAAAAGAAGAACTCGAAAAAAAGAATGTGGATATAGTTCGTTTGCAGGAGCAGGTAGAATCGCAGAGGTTAACAATAAATACGCAAACCGCAACTATCAGTGAATTAAACCAACGTACTCAACGACAAGGCGAAGCTCTTGCCCGCCAAGACGCAATACTGAACAATGGATATGTGCTTATAGGTTCGAAAGATGACTTGAAGCGTAAGGGCATATTGAAGAAAGGAAAGATTGTGGCGGATGCTGCGCTTGACCGAAGCAAGTTCGCAAAAGTGGACATCAGAAAGTGGCGCGAAGTTAGCTTCACTGCCAAACGTCCGAGGATACTGACAAACATGCCTACTTCTTCCTATGAAATCACGACTACAGGGAACCGGGAATTCACGTTGACAGTCAAAAATCCATCCGACTTTTGGCGCATTTCAACGTATCTTGTAATACAAACTGATTGATGCGATGAGATTCATTGGTTATTTATTAGCATTTCTTTGTGTATCGTCTGTCTATGCTGGTCCTCATACCATTCAGAAAAGCGAAACATTTGCTGATGTGGCAAAACTATACAAAGTTTCGCTTGACTCTATTATTAAAGCGAATCCTAACACCGAAGCGTATGCCGGGCTTACAATTGAGGTACCTCTATCAACGTTGGTGTACGATTTGGGTGACAGCGAACTATTTCGGGATATGCGTTATCGTTATACACCTAACTATAAGAAAGGAATCAACAAGTACAAGACAGCACATGAAAAACAATTGAAACTGAATCAAACCACCGGGGGGGGGGGGACAGAAAC